>DATLTP010000081.1:0-30196 GCA_035533535.1 Bacillota bacterium | reverse complement strand
TGCGGAAGAGGAAAGGCAGACCGCACCGTAGCGCCAGTGAACCCGCGCCGCGAGGTGCCCGTACCGAGCGGATCCCCCGATGAAATACTCCGTTACAGCGCCACCCCGCCCAGGAGGCCCCACCCCGAGAAGCTTGTCTGTCGGCCACGGCGAACAGCACGGCGACGAACGGAATGGCGCACGGGTGGGATGGCGTCAAGCCCTTGCCTTCAGGACCTCCGCCGCCCACAGGGCGCGCAGCCGCGCTGCCCGCTCGGCCAGGGCCGGGCCGTCGAGCTCGGGCAGCGCCAGCACCGACCGCAGCGCGGGCAGCAGTTCGGGCCGCGCCAGCCCGTCGGCCACCTGCTCCTCCAGATGCTTGAGCAGGTCCAGCGGATACCGCCGCCGCGCCAGGAACAGCCCCAGCACGAAGGCGCGGAAGGCCGTCAGCAGCCGGTCCAGCCCCGCAAAGTGCAGGCCCCGCCCCGCCAGGGTCTCCACGGCGGCGCAGTGGTCCGCGAACTCGCCCTCCAGCGCCAGGAGCCGCGCTTGCCGCAGCGCCTCGTCGTAAAACGGCACGTAGCGTGCGCGCAGCTGCCCGTAGCGGCCATCGCGGTCGAGCAGCACGCGCGCGTTCACGAACAGGGCGGCGACCTCCAGCTCGAAGGGGTCGTCGAGCACAGCGCCGGCGGTGCGCGGCCGCAGGTCGCCGTCGGTCATCCAGACGTGCGCCGCCAGGCCGCCGAAGTCCAGCGTCACGCCGTCCGGCTCCATCTCCACCCGGCCCGCGCCGATGGCCGCGAATTTGGGCGCGCGATCGCGCGCCCGGTACGAAAGCAGCTGGCTGTCCGGGATCAGGAGAAGTAGGTCGACGTCCGAGGTGGGGTGGCCGCGGCTGCGGGCGAGCGAGCCACCCAGCAGGGCGGCGCTGAGGTCCGCCTCGGCCGCGAAGAGGCCGACGAGCGCCTGGGCCAGCTCCGCGTGGCGGGGGGTGGGGAAGAGGTCGTCCACAGCGCTCATGATACCCCTTGACACCGTATTTTCCATAATGGTTAATTAGCGTGGTGGTTAAATGATGGTTGCCGAGGATGAGCTGAGCACCACATTTGGGGCTCTGGCCGACCCCACGCGGCGCGCGATCCTGGCGCGGCTTGCGGCGGGGGAGGCGAGCGTCTCGGAGCTGGCGGAACCCTTCGCGATGAGCCTGCCGGCGGTCTCCAAGCACCTCAAGGTGCTGGAGCGGGCCGGGCTCATCACCCGCGGCCGGCGGGCCCAGTGGCGGCCGTGCCGGCTGGAGGCTGCGCCGCTCAAGGATGCGGCCGGGTGGCTGCAGCAGCTGTGGAACGAGCGCTTCGACCGGCTTGAGGAGTACCTGCGTGAGGTCCAAGAGCAGGAAGGGGGCAGGCCCGATGGCGGAATGGCCTGAGATGGTGTTGACCCGGGTGTTCTCTGCGCCTCGCGAGCTGGTGTGGAAGGCCTGGACGGAGCCGGGGCGCGTGCGGGCGTGGTGGGGGCCGCGCGGCTTCGGTGTCCCGCGCTGCGAGGTGGACCCCCGGCCGGGCGGGGCCATGTCCATCGACATGAGCGGCCCCGACGGCACGCTGTACCCCGGGTTCGGCGCCTTCCGCGAGGTCACCCCGTTCGACCGGCTGGTGTTCACCGCGGGCGCGGCGGACAGCAGCGGCGAGCCGGTGTTCGAGATCCTGAACACGGCGACGTTCGAGGAGCGGGGCGCCTCCACGCTGCTCACGCTCCGCACGCGGGTGCTGTCGGCCCGGCCCGAGGCCGCGGCCTACCTGCCGGGGCAGGAGATGGGCTGGTCGCTGAGCTTGGAGCGCCTGGCGGCCGTCCTGGCCGGGGCCGAGGCGGCCGACCGTGTGCTGGTGGTGACGCGGGTGTTCCAGGCGCCAGCGGCCCTGGTCTTCGCCGCCTTCACGGAGGCGGAGCGGATGGGCGCCTGGTGGGGGCCGCGCGGCTTCACCAACACCGTGGAGGAGATGGACGCCAGGCCGGGCGGCGCGTGGCGCGTGACCCAGGTGGCGCCGGACGGGACGGAGCACCGATTCGACGGCGTCTTCCACGAGGTGGTGCCCTATGAGCGGCTGGTCTTCACCCAGCGCTGGCAGGGGCACGAGAATCTGAACGTTGCCACCTTCCGCGAGCTTGACGGGCAGACGGAGCTGACGATGGCCTCGACGTTCGACACGGCGGCCGACCTCGACATGGCCCTGAAGTACGGGATGCGTCGCGGCATGTCCGAGAGCATGGACCGCCTCTCCGAGCAGTTGGAGGCCGCGGGGTGCGAGATCGTGGTCAGCCGCCTGCTGACGGCGCCGCGGCCGCTTGTCTACCGCATGTGGACCGAGCCCGAGCACGTGGCGCGGTGGTGGGGACCCAAAGGGTTCACGACAGCCGTCGCGGCGATGGATGTGCGAGCCGGCGGCGACTGGCGCTTCGTGATGCGGGGCCCGGACGGCACGGAGTTCCCCAACCATGTGCGCTATGTGGAGGTCTCGCCGCCCGAGCGGCTGGTCTACGACCACCTTGAAGACCCGTGGTTCCGGCATGAGGTCAGCTTCACGGCGCTGGGCCGGGAGACCGAGGTCACCGTGCGAATGCGGTTTACCTCGGTGGCGGCCCGGGAGGAGGCCGTGCGGCAGTACGGGGCTGTCGAGGGACTGAACCAGACGCTGAACGGGCTGGCCGAACTGCTGGCCGGCGGGGAGCGGGTGGCGTGATGCGCATCAAGGCGCGGATGGGGGTAGCCTGGACGGCTTCGTGGCCACGGCGGACGGCCTGCCCGCCCTGATCCGGGCGGATGGCTTCGTCCCCGGCCAGTCGCACGGCTATCCGGAGTTCATCGCCGGGTGCGACGCCGTGGTGATGGGGCGGGCCACGTTCCTGCCGGCCCTGCGCGCCACGCTGGCCGTGGGGGGAGATGCAGGTGTTCGTGCCGGCCCTGGTGGAGTTTCTGGGGGCGTAGCGATGTCCGCCCACCGCCTCCCAAGGCCTGCGGCCCGTCCGTGGCGAACTCTGCCACATCATGGACACCTTCTGCGCCGTCGCGGTCGACGTGGCGGCGGCCGGGACCGACCGCCCCTTCCACTACCGGGTGCCGCCCAGCCTCGCCGGCCGCCTCCACCGGGGCCAGCGCGTGCGCGTGCCCTTCGGCCCCCGCCGCGTCGTGGGCTGGTTTCTGGAGGACGTGGACCAGCCCGATGTCGCCGACCTCAAGGACATCGCCTCGGTCGTCGACCCTGAGCCGCTGCTCACGCCCGAGCTCCTGGACCTCGGCATCTGGCTGGCCGGGCGGTACTGCTGCCGCTTGGCGCAGGCCCTGCGGGCCCTGGTGCCGGCCGACCTGCGGGAGGCCCGCGTCCACCCCCGGGAGGAGGATCTTCTCTACCCCGTGGCGGGGGCGCCCGACCCGCCGCCCACGCGCAAGGCCCAGATCCGGGCCCTGGCCTTGCTCCGGGAGAGCCCCGGCCTGACCCGCCAGGACCTGGCCACCCGTGCCGGCTGCGGGCCGGCCGCCGTGCGCGCTCTCATCGCCGACGGGCTGGCCGTGGCCCAGCCGGTGCAGGTCCGCCGCGACCCCTTCGCCGCCGAGGCGGGGAACCTGCCGGCGGAGCCCGTCCCAGAGGAGCCCACCCAGGCCCAGGCCGATGCCCTGGCCGCCATCCTGCCCGCCGTGCGGGCTCCGCGCCACCAGGCCTTCCTGCTGGACGGCGTCACGGGCAGCGGCAAGACCGAGGTCTACCTGCGCGCCATCGCCGCCACCCTGGAGGCCGGCCGCCGCGCCATCTGCCTGGTGCCGGAAATCGCCCTGACCCCGCAGACGGCCGCCCGCTTTCGCAGCCGCTTTGGGGACCGGGTCGCCGTCCTGCACAGCGGCCTCGGCGAGGGCGAGCGCCACGACGAGTGGTGGCGCATCCGCCGCGGCGAGGTGGGCGTCGTGGTGGGCGCCCGCTCCGCCATCTTCGCGCCGCTGCCCGACCTTGGCCTGATCGTGCTCGACGAGGAGCACGAGGGCACCTACAAGCAGGACGAGGTGCCGCGCTACCACGCCCGCGCGGTGGCCATGCGCCGGGCGGCCGCCGCCGGGATCCCCCTGATCCTCGGCAGTGCCACCCCGTCCCTGGAATCGCAGGCCGCCGCCGCCGATGGCCGCCTCCAGCGCCTGCACCTGCCGGCGCGCGTCCTGGGCCGCCCCATGCCCACCGTGCGCGTGGTCGACATGCGGACGGAGATGGAGGCCGGCAACCGCTCGGTGCTCTCGCGGGAGCTGCACCAGGCCCTGGCCGACCGCCTGCAGCGCCGCGAGCAGGCCCTTTTATTCCTCAACCGGCGCGGATTCGCCACCTTCGTGCTCTGCCGCAGCTGTGGCTATGTGGCCCGCTGCCCGCGCTGCGCCGTCTCGCTCGGCTACCACGCCAGCGAGGAGCGCCTGCGCTGCCACTACTGTGGTTACGTGCGCCGCCCGCCCACCGTCTGCCCGCGCTGCGGCTCGCACTACATCCGCTACTTCGGCTCGGGCACGGAGCGGGTGGAGAGCGCCGTGCGCGAGGCTTTCCCGGCGGCGCGCGTCCTGCGCATGGACGTCGACACGACCGGAACCAAGGGCTCGCACGCCCGCATCTACGGCCAATTCCGCCGGGGCGAGGCGGATGTGCTCATCGGCACGCAGATGGTGGCCAAGGGTTGGGACATCGCCGGCGTGACCCTGGTGGGCGTGGTCAGCGCCGACACGGCCTTGAACCTGCCCGACTTCCGCAGCGCCGAGCGCACCTTCCAGCTGCTCTGCCAGGTCTCGGGCAGGGCGGGTCGGGGCGACCGCCTGGGCGAGGTGCTGATCCAGACGTACACCCCCGAGCATCCGGCCATCATGGCCGCCGCCAGCCAGGACAGCGCCGGCTTCGCTGAGGCGGAGCTGAGCGAGCGCCGGGCCGCCGGCTGGCCCCCGGCCCAGGAGCTCGTGCGGCTGGTGGTCTCGGGTCCGGAGGCGGAGGGCGTGGCGGCCCTGGCGCAGGCGGTGGCGCGCGGCCTGCGGGGCGAGCCCGGCGTGGAGGTGCTGGGCCCGAGCGAGGCCCCCCTGGCCCTGCTGAGGGGTCAGCACCGCTGGCACCTGGCCCTGCGCGGCCCCGAGGCCGAAGCCCTGCGGGCGGCGGCGGCGCACGCCCAGGAGCTGGCCGGCAAGGTGCGGGGCAAGGCCCGCCTGTCGGTCGACGTGGACCCGCAGTCCATGTTGTGAAGGGCGCCCGGGGCGACGGACGCCGCAGCGACGGAATGCGCAGCGACGGATGGCGGCGGGTTTGCGTGACGCGATCGCTCTGCGTCATGCAGCCCGCCGCCACCGCACCCCCCATGTGAGCCCCACCGTGGCCCCGCCGCGCCCTTCGGGCCACAATGGGAGCATGCAGTCTGAAGTGCTGGTCGGGGCGGTCCTCTTTGTTTCGCAGCTGGTCTTCTACGTCGCCATCTACGTCTTCTTGCGGACCCACCTTGGGATCTGGCGATACATGCTCTATGCGCTGCCGGTCTTCGCCTTGGGGGTGTGGGGGCCGCTCTGGGCCATGCGCTTTGCCTTGCAGCAGCACTGGCCGCTGCTGCCCGTGCAGCTCGGCATGTTCGCGGCCGCAGTGGGCAGCTCGCTGCTGGGCATCATCGTCATTGAGCGGCAGACCCCGACACTAACCGGCTGGCTTGGCCTCGCCCTGGTCGTCGCCGGTACGATTGTGAGCGCGGTCAAGTGAGCCCGATGCCGGCCATCACCGATTACGGCTTCCTCAGCGACTGCCACGGCAGCGCCCTGGTGGGGCGGGACGGCTCCATCGACTGGTGCTGCATGCCGCGGTTTGATGCGCCGAGCTGCTTTGCGCGCATCCTGGATCCCATGGCCGGGCACTGCGCCCTGGCCCCCGCCGTCCCGTGGAGCGCGCGCCGCGCCTACCTCGATGGGACGCTGGTGCTGGCGACGACCTTCACCACCGCCAGCGGCGAGGCGCGTCTGCTGGATGCGTTCGCCATGCGGGAGGGCGGGCGGCGCAGGCCGCTCCGCCTGCTGATGCGGGTGCTCGAAGGCGTGCGCGGGGAGGTTCCGTTCCGGCTGGACCTGGTGCCGCGCTTCGACTACGGGGCCATCCGCCCGTGGCTGTCGGCCGGGGAGGGCCTGGCGACCGCCGTCGGGGGGAGCACGGCCCTGGTGATCGAGTTCGATGCGCCCATGCAGCGGCGCAGCGACCACGACCTGGTGGCGGACTTCAAGGTGCGGGCCGGGGAGCGGGTGCACCTGCGCATGCGCTACCTGCCGCCGGAGGAGCTGGACAGCCTTGCGGCCTGGCAGACGTCGCCCGAAGCCACCGACCACCGGCTGCAGGAGACCATCGCCTGGTGGCGGCGGTGGTCAGGCAAGGGCAGGGCCGCCGGACCCGACGCCCCGGCCATCCACCGTTCGGCGGCCGTGCTCAAGGGCCTGAATTACGCACCGACCGGGGCGATCGTGGCGGCGCCCACGACCTCGCTGCCGGAGCAGTTGGGCGGACCCCGCAACTGGGACTACCGGTTCAGCTGGATCCGGGACTCGACCTTCACGGCCCGCTCGCTGGCGGAGATCGGCCACGACGGCGAGTCCGTGGGCTTCGGCCGCTTCATCCAGCGCAGCGCGGCCGGATCGGCCCAGGACCTGCAGATCATGTACGGCGTCGGCGGCGAGCGGCGCCTCACCGAGGTCGAGCTGGTGGGCCTGAAGGGGTACGCCGGCTCGCAGCCGGTGCGTATCGGCAACGCCGCCGCCGAGCAGCTGCAGCTGGACATGTACGGCGAGCTGGTCATGCTGGTCTGGCAGGACTACAAGCGGGGCCACGCCCCGACGGACGACTACTGGCCCTTCCTCGTCAGCTTGGTGGACTCCGCCGCGGCGCGGGTGGACGAGCCAGACCGCGGGCTGTGGGAGATCCGCGGCGCACCCCGCCACTTCGTGCATAGCAAGGCGATGTGCTGGGCCGCCCTGGACCGTGGCGTCGCCCTCGCCCAGGCCCTGGGCCGGCAAGCCCCGGTCGACCGCTGGCAGGCCAAGGCTGCCGAGATCCGGGCGGCCATCGAGTCGCGCGGCTACGACAAGGACCGCGGGGTCTTCACCCAGGCCTACAACCGGCCAGCCCTGGATGCCGCCCTGCTGCTGCTGCCGGCATTCGGCTTTGTCGACTACGCCGACCCCCGTATGATGCGCACGGCCGACGCCATCCAGGCCGAGCTGGGCAAGGACGGGCTCGTCCGCCGGTACATCCCGGAGACGGGCGTGGACGGCCTCCCGGGGGGCGAGGGCGCATTCATCGCCTGCACGTTCTGGCTGGCGGAGTGCCTGGCCCGCCAGGGCCGGGTGGACCTCGCCCGCGAGGTCTTCGCCCGCGCCGCGGCCACGGGCAACGACCTGGGCCTGTTCGCCGAGGAATGGGATCCTGCCTCCGGCCAGATGTTGGGCAACTTCCCCCAGGGCCTGACCCACCTCTCCCACATGGCAGCGGCGGTGGCCCTGGCGGATTCCACCCCCTGAGGGTGCTGATCATGGACACGCCCATCGGGCGGTACACGGACGACGAGCAGATCGCGCAGGTGGTGGCCAGCGACCTGCAGGCCGTCGGCCTGAACGTGACGGTCAAGCCCATCACATGGTCCGTCTACGCGGGCGAGATGGTCACCAAGAACCAGATGGACGACCTGTTCCTGTTGGGGCTTGGGTCCTGGTACACGGCCCAGCAGAACCTGAACTATGTGAGCCCGACGTTCATCCTGCAGTTGACGCACTGGAGCGACCCGGCCTTCAATACGCAGTTCGCCCAGCTCACGCGGACCTTTGACCCGGCCAAGCGGCAGCAGCTGGCATACAGCTTGCAGCAGATCACCAAGGACCAGGCGCCCTGGATCTCCCTCTGACGGCAGTGGGAGTTCTACGGGGTGAACCGGGCTCTGACCTACACCCCGCGCTCGGACGAGAGCATCCCGCTCGCGGGCGTATCCTGGAATGGCCACTGAGATGGCGCGCCCTTGACCAAACGCTTTAGAATGGGGGTCGCGTTGGGAGGCTCTTGAAGAGGCTTGGACCAGGAGACGCTGCACGCCCGTCGCCGGCTGGCGGAGGAGATTGGGGCCCCGAAGCTGCGGATCATCTGCGTCGACGACCGGGATAGCGACGTGCTGCGCCTCAAGGCGAAGCCCGTCCGTCACGTCAACCGGCGCATCCGCCAACTGCTCGATTCCCTGGCCGTCACCATGTACGCCGCCGACGGCGTCGGCCTTGCCGCGCCCCAGGTCGGCGTCAGCCAGCGGGTTGTGGTCGTGGACGCCGGCGACGGCCTGATCGAGCTGGTCAACCCCGAGGTTGTCGACGGCAGCGGCGAGCAGACCGGGATGGAGGGGTGCCTCTCCATCCCCGGCTTCACGGGCGAGGTCGCGCGCGCCGACAGGGTCCGGATCCGCGGCCTCGACCGCGAGGGGCGCGAGCACTGGGTCGAGGGCGAGGGCTACTTGGCGCGAGCCCTGCTGCACGAACTGGACCACCTCGACGGTGTGCTGTTCACCGACCGCGCCACGCGGGTGGTGGAGCTGGCGCCGGAGAGCCGCCTGCGCGTCGCCTACTTCGGCACGCCTGGCTTCGCCGCCGTGGCCATGCGCGAACTGCTGGAGGCCGACGTCGAACCGGTCGTGATCGTCACCCGGCCAGATGCCCCGGTGGGGCGTGGCCTGGAGGTGCAGCCGTCCGCCGTCCACGACGTGGGCAAGGCGGCGGGGATCCCGGTGCTGACGCCACCCCGCCCGAAAGGGCGCCAGTTCGTGGACGAGCTGCGTGCCTTCGACCTGGACGCCATCGTTCTGGTCGCCTACGGCCAGATCCTGCCGCCTGAGGTCCTGGCGCTGCCGCGCCTGGGGGCCATCAACGTCCATCCGTCGCTGTTGCCCCGCTGGCGAGGCGCGGCACCGGTGCAGCGTGCCCTGATGGCCGGCGACGCTACCACAGGCGTTACGATCATGTACATGGCGGACGAGTTGGACGCCGGGGATATCATCCTGCAGAAGGAAGTGCCCGTCGGACCGGAGGACGATGCTGGCTCCCTGAGCGTCAAGCTTGCCCACGCCGGAGGCGAGCTGATCGTGGAGACCCTGCGCGCGCTGACTCGGGGCGAAGCGACCCGCACGCCGCAGGACGGATCCAAGGCCACGTACGCGGCCAAGCTCACGCCGGAGGACGAAGTGCTGCAGTGGGACCGGCCGTCCCGCTTGGTGCTTGGCCAGATCCGCGGGCTGGCGCCCCGTCCGGGGGCTCGGACCACGGTCCACGGTGAAATGGTCAAGGTTTTGCGGGCGACGCTGTCGGCGTCGCCTCATGACGGTGCTCCGGGCACCGTGATCGAGCTCGGCGAGCAGGGGATTGTGGTCGCCACGGCGGACGGCGCGGTCGCCGTCACCCAGGTGCAGCCCGCGGGCAAGCGCTCGATGAGCGCCCGCGACTTTGTGAACGGCAGCCGCCTTCAGGTCGGCGAAAGGCTCTGACCCCCAGGGAGGCCGCTCTTCAGGCACTGATCGCCGTCGAGCGCGGCGCCGAGCCGCGCGAGGCCCTCGACCGGCTGGCCGGGGAGCTGGACACAAGAGACCGTGCCCTCGCCACGGAGCTGGCCTATGGCGCCACACGGTGGCTCGGCCGCCTGGACTTTGAGTTGAACCAGCGCCTTCAGCGCCAACCCCTGGAGAAGCTGCCGCCGCCGATCCGCAACGTTCTGCGCCTGGGGCTCTATCAACTGCGGTACACGGACAAGATCCCCGCCTATGCCGCGGTCGGCGAGGCCGTGGCGCAGGCCAGGCGCCACGGCCACGCCGGGACTGCGGGCTTGGTCAATGCCGTGTTGCGGCGCGCCGCCGCGCAGCCGGCCCCGGTCCCGCAGGATCTGGCCACCCAGTATTCGCACCCGCAGTGGCTCGTTGACCGCTGGCTGGCGCGTCTGGGCCGCGATGACACCGAAGCTCTGATGGCCGCTGACAACCAGGCGCCTCATGTGGCGCTGCGGACGAATCTCCTGCGGACCACGCGTGAGGAGCTGCTGAAGTCCTTGGCCGAGGCGGGCGTCGCGGCCGCGCCCGGCCGCCACGCCCCCGAGGCCGTGATTCTGGAAGGCGCCGCAGTTCCGGACCTGGTCGCGTTGACCACAGGCAACGCGACCGTCCAGGACGAGGCTTCCATGCTGGCGGCGCGGGCCCTTGACCCCCAGCCGGGGTGGACGTGCCTCGACGTCGCGTCGGCGCCCGGCGGCAAGGCCACCCACCTCGCCGAGCTGATGCACGATGAGGGCATCGTGCTGGCCAACGACCTGGAGCCGGACCGGTGCAAGCTCGTTCAGGCGGCAGCGCTCCGCCTGAACCTGAAAAGCATCCGCGTCCGCGCCGCCGACGCCCGCACGCTGCCCAAGAATTGGGGTGGCCGCTGCGACGGCGTCCTGGCCGATGTCCCCTGCAGCGGCCTCGGGACCCTCGCCCGGCGCCCGGATCTGCGCTGGCGCAAGAGCGAAGCCGATCTCCGGAGCCTGCCTCCCCTGCAGATGCAGCTGCTCGAGGCCGCCGCCGAGTGCGTGAAACCCGGCGGCCGCCTGGTCTACAGCACCTGCTCCACGGAGCCGGAGGAGAATGAGGACGTGGTGGCCCGCTTCGCTACGGCCCACCCCGACTTTGAGCCTGAGTCGGGCGTGGTGCGGCTCTGGCCGCACCGGGACGGGACGGACGGCTTCTTCATCGCCCGTTTCCGCCGGAACGGGCTACACTAGCCCATATGGTTGACCTCAAGCGCATGCTGCCCGACGAGATGGTGGGCGTCCTCGCGGCCCAGGGCGAGCCGGCCTACCGCGCCGGCCAGCTCTTTGCCTGGATTCAGGGCCGCGGCGCCCGCAGCTTTGAAGCGATGAGCTCGCTGCCGCGCGGGCTGCGGGAGCGCCTGGCTGAGATCGCGGATCTGGGCGTCCTGCAGACCGTCACCCGCCAGGCCGACCCGCACGACGGCACGGTGAAGTATCTGCTGCGCCTGCGGGACGGCAACACGATCGAGACTGTGCGCATGTCGTACAGCTACGGGTACTCCGCCTGCGTCAGCAGCCAGGTGGGCTGCCACGTCGGCTGCCGCTTCTGCGCTTCGGCCATCGGCGGCCTCGTCCGCAACCTCACCGCGTCCGAGATGATCGAGCAGCTCATCCTGTTGAACCACGACCTGGCCCAGGAAGAAGAGGGCGCGCGCATTGCGCGCGTCGTGGTGATGGGGATGGGCGAGCCGATGGAGAACCTGCCCGAAGTGCTGCGCTTCCTCCGCCTGGCGCATGAGCCGGACGGGTGCGGCATCGGCTGGCGGCACATGACGGTCTCCACCTCTGGCGTGGTGCCGGGCATCGACGCGCTGGCGGCCGAGGATCTGCCCATCACCCTTGCCGTCTCGCTGCACGCGCCCAACGATGAGGTGAGGAGCCGCCTGGTGCCGCTGGGCCGGCGCTACCCCATCGCCGAGCTCATGCCGGCCTGCCGTCGCTATGTCGAGGCCACCGGCCGGCGCCTGACCTTTGAGTACGTCCTCATCGGCGGCGTCAACGATCTGCCCGAGCACGCGCGCGAGCTGGGGCGGCTTTTGCGCGGCATGCTCTGCCATGTGAACCTGATCCCGCTCAACCCCGTGGCCGGCCGGGGCCTTGAGCCCAGCCCGCCGCAGGCGATGGCGATCTTCCAGCGCATCCTGCGCGAGCAGGGCATCACCGCCACGCTGCGGCGCCAGCTGGGGACGGCCATCGACGCGGCCTGCGGGCAGCTCCGCCGCCGCGTTCTGGAAGAGCCGGCCACCCGGTAGATGTGGCGCGGGAATGCGGAAAACGGTGGCGAATAGTAACGGCGGACGGCGTGGCGGACAACACCGAGCTCCGTGCCGTTCCGGGGGGACGCCGCGTGCAATTCGCCGCGACCACTGATGTCGGCCGCGCCCGCGAGCGCAATGAGGACGCCTTCTGCGCCATCGACCTGGCCGCCCGGCCCGGGGCGGTGCTGCTGGCGGTGGCCGACGGCCTCGGCGGCCACCCTGGGGGCGATGTGGCCAGCGTTGCGGCCATCACCGGCCTCAGCGCCTGCCTGCGCGACCGGGCGGGCACGGCGCTGAGCTGGATCGAGCTCCTGCAGGCCGGCTTCGCGCAGGCCCACGCGGCCGTCCGCTTGGCGGCCTTCGGGCGGGCCGAGCTGGCCGCCATGGCCACCACGCTCACGGCCGCCGTGCTTGTCGGCGAGTACGTGTACTGGGCGCACGTCGGCGACAGCCGGCTGTACCTGGTGGGCGCGGGCGGGTTGCGCCAGGTCACCGTCGACCATTCGCCTGTCGGCGATCTCGTGCGCGACGGGGTGCTCAGCCTTGCCGAGGCGCGCCTGCACCCGATGCGCCACATGCTCTCCCGCGCCATCGGCGATGAGTCGGCGCTGCCACCGGATGTGGGCGCCGAGCGCCTGCTGGCGGGGGAGTGGGTGCTGCTCGTCACCGACGGGCTGACGGCGGTGGTGCCGGCGGAGCGGATTGAGGCCGCCGCGCGCGCCGAGGAGGCGCCGGATGCGCTTGCGCGCACCCTTACAGCCATGGCGGTGGCGGCCGGCGGGCCGGACAATGTAACGGTCGTGGCCGCGCGAATCGCTGGTGGCCACTCGGCGCTGGCCGGTGAGCAGTCAGGGGTTCTGGCGGGCGTGGGGGACCGGTCGCCCGTGGACCTGGGGGTGGCCGTCGACGACCGCGTGAGCGCTGGCGGTGCGGCGGCGGTGGCTGATGCGGCGGCGGGTGAGGATGACGGGGCCGGCCTGCAGGGGCCGGGGACGGGCGACCGCCCGGCTGGGGACGGCGGCACGGCCGCGGAGGATGGCCTGGTGGGCGGCGGCGGGTCCGTGCCAGGGTCCGGGCCCGTGCCAGGGTCCGGGCCCGCGGAAGACGGCCGGCGGGCAGTCGTCGGCGAGGTGCTGGGCGAGGGGCCGGGTGCGGGTGAGCAGCCGGCAGGCCAGCGCGGCGCGTCAACGGGCCACGCGGGAGCCGTCGACGAGAGTGTGGCCGGGAGCGATGACCCCGGTGCCGCTGAGCGCGGCGGTGGTGCGGCGCCGGGGGACGGATCGCCGGCGAACGCCGTGGGTGGCCTTGTCAGCGACGGTGACGGGTCGGCGGACCCCGGTGCCGCTGAGCGCAGCAGTGGTGCGGCGCCGGGGGACCATTCCCCGGCGAACAACGGTGCGGCCGCGAGCGGCCCCGTCAACGATGGCGCGGCCTTGGGCGCCGGGCCGGCGGCGACCGCCTGATGGCTGTCATCTGCGGGCGAAGGGGGGGCCGCGGTTGATCGGGCGCGTGCTGGGCGGTCGCTACACGATCCAGGAGCGCATCGGCGGCGGCGGCATGTCCGTCGTCTACCGCGCCTTCGATTCGCTGCTGCGCCGCCCGGTCGCGGTCAAGGTGCTGCGCCCGGAGTTCGTCGGCGAGGCCGACATCGTCCGCCGCTTTCGCCAGGAGGCCCAGGCGGCGGCCAGCCTGCAGCACGCCAACATCGTCAACGTCTACGACGTCGGCGAGCAGGACGGGGATACCTACTTCATCGTCATGGAGTACGTGCCCGGGCACACGCTGAAGGAGGAGCTGCGGACGCAGGGCCCCGAGCCCCCAGGACGGGCCGCGGCCCATTGCGCCGAGATCCTGGCGGCGCTGGAGGAGGCCCACGTCCACGGCATCGTCCACCGCGACGTCAAGCCGCAGAACGTCCTGCTGACCAAGAACGGGCACGCCAAGGTCAGCGACTTCGGCATCGCCAGGGCGGCGGCCAGCACGACCATCGTCCACACGCAGCGCACCCTGGGCACAGCGCACTACGCCTCGCCGGAGCAGGTGCGGGGCGCCCCCACCGACGAGCGCAGCGACGTGTATTCGGTGGGCTGCGTGCTGTACGAGGCGCTGACCGGGCAGCCGCCCTTCGCGGGCGAGGACGCCCTCGCCGTCATGTGGCAGCACACCCAGAGCGAGGCGCCCGACCCGCGGGAGCTGCAGCCCGCCACGCCGCCGGAGCTGGTGGCCATCACGCGCCGGGCCCTGAGCAAGCGGCCCGAGGACCGCTACCCGAGCGCGGCGGCCATGCTGGCGGACCTGGAGCGCGCGCTGGCCGCGGGGCTGCCCGGAGGCCCCGTCCCCGGCCTCGCTGGCGGCGCGCCCCTTGGGCCGGAGCCCGCCGCCAGCCTTCCGGCCACGGGCCGCTCCCGGCGCGGCAGGGGTGCGGCGGCAGCCTCCAAGTCAGCGGCTGGCGGGGCGGGGGCCGCTCCGGCGGCAGCCAAGAACGGCGCCTCCCGGGCCGGCAGGGCGGCCGCGGGCCAGGTCGGAGCGGCGGCCACGGCCGCGACCGCCGACCATCCCACCCCAGACGCCGTCCCCCCGTGGAGCGATGGAGCGCTGGGTGGTGTGAACGGGCGCAACGGGGCCGGCGGGTTCCGGCGGACGGCGAAGGGGCAGGCCGCCGCCGCGCTCACGTCCTCGCCGCTGCCGGGTGCTGCGCCCGGGTCCGGGTCCGGGGTCGGGTCTGGGTCCGAGTTCGGGGAATCGGCCATGGACGGCACGCTCGACCTCAAGACGCTTGGCGACCCGTCATGGCGGGGTTCCGGGACACCGGCGCGGGCCCAGCCCGGTCCGCAGTCCCAGTCCCGTCCCCGCCCACGCCCCCGTCCCCGCACAGGCAGCCGGGACGCCGCCGTGGCGCGCCGGTCACGGGCCCTGCGCTGGGCCGTGACGCTGGGCATCCTGGCCGTGCTCGTGGCCGCAGCCGTCCTGGCGCTGTCCCGGGCTGTGCAGGTGCCGACGGTGGGCGTGCCGGACGTGGTCGGCAAGCCGCAGCCCCAGGCGGTCAGCCAGCTCATCTCCAGCGGCCTCCTGGCCAATGTGTCGGCCACCATACCCAGCGACACCGTGCCGCCGGGCGATGTGATCGCGGCGAACCCGCCGCCGGGGAGCGCGGTCAAGCGCGGGCGCACGATCCAGCTGACGGTCTCCACCGGCCCGGAGGTGGTTCCGGGCGGCATCCCCAACGTGGCGGGCCTGGACACCGCGGCTGCCACCGCGATGCTGAAGAGCGTCGGCCTGGTCACCACGCCAATCTCGCAATATAGCGGCACTGTGCCAAACGGCCGGGTCATCGGGACCGACCCGCCAGTCGGCTCGCCGGCGCGTCAGGGCGACACGGTGACCCTGCAGGTCAGCCAGGGCCCGGCGCCCCAGCCGGTCACCATGCCGGTGCTGGTCGGCCGTCTCCTCGGCGACGCCGAAGCCGCCCTGCAGGCCCTGGGCCTGCAGACGGGCTCCATCACGCAGAGTAAGAGCGGCTACCCCGCGAGCTATGTCGTCGGGAGCGACCCCGCGGCCCAGGCGCAGGTCTCGCCGGGCCAGGCGGTCAACCTGACGGTCAGCTCGGGCTGCGATGGCAGCGCCACCTTCAAGGTGACGGTGCCAGCCGCCGCGAGCGCGCCGACCCAGTTGCTGGTCGTCGTGACCGACCAGATGCCCAACCCCCATCCGATCTACCAGGGCCAGGCCACCCCCGGCAGCGCCGTCACGGTCGACGCCTGCTGGCTCGGCCCCGCCGCGCGGTGGACGGCCTACGCCAATGGCACGCCGTTCACGTCGGGCACGCTCGACGGAAGCGGAGCGCATTGAGCCAGGGCCGTAAGCCCCATGGCGTGACCGAGGCCCCGCGGCAAGGCGCGCCAGCGGGTTCTGCGCGAAACCCGCAACCCGGCGGCTCGCCCGGCCTGGTCCCAGGGACCGTGGCGAAGGCCTGGAGCGACTGGTATGACGTCGAGACGCCCATCGGGCGCCTGCGCTGCCAGCCGCGCGGCCGCCTGCGCCTGACCTGGCAGGTCAAGCAGGGCCCCCGGGCCAAGCTGACCGAGGGCGAGCGCGCCCTCAACGCGATCCTGGTGGGCGATGAGGTCCACGTGCGGCTGCGCCCGGACGGCGAGGGCGCCATCGAGGCCATCCTGCCGCGCCGCTCCGCCCTGAGCCGGCCCCTGATCGCCAACGTCGACCGCGTGCTGGTGATCGCCACCTGGACCTCCCCGCCCTGGAACGGCGAGCTGGTCGACCGCCTGCTGATCCTGGCCGCCGCCCACGGCTGCGAGGGCTGGCTCGTCCTGAACAAGGTCGACGAGCTTGACGACCCCGAGGCCGACGCGCGCCTGCAGGTCTACGCCGACGCCGGCTACCGCGTCTGGCGGGTGAGCGCGGCCTGCGGCGACGGCATGGACGAGCTTGGCGCCGCGCTCTCTGAGGGCGTCTCCGTTCTGGCCGGCGCCAGCGGCGCGGG
Source organism: Bacillota bacterium (assembly GCA_035533535.1). GTDB lineage: Bacteria > Bacillota > Sulfobacillia > RBS10-35 > JAJYVM01 > JAJYVM01. Next base: position 13,844 of record DATLTP010000081.1, on the reverse strand, counting down.
CAAGTCCCGCCTGCTGGGCGCCCTGGTGCCCGACCGGGCCGCCTCGCTGCGCACGGGCGAGGTCAGCCCCCGCCTGCTGCGCGGCCGGCACACGACCCGCCACGTGGAGCTGCTGCGGGTGCCCGCCGGCGGCTTCGTCGCCGATACGCCCGGATTCAGCCGCGTCGACCTCACCCACATCGAGAAGGCCGACCTGGGTGCCTTCTTCCCGGAGTTCGCGGCCCTTTCGCCCACCTGCCGCTTTCGCGGCTGCCTGCACCGCGGCGAGCCCGGCTGCGCCGTGGCGGGCGCCGTCGACCCCGAGCGCCTGCGCCACTATCGCCTCTTCCTGACCGAGGTCGAGGCCTGGGAGGCCAATCGGTATTGAGCCTGCAAGTCCGTCCCTCGCTGCTCGCCGCTGACTTTGCCGACCTCGGCGCCGCGGTGGCCGCCGCCGAGCGCGGCGGGGCCGATTCGCTGCACTGCGACGTCATGGACGGCCACTTCGTGCCGAACATCAGCTACGGCGTCCCGATCGTCGCCGCGGTGAAGGCCCGCGCGCGCCTGCCCCTGGACGTGCACCTCATGGTCACGGAGCCCGAGCGCTGGGTGCTGCCCTTTCACGAAGCCGGCGCCGCCGCCATCACCATTCACGTGGAGGCGACCCGCCACCCGCAGCGCGTCCTGGCGGAGATTCGCAAACTCGGCTGCCGCGCCGGGATCGCCCTGAACCCGGCGACCGGCCCGGAGGCGCTGGACTACCTCTGGGGCGAGTTCGACGAGGTGCTCCTGATGACCGTCAACCCAGGCTTTGGCGGGCAGAAGTTCCTGCCGGCCGTGCTTTCGAAAGTGGCCGCCGTATCGGCGGCCACCCATGCCCGTGGCTTCGCGGTGCCGATCGTGGTCGACGGCGGCGTGAGCGAAGCGAACATCGCCGCCACGGCTGGTGCCGGTGCCACCGCCTTCGTGGCGGGTTCCTCCGTGTATGGCGCCCCCGACCCGGCGGCAGCGATCCGGTCGCTGCGTGCGGCTGCCCAAGGGGCCCAGGCCCTCTAACGGCGAGGGCCCCTGCCGCATAGCATGGGCCGGGGAAAGGGGCTGCGTCACCATCCTGATCATCCGCGTGATCCGGGTCCCGCGCTTTCTGGGCCGCATTCTGCGTGGTTTGGGCTTCGGGCGGGGCAAGTAGCGTTCGGGGCCGCCAGGGATGGCGGCCATGCGCGCCGCCGGGTACCCTTGCTCCCACCCCACCGAGCCCCGGCGGCTCGGCGGGGGCCCCTGGGTGCCGCGCCCCGCGGCACGCGCCGTGAAGCGAGACCGCGCAGCGGGCTCGTAGGCGCGAGCGGGTGGCGGCGAGGGCCAACGGGACGTGGGCCCGGTCGCGCCCTGACCTATCCCTCTGGCGGGATCGTGGCGGGCTCCTCGGCCGGCTCCTCCTCGATGTAGAACTCCTCGGACGCGGGGTCGTACGCGAACATCTCCGCGTACCGGCCCCACGCGATCGCGATCTGCAGCTGCTGTTCGGCGTCCTCCTCGCTGAACTGCTGCTGCAGCACGTCCAGGAAGAACTCCTTCGGCATCGTCTGGTTCTTCTTGCTCTCCAGCACCCGCCGGATCACCGAGAACGGGGCCTGGTCGGCGACCTGCTCGGCGAAGATGCGCTTGCGCTCGGAGGTCTCCGCCTCGGCGTACGTCTTGCCGAGCGGCGTCAGCACGATGTCGCCCTCGACCACCTCGCCGAGCTGCAGCAGCTCGATGGCCTCGGTCACGGGCAGCAGGTCGTCGACCTCGAGCATCAGCTCCGAGCCCAGGTGGTACAGGTCGTCGCGGCCGCCGCGGTCGGTCAGCAGTTCCAGCAGGCCTGTCATCATGCCGATCGAGGCCGGCGGCAGCTGGCGGGGGCGGGCGCGCTGGGGGGCTGCCGTGCTCGCTGCGCGGGCGGCGGCGGTGCGGGCGTCGGCGCCCTCGGTCACGATCTTGTAGACGCGGTCGACAAACGCCAGGAAGTCGGCCCGCTTGCGGTTCCTGGGCTGGGGCAGGGGCACGCGGATGTCGGCCAGGACGCGGGCCGGGTGGGCGCCCAGGACCACGATGCGGTCGGCCATGAACACGGCCTCCTCGATGCCGTGCGTGACCATGAGGATGGCGCGGGTGGAGGTGCGCTTCTCCAGCCAGAGGTCCAGGAGCTCGGAGCGCAGGTTCTCCGCCGTCAGGAAGTCCAGGGCGGAGAACGGCTCATCCATGCAGAGCAGCTCCGGCTCGACGGCCAGGGCGCGCGCAAAGCCAACGCGCTGGCGCATGCCGCCGGAGAGCTCCTTCGGGTAGGCGTCCTCGTAGCCGTCCAGGCCAATGACGCCGATGAGCTTCTCGGCGCGGTCGCGGCGCTGCTGCAACGGGACGCCGCTGGCCTTGAGGCCGAGCTCCACGTTCTCGGCCACCGTCAGCCACGGGTACAGGGCGAAGGTCTGAAACACCATGGCGGCGTGCGGGTTGGGGCCCTCGATGCGCTGGCCGCGGTATAAGATCTCGCCCTGATTCGGCTGCAGGAGCCCCGTGATGATGCGCAGCAGGGTGGACTTGCCGGAGCCCGAGGGCCCGAGGAGGGCGACGAATTCGTCCTCGCGCAGCTCCAGCGTGATGTGGTCGATGACGGACTGCGACTCGAAGCGCTTCACGATGTCGTGGGCGGCGATCAGGACGGGCTCGGCCACTTCGCTTTGCGCCTCCTATGCGTTCAGGGAGAACCTGAACTCAGCCAGATGATACAGCCGGCGCCAGACCAGGCGGTTGATGGCCACCACCAGGATGGAGAGCGTGGCGGTGGCGGCCAGCAGCAGGGCGTAATCCCCGCCGGCCGTAGCCTGGGCGATCAGGGAGCCAAGGCCGAGCACGGTGAACGTGTGGCCGCGCACCGTGACGAACTCGGCCACGATGGTGGCGTTCCAGGCGCCGCCGGCCGCCGTGATCAGGCCCGTGATCAGGTATGGGAAAACGGCCGGCAGGATCAGGGTGCGCCAGCGCAGCGACCGGCCGAGGCCGAAGAGGGTGGTGGCCTCCTTCAGGTCGTCGGGGATGGCCATGGCGCCGGCGATGACGTTGAACAGCACGTACCACTGGGTGCCGAGCAGCATCAGGATGACGGCGGCGATGTTCAGGTTGCCGCCCTGGCCGACCATGGCGACGACGATGCCGGGGAACAGGGCCGTGGCCGGGAAGGAGGCCAGGATCTGGACCACGGGCTGCAGGGCGTTGGCCAGCGGCTTGTTGAGGCCGATGGCCACGCCGGCGGGGACGGTCCAGAGCGTGGTGACGGCCAGGGCCAGCAGCACGCGCAGGGTGGTCTCACCGGCTGCCGCGGGCAGTTGCGACCACAGGCCCTTCGGCAGCGTCTCCAGGAGGGCGACCCCGCGCAGCAGGGCCAGCAGGGCCAGCAGGCCGACGATGACGGTGAGGACGGCGCCGGCCATGCCCGAGCGGCGGGCCTTCACCGGCTCCGCCCTGGCGGCGGCGTCCACCGCGCGCCGGGTCAGCGCGCTGTCGATGGCCTCCATGGTGGGCCCGAAGACGTGCTCGGTCAGCCACGCCACCAGGCGCGAGCGGCGCAGGAGGATGAGGACGACGGAGCGCGGCGGCTGCTCGCCGGCGACCAGCTCCATCTTGAACTTGTCCGACCAGGCCACGATGGGCCGCCAGACCAGCTGATCCAACAGGACGATTATCGCGCCCAGGGTGAGTAGGCCGGCAACGGTGGCGCCGACGCTGCCGGCGTTGGCGGCCTGCTGCAGGTAGCTGCCGAGGCCGGGCAGCCGGAAATCGTGGCTGCCGAGGGTAAACATCTCCGACTCCATGAGGAAGAACCAGCCGCCGGCCCAGGACATCATGCTGTTCCAAACCAGGCCCGAGGTGGCGTAGGGCAACTCGAGCTGGCGCAGGCGCTGCCAGGGCGACAGGCGGTGCATGGCGGCGACCTCGCGCAGCTCGCGCGGGATGGTGACCAGGGAGGTGTAGAAGGCGAAGGTCATGTTCCAGGCCTGGGAGGTGAAGATCAGAAGGACCGAGGCGATCTCGACGCCGGTGCGGCCGTGGGGGAAGAGGGCGATCAGGGCCAGGACGAAGGAGGGCAAAAACGAGAGGATCGGGATGGACTGCAGGATGTCGAGCAGGGGGAGCAGGATCCGCTCAGCCCGGCGGTTGTACGCCGCCGCGTAGCCGTAGGCGATGGAGAAGATGAAGGCCAGGATGTAGGCGGCCAGCATGCGCAGAAACGAGAGGCCGGCGTAGATGGGCAGGGCGGAATAGCTGAGGCGGATGTCGGTGCGTGCCGTCAGGTGCTGCGAACCGCCGGTGGCAGCCTGGATGAGCACGTAGAGCAGCGCCAGCAGGCCACCGCCCACGGCGAGGTCCGCGTACCAGGTCGTGCGCCCAGCCGCGAGGGCCCGCTGCAACGGTACAAGCGCGCCAAAGCGCAGGCGGATGCGGGTTCCGGCCGATGAGGCCTTGCCGTCGTCGCGGTCCATGGCTGTTCACCCCTCGCTCGGCCCGCCTTTCCATGACGGTCGTACGACCGTGCCGCACGGGTGATGCCCGTGCAGTCATGAGGTTCCCCGGAAGTTCAAGAAAAAGGCCCTTCCCGGCGGGAAGGGCTGCTGCAAGCATCCGTGCTCCCGCGCGCCGGTTCTGCCGATTTTGCGCGGGCCAGGACGATTGTAGCAGCCGCGCGGTGCCGCGCAAAGGCTGACTTGCGGACGCAATCTATAATTGGGGGGGGTGGAGGTGGCGGCCATGGCAGGCTCCGATACCGCGGTGCGCGCGGTGGCCGGTGGCGGGAGCATCCTGGCCCTGGCGGCCCGCACGACCGAGCTGAGCGAGGAGGCCCGCGGCCGGCATGGCGCCTGGCCGACGGCGGCGGCGGCCCTCGGGCGGGCCCTGACTGGCGCGGCCCTGCTGGGCATGTCGCTGAAGGAAGAGGGCAGCTCGCTCACGTTGCGCATCTTGGGCAATGGCCCCATCGGCGGGCTGATCGCGGAGGCGCGGTACGGCGGGACCGTCCGCGGCTACGCGCGCAATCCGTTTGTGCACCTGCCCGTGCGGGCGGACGGCAAGCTGGACGTGGGCGGCGCCGTGGGGAGCAAGGGCGTCCTGCACGTGACGCGTGACCTGGGGGTGCAGCAGCCATACACCGGCAGCTACCCGCTGGTCTCCGGGGAGATCGGCGAGGACCTCACCTCGTATCTGGGCCGGGCCGAGCAGATTCCCTCGCTGGTTTCCTTGGGCGTCCTGGTTGGCACCGACGGCCGCGTGCGCTCATCCGGCGGGCTGATCATCCAGCTCCTGCCGGGGGCCGAGGACGTGGATGCCCTGCGCCTGGAGGAGAATGTCCGCCGGCTGGGGCCCGTCAGCCGCGCGGTCGACGACGGCGCGGCGCCTGCCGACCTGATCTCGGCGGCGCTCTCCGACATGGAGCCGAAGATGCTTTCCGAGGAGCCGCTGCGGTTTCACTGTGGCTGCAGTCGGGGGCGTGTGCGGGATGTTCTGGTCTCGCTTGGCCCGGGCGAGCTGCGGGCCATGCTGGAGGAGGATGGCGGCGCCGAGGCGGTCTGCCACTTCTGTGGCGAGAAGTATCGGTTCGACGGCGGCGACCTGACGGAGATGCTGGACCGGGCCGGGGGATAGGGCGGCAAGATCTATCGCGAGTCGCGCAGCCTGGTGCGACGCAGCGGGAAGCGGCTGACCCGCGCCCGCTCAGCACACTGCTGGCGACGGGGGAATCTTGCGAGTCGCGACGCAGCGGGGAGCGGCTGACCCGCGCTCGCTCAGCGGCTTGCGGGCGACGGGGAAATCTCGCGAGTCGCGACGCAGCGGAAATCGGCTGACCCGCGCTTGCGCAGCGGCTTGCGGGCGACGGGGGGAAGCTCGCGAGTCGCGACGCAGCGGAAATCGGCTGACCCGCGTCCGCGCAGCGGCTCGCTGGCGACGGGGGAAGCTTGCCAGTCGCGACGGAGCGGGGAGCGGCTAACCCGCGCCCGCGCAGCGGCGGTTGCTCGCTTGAAAATCGAAGAACTGGGTGTGAACGGAACGGGGCGCTCAGGCGAGCGCCCCGTCTACACGCGGGTGGCGAAACCGCTCTTCAGGCAGGCGGCGCAGACCCGGATCCGGCGGATTGTGGGCGTACCAGGCATGCGCACCCGGGCGCTGTGGAGGTTGACCTCCCAGCGGCGCTTGGTCTTGATATTGCTGTGGCTGACGGTGTGGCCCGTCGAGGGCCCCTTGCCGCAGATGTCGCAACGCTTGCTCATGGGCGCACGATCCCTCCGTTGAACCTGCGATGCACGGGAGCAGCCCCAAACTCCGCCCGGCCCACACGTTGCGGGGCGGGTCCGCGGACGCGAAGATGAGCCTACCAATCCTAGCACGGGCCCCCCACGTCCGACAAGCGTGGCAGGAAGCCGTGGCAGGAAGCTGGCCCAGGCCCTGCGAAGGTCGGGAGCATCATGCGGGAGATCAGGACGGACCTTGGCCGCCTCGTCATTTCCGAGGAGGCCGTCGCGGCCATCGCCGGCGCCATCGCCCTCGGCACGCCGGGCGTTGCCGGCATGGCCCCGCGCGGTCTCGCCGACATCCTCAACCGCGACCCGCACGCCCCGCTTGGCCGCGGCGTCGAGGTCACCCCGCAGGGCGAGGGCACGGCGGACCTCACCCTGGACATCATGGTGGTGTACGGCGCCCAGATCCAGGAGGTCGCCGCCGAGCTCGAGGCTCGCCTGCGCCAAGAGCTGCCCGCCATGACCGGCATCGCCGCCGGTCGCATCGCCGTGCGCGTCCAGGGCGTTCGCCGCGTCGATGGCTGAGTCCCCGCACCAGTTGGCCGCCTCGCCGCTTCACCTGCCGGTGCTGGCCCTGCCCGGCGTGGGCCCGTCGCGGGCCGCTCGCCTGGCCGCACTCGGGGTCGCCACCGTCGGGGACATGCTGCGCCTGGCTCCCCGCCGCTACGAGGACCGCACCCACGTCACACCGCTGGCCGAAGCCCTCCATCAAGCCGCCGCAGCCGCCGGCGAGCCAGCGGAGCCAGCCCTGTTCCGGGTTCAGGTGCATGCCGTGACGTCCCGCCGCCCGCGGCCGGGGCTCGCGCTCCTCCTGGCCAGGGTCGCGGACGGCTCGGCGGCCATCGAGGCCGTCTGGTTCAACCAGCCGCACATCCAGCGCTTGCTGCGCCCTGGCGCCTGGCTGTACCTGTTTGGCCGCCTGCAGTGGTCGCGCGGGCGGCCGCAGCTGGCCGCGGCAGAGGTGGAGCCGGATGACGGCAGCCCAGCCCTGGCGGGCCGTTTGGTCCCGGTGTATCCCCTGACGGCCGGCCTGACCCAGCGCGCCGTGCGGATGCTGGTTCGCGCCGCGCTTACGCGCGCCGCCGGACGGATCGAAGACCCCCTCCCCGGGGATCTGCGGGAGCACCTGGGGCTCCCGCACGCCGCGGCGGCCCTGCATACCCTGCACGACCCGCCGGATGCGGCCGCCCTCGCCGGGGCCCGCCGCCGCCTGGCCTTCGAGGAGCTGCTGCTCCTGCAGATCGGCCTCGGACTGCGGCGCCGCAGCCGCGAGTCGGTGCGCCGCGCGTTCAGGTACGCCCCCGCCGGCGAGAGCAGCCGCGCCTTCCGCGCCGCCCTGCCCTTTGCCCTGACCGGGGCCCAGAGCCGCGTCCTGCGCGAGATCGAGGCCGACCTGCAGCGCGCCCGTCCCATGTACCGCCTGCTGCAGGGCGACGTCGGCTCCGGCAAGACGGTGGTGGCCGCCGCCGCGCTGCTGCGGGCCATCGAGTCCGGCCGCCAGGCCGCCCTGATGGCGCCGACGGAGATCCTGGCTGAGCAGCATTACGCCCGGATCGGTCCCTGGCTCGGCGCGCTTGGCGCCCGGGTGCGGCTGCTGACCGGCAGGACTGGCGCCGCGCAGCGGCGCCAGATTTTGAGCGAGCTCGCCTCGGCCGGGGTGGACCTCGTCGTCGGCACCCACGCCCTGATTCAGGATGGCGTTGAGTTTGCCGCGCTCGGGCTGGTGGTCACCGACGAGCAGCACCGGTTCGGCGTTCGCCAGCGGGACACCCTCGTCGGCAAGGGCGAGCGCCCTGACGTCCTGGCGATGACCGCCACGCCGATCCCGCGCACCCTTGCCTTCACCCTCTATGGCGACCTCGACGTCTCGGCGCTGGACGAGATGCCGCCCGGCCGCCGCCCGGTGCGCACGCACTGGCGGGAGCCGGAGCGCCGCGGCGGGGTGTACGAGTTCGTCGGCAAGGAGCTGGCCGCCGGCCGCCAGGCCTTCGTCGTCTGCCCCATGGTGAACGCAGAAGAGGGCGACGACGAGCTGGCCGCCGTGACGGAGTGGTCGCAGGAGCTGCGCAAGAAGTGGCTGCCGGGCGCGCGCATCGCCCCGCTGCACGGCCGCATGCCGGGGGCGGAGAAGGACAGGGTCATGCGCGCCTTCGCTGCCGCCGAGATCCAGTGCCTTGTCGCCACCACGGTGATCGAGGTCGGCATCGACGTGCCCAACGCCTCGGTGATGGTGATTGAGGGCGCCGACCGCTTCGGGCTGGCGCAGCTCCACCAGCTGCGCGGGCGCGTCGGCCGCGGGCCATACGCATCGTGGTGCGTGCTCATCGCCCCCGACCGGGGCGGACCGGTGACGGAGCGGCTGCGGACCCTGGAGCGCACGCAGGATGGGTTCGCCATCGCCGAGGCCGACCTCAAGCTGCGCGGGCCTGGCGAGCTGCTGGGCCTGCGCCAGCATGGCCTGCCGGAGCTTCAGTTCGCCGACCTGTCGGCCGACCTCCATCTGCTGACCCAGGCCCGCGATGTGGCGGCCCAGCTGCTGGCGGGGGACCCGCGCCTGCGGGCTCCCGAGCACCAGGGCATCCGGACCGCGGTCGGGCGCCTCTTCGGGGACGTGGTGGGGTGGGAGGCGTGAGGCCGGTCGCGGCCTGGCTCCCCTGCGCATAGCCTGACCGCGGGGGCATGCCGCGGTGCGCGCCGATGCGGTCTTCGAGGGTGGCGGCGTCCGCGGCATTGCCCTGGTGGGCGCGCTGGTGGCGGCCGAGGAGGCCGGGTACACCGACTGGATGAACGTGGCCGGCGCCTCGGTGGGCTCCGTGTTGGCCTCGCTGGTCGCCGCCGGCTACAGGGGTCTCGAAATCAAGGCGCTCATGGATGATCTGGACATCGCGGCCCTGCGGCACGTGAGCTGGGGCGGCCCGGCCCTGAGCCTGCTGCTGAACGGGGGCCTCTACAGCCTTTCGCCTTTGGAGACCTGGCTGAACAAGGCCCTGGCGGCCAAGGGCCTCAACACGTTCGGCGACCGGGTGCTGCATGGCGTCGAGCCCCGTTATCACTACCGGCTGCAGGTGATCACATCCGACCTGGCGCGCAAGGCGCTGGTGCTGCTGCCGCGCGACGCCAAAACGTACAAGGTGGCGGCGGATGCGGTTCCGGTGGCGCCGGCGGTCGTGATGAGCTCGTCGATCCCCCTATACTTTCGGCCGGTGCGCTGGCAGGGCGGCGTCTTCGTGGACGGGGGCCTGCTTTCGGACTTCCCCGTCTGGCTGTTTGACGAGCCCGGGGCCCCGGAGTGGCCCACCTTCGGCTTTCACTTCCAGGGGGATGCGCAGACGGGCAAGCCGGCTGCCGTCCGCTGGCCGTGGGACATCGCCCTGGCCTCGGTCGAGGCCATGTTCCTGAACCAGAACTCCCGCAAGGTGCCGGGCGCCGACGTGGCACGGGTGATCGAGGTGCCCACCCTGGGCATCTCCCCGACGGCCTTCGACCTTAGCCGCACCCAGCGCAAGGCCCTGTACCAGGCCGGGTACGACGCCGGCCGCCGCTTCTTCGACCACTGGGACTTCGCGGCGCACTGTGCGGCTCGGGCGGGGATGCCGGCGCGGGTGGAGGTGGCGGCCGGGCTCACGCGGTGAGGGTGCGGATCTTGGCCAGGAGCTCGGCCAGGGTCTCGGCCGGGATGGACGCCGCGACCACAGCATGTCGAGCCCGCCAATCGAGGCTCTTGAGCTGGTCGGCCAGGATCACACCCGTGAATCCCATGGCATCGGGCAGGGCCACTTCAAAAGGGTAACCCTTGGCCGTCCGCGTGACCGGACAGAACAGGCCCAAGCCAACGCGGACGTTGTAGCTCAACGGGGAAACGGTGACCGCAGGGCGCCGGCCGCTCTGCTCATGGCCGGCGCCAGGGTCAAAGTCAAGCCATACAATGTCCCCCCGCCTTGGGGGCGCTACCACGACTCACGGCCCACTCGCTTGCCAATCGGAAGTTCCGCATGCTGGTTCTCAGGGGTCACCCGCTCGAGGAGTTCCTCCAACGTGAACCGAACGGGACGCAGCACAATGTGGTCGTCTTCCCGCTCCAACTCCAGGGTGGCGCCGTCGCTGAGCCCCATCTCCCTGGCCAACGAAGCTGGGATGCGCAGTCCGAGGCTGTTGCCCCACTTGGTGACGCGCAACCGCATGGCCACTGCAATCCCTCCCGAGGCATTCGGATATTCATAGTATATACGCATCGTGCCGGCAGTTTCACCTCTCGGGCCGCCAAACCGCCCGCCGCAGAGGCTCGCACGCAGGGGCGGTTCCGTTCAGAGACCGCTGGGCCCCCCACCATGCCGCCTCCCTGATGCGACGGCCAGCCGCCGAGGAACCTACCCCTCGACTGGCGAAGCACCTCCGTCGAGGGAGCGATGCCCGCCCATGAAATCCAAGCCGCTTGGCAGGACCGGCCTCCAGGTGAGCGAGATCTGCCTCGGCACCATGACCTTCGGTATCCAGGCGGATGAGCGCACGGCCCACGCCATCCTGGACAAGGCCTACGATGCCGGCGTCTACTTCATCGACACCGCCGACGCCTACCCGCTCGGCGCCACCCCCGACCTCGTCGGCCGCACCGAGGAGATCATCGGCAGCTGGCTGAAGGCATCCGGCCGCCGCGACCAGGTCGTGCTGGCCACCAAGTGCTTCGGGGCCACCGGGCCCGGGCCCAACGACCGCGGCCTCGGCCGCCGCCACATCCTCGCCGCCGTCGAAGCGAGCCTGCGCCGCCTGCAGACGGACCGCATCGACCTCTACCAGGCGCACCACTTCGATGCCACGACGCCCATCGAGGAGAGCCTGGCCGCCTTCGACCAGTTGGTCCGCGACGGCAAGGTGCGCTACGTGGGCGTCTCCAACTGGCCGGCCTACCGAATCGCGCTTGGCCTCGGCCTTGCCGCCCGCCACGGCTGGTCCCCGGTCGTCTGCCTGCAGCCCCGCTACAACCTGCTCCACCGCGACATCGAGGAGGAGCTGCTGCCGCTCTGCCGCGAGCAGGGCATCGGCGTGATCCCCTACAACCCGCTGGCGGCCGGCGTGCTGACCGGCCGCTACCGCCCCGGCCAGGCCATCGAGCCGGGTTCCCGCTTCGCGATCCCGCGCGCCGGTAGCAGCTACCAGCGCCGGTACTGGCACGACCCGCACCTGGCCGCGGTCGAGCGCATGAAGGAGTTCTTCGGCCCCCGCGGCAAGCCGCTGCCGCAGGTGGCCCTGGCCTGGGTGATGGCCCAGCCGGGGATCACGGCGCCCATCGTGGGCGCCAGCCGCCCCGAGCAGCTGGACGGCACCCTGCCGGCGGCCGACCTCCATCTGGAGCCCGACGAGATGACGTTCCTGGACGGCCTTTGGTACGAGCTGCCGCGCGCCCGGCCCTGAGCCGGCCGGTCCCAGGCGGTGTGCGGGCTAACCGCAGGTGGCGCCCGGGGTGAAGCCGCCCAAGGCGCCGGTCCCGCCACCGAGGCCACCGGCGCCCAGGGCCCAGCGGCACCGGGCCGCAGCCCCGTGCGGCAACCCTTCGGGTCCCGCGTCCCTCCGCAGGAACAGGGGAGTGTGAAAGAGATGAGCCAGCAGCAGCCGGCTTCGGGGGGCGCCGCGACCGCGGCGCCCGTCACGCAGCACATTTGGTGGTCCGGCAAGCTCATGCCCTGGAACGAGGCCACCGTCCACGTCACGTCCGTCGGCTGGCCCGCCCTCTCGGCCGTCTTCGAGGGCATCCGCGGCTATTGGAACCCGGAGCGCGAATCCCTCTTCATCTTCCGCATGGACGCCCACCTCGCCCGCTTCTGGCGCTCCATGCGCTTCATGCACCTGCACCCGCGCTGGTCCGCGCGCGAGCTCACCCTTGCCACCGCCGAGCTCCTGCGCACCGACCAGGCGCGTGGCGATGTCTACCTGCAGCCCATGGCGTTCACGCTCGGCGGCACGCGCGGCAACCAGCCCATGGCGGAGCAGGACGCCGAGATCTACATCCATGCGCGGCCGGCGCCGAGCCAGCTCGGCACCTGTAGGCCCGTCAAGGTCTGCGTCTCCTCCTGGACGCGCATCCACGAGGCGGTCCTGCCGCCCCGCATCAAGGCCATCGTCAACTATCAGAACTCGCGCCTGGGCGGCACCGAGGCCACCCGCGGCGGCTACGACATGGCGCTGTTCCTCAACGAGCAGGGCAAGGTGGCCGAGGGCGGCGGCTCCTGCATCTTCATGGTGCGCGAGCACCAGCTGATCACGCCGCCGATCACCGCCGGCATCCTGGAGTCCGTCACCCGCGCCTCGGTCATGGAGCTGGCGGCCAAGGAGCTGGGGCTGACCGTGGTCGAGCGCGACATCGACCGCAGCGAGATGTACTTCGCCGACGAGGCGTTCTTCTGCGGCACCATGGCCGAGCTCACGCCCGTGGCGTCGGTCGACGGCTTCGAGATGGGGGAGGGACGCTCGCCCGGCCACGTGACCACCCAACTGTCCGAGCTCTTCGAGCGGGTCGTGCGCGGGAACGTGCTCGAGTACCGGCACTGGCTGGAGGAGGTCAGGATCGGATGAGCGCCGCCTCCCCTGCCGGCGGGGCGCCGGCCCGCATGACGGGCGGCGAGGCCGTGGTGCGCACCCTGATGGCGCTTGGGGTGCGTGCCGTGTTCGGGATCCCGAGCGTGCACAACCTGCCGATCGTCGACGCCCTGGCCCGTGTGCCGGGGGCGCCCGAGTTCGTGGGCACGCGCCACGAGCAGGGGGCCTGCTCCATGGCGGACGCCTATGCGCGGGCGACCGGGGGGCTGGGGGTGTGCCTGACCTCCACTGGGCCCGGCGCCGCGAACAGCGTGGCGTCGATGTTCGAGGCGGAGACCTCCTGCTCGCCGGTGCTGCAGATCACCGGCCAGGTCCCGACGGAGTTCCTGGACCGCCGCAAGGGCGTGCTGCACGAGATCCGCGACCAGCCGGCGATGCTCGGCGCCGTGACCAAGGGCGTGGGCCGGGCTGCGTCCGTGGCTTCGATCCCGGAGGCCGTGGTGGCGGGCGCGCGGTTGGCGCTGTCGGGCCGGCCGGGTCCGGCGGTCGTGGAGTGCCCGATCGACCTGCAATACGCTTCGGATACGGTGACGCTGCCAACAGGTTTGGTGGTGCCGCCGGCATTGCCGGCGGCCCCGGATGTCGAGGCTGCGGCGCGGCTGTTGGGCTCGGCGCGGCGCGTGGCCATCTGGGCCGGCGGCGGGGCCGTGCGCTCGCGGGCAGACGTGGCGGCCCTCGCCGAGCGGCTGGGGGCCATGGTGGTGGTCACCGGCAACGGCCGGGGGGCCATCGACGAGTCGCACCCGCTGTGCGTGGGGCCATTCAGCACCGACCCGGAGGTGCGGGCCTACCTGGAGTCGTGCGACGTGTGGCTGGGGCTCGGCACGCGGTTCCGGTACGACTCGACGGCGGAGTGGGCCATCAGGCCGCCCGTCGGTGGGGTCGTGCATGTGAACATCGACCCGGACGAGCGCGGGCGGAACTACCCGGCTGAGGTGTTCGTGGCGGCGG
>DATLTP010000080.1:0-9337 GCA_035533535.1 Bacillota bacterium | reverse complement strand
GGGGCGCCCGAACCGTGACCTACGCAAACCGGGACTCTTGCGTAGGTCACCTATCGGCTGCCCGGGCGACCGAGTTCCGGGAGCACATCGTGCGCCCGCCGCGCCATCTCCGTCTGCATCCGCCACAGCTTGGCGAAGGTGCCGTCCAGCTCCAGCAACGCCTCGTGCGTGCCCAGTTCCCCGATGCGCCCGTCCTCGATCACTACGATCAAGTCGGCCTCCCGCAAGGTGGAGAGCCGGTGCGCGATGGCAATGGTGGTGCGTCCGGCGATCAGCCGCTGCGTCGCCTCCTGGATCAGGGCCTCGGTTTCGGTGTCGACGGCGGAGGTGGCCTCGTCGAGGATCAGGATCTTGGGGTCCTTGAGCACCGCCCGGGCGATGGAGATCCGCTGGCGTTGGCCGCCGGAGAGGCCGACGCCCCGTTCCCCGAGCAGGGTGTCGTAGGCGTCGGGCAGATCCATGATGAAGCCATGGGCGTTGGCGATCTTGGAGGCGCGCACGATGTCCTCCTGGGAGGCGTCCGGCCGGCCATAGGCCACGTTGGAGGCGATCGTGCCATGGAAGAGGAAGGGCTCCTGCAGCACGATGCCGATGTTGCGCCGCAGCCAGCTGAGGTCGAACTCGCGGATGTCGTGCCCGTCGATGAGCAGGCGGCCGTCGGAGACATCGTAGAAGCGCAGGATCAACTGGGCGAGCGTGGACTTGCCGGCGCCGGAGGGGCCGACCAGGCCGATGGTCTGGCCGGGGCGGATGTCCAGGTTGACGTCGTGCAGCGCTTCCTCCTCGGGTCCGTAGCGAAAGAACACATGGTCGAAGGTGATGGCGCCCGCCAGTTGCGCGGGGGCGTACTGGCCGATCTCCCCCCCCTCCGGCCGGGTGTCCATGATCTCAAAGACCCGCTCGGCGGCCGTCGCGGCCTGCATCACCTGCCCGGACAGCGTAGACATCGCCTGCACCGGTCCGTAGACGGCGCCGATCAGGCCGATGAACTTCACCAGATTCCCCAGGCTCAGGGATGACCCGGTGAGCACCTCGTAGCCGCCGAAGCCCCAGATGGCCACGCCGCCGAGGCCGACCAGCCAGCCGAGGAAGGGATAGAAGGAAGTCTCGCGCCGCGCCGCCGCCATGGCGGCCGAAAACACCCGCTGGTTGCTGGCGCGGAACTTGCCGGCCTCGTGGCCCTCGCGCGTGAAGGCCTTGACCACGACGATGCCGGGGATGGTGTCGCCGATGATGGCATTCACCGCCGCCAGGCGCGACCAGATGCGCCGGTACACCGGGCGGATGCCGCGATTGAACATGCGCGTCCCGATGAACAGGATGGGCGTGGGGATCAAGCCGACCAGCGCCAGGCGCCAGTCGATGCCGAAGAGGGTGGCGATGACGCCGACGATGGTGGCGACCTGCACGAGCGTCTGCGGCAGGCCCTGCGTCAAGAAGGTCTGGAGCTGCGACGTATCGCCGGTGACGCGCGTGATCAGCGTGCCGGTCCGTTTCTTGTTGTAGAAGTCCAGCGCGAGGCCCTGCAGGTGCGTGTAGACCTCGGTGCGCAGGTCCTCGATGATCTTCTGGCCCAACCAGCGGTTCTGGTAGCCGAGAACGACGCTGGCCAGGAAGCTGAAGGTGCCCGCCAGGCCCAGGATGATCACGATCGTCCAGAGGGTGCGCAGGCTGGCGGCCGTCTGGGCGGCCGAGGGGAAGCGCATTGCCTGGGTGAGGGCGGTGACCAGATCGCCCGAAAGCACGGGGCTCAGCAGGCCCGCCGCGACCGTGCCCAAGGTGAGGGCCAGGATGACGGCGGAGCGCCACCAGTAAGGCGTGAGGTAGCGGAGCAGGCGCCAGAGGACAGCCTGGCGATCCACGCAAAAGGGGCACGTATCCGAGCCCGGGGGATAGGCGCGACCGCACGTCGGGCAGCGCAACGCCCGGCGTTCCTTGGCGACGCCGCGCGCGGGTGTCTCGGCGCGAGCCAGGGCGCCGGCCCGGGCGATCTCGGCGGATGCCGCCTCGAACGTGTCCAGCAGCGTCTGCGAAAACCGGCAGATCTCCACGGTTAGGCCGTCGTGCTCGGCGATCAGGTAACTGTTGCCATACAGCCGCCGGACCTTCCACTCTTGGGGCGCATCAAGGTCGGCGCCGCGGAGATTCGCGCCGCGTGGGTCGGCGCCGTCCCAGGCCAGCACGCGGCGGTTGGTCAGCACGCACCAGGCTTCGCCATAGGTCCCGTCCAGGTGGAGGTCCGAGCTCCAGGAGGCGCTGACCTCCTCGCCCGGCGAGAGCAGCCCGCCCAGGTCACTCATCCACGCAGGCAACTGCGCGGACGCGGCGGCGGTCACGTTCGTCGCGATTCCCTCCTTGGTGGGTACTGCAAAACCCTGGGTTTTGCAGTACCCACGGTCCCGCCCAGGGTCCGCAGTCGCACCCAGTCCCTCATCCGGCGGGATCCATCACCCCGCGGTGGTGCCGCCCAACGACCACATCACCCCGCGTTGCCGCCGCCCCAACGACCACCGCCTATCGCCGGTGGGGCCCGTCGGACCGGCAACCGGTGACCTTGCCCAAAGGTGAGCGCGGACCTTTGGCGGACGCGATTCCCACGTCCGCGCACATCGCCCCTATCTTGGACGGGTAGGGGAGTGCGCGCAAGGGCCAATTGACGCCATGAACGCGGGTAGGGAGGGTGCCGGCACGCCTGGGGGCGCATGGCCGTCTGCCTTGGACGGCGGCGGCGTCAGGCTGGAAAACAGCCGAGTCAGAGGGTTGGTGGTCCAGAAGTAAACGTCGTGGGCAGTGTCAGCGACTGCTCCAATGGCGGTAGCGCCGTCGCCACGTCACCACCGCCATGAAGGCTCTGGCAGCAGGCAAGCAAGGCGCCACCACTGTACTCGGCGTAGCCATCACCCAACGGCGGCAGGCTTGGGTTACATCCAGGTACCTGGAGGCGTCAAAACGGGCCCTGCCCGGCTCCTCCAGTGTACGCTCGTTTAGGTGAGCCCGCCCCCCTCCGAGCGGGGCCCGCCCACCCGACTGCACGGCGTGCCTGCCGCGCCTGCGCCCCAGGTGGCGGCCCCCTGCGCCGCGCCGCCTGGAGCCAGCAAGCCCAGCGGCCCCAACGGCGCGTGGCGGCGGCCCGCCCGCCCGGCGCCGGGGACGTGCCCCACGCTTCGCCCCCTGGGATGGACCCACCCTCGCGGACCGGGAGCCATCGCCAACCAACGGCGAGGGGCCGGTCCTGACCGAACCGGCCCCTCTTGGGACGGAGCCATCTCCCCATGCCGCGCCTGCCCTTGGTGTGGCGTGGCGTGGCCCCGCGCCTACCCCGTCAGACCCGCGTACGCCATCGTCGCGATAACCTTGCTCTGCGTGACCAGGAACAGGATGATCGGCGGCAGCGCCATGACCATGCCCGCGGCTGCCTGGGCGCCGGCGAAGGCGATGGTGTTCGTGCCGCCGGGGGCCAGGGTCGCGAAGGCGACGGGCAGCGTCTTCAGCGCGTCCGTGTGGATGTACAGCTGTGGGTTCCCGGCGTCGTTCCACACCTGGACGAAGGTCAACAGCACCAGCACGGCCCAGGCCGGCTGGGTCGCCGGGTAGATGATCGACTGCAGGATCTTCCACTCGCTGGCGCCGTCGATGCGCGCGGCCTCGAGGACCTCATTGGGGATGGAATCGATGAACTGACGCATCAGGAAGATGCCGAAGGTTGAGACCACCACCGGCAGGATCAGCGCCCAGTAGGTGTTGACCAAGCCCAGTTGCGCGATGATCAGGTAGCGCGGGACGTTGGTCGCCGGGCCGGCGTACATCAGCGAGGCGATGATCATGAACCAGATGAAGCCGTGCCCAGGCATCTTGGTGTGCTTGGACATGGGGTAGGCCGCCACGGTGGCGATGACCACCACGCCCATCACGACAGCGACGGAGACGAGCACGCTGTTGAACAGGTAGCGGGCAAACGGTACCGTCAGCCCAGACAGGGCCAGGACCAGCTGGCTGAAGTTCTGGGTGGTCAGCTGGTAGGGGATGATGATCGGCGGGAAGTGGAACAGCTCGTCGTAGGTCATGAACGCCTTGCCGAAGAGCAGGACGAACGGCACGAACATCAGGATGGCGAACGCCACGAGAATGAGCACGCCGAAGACCGACATCTCATCCTTGTGGATGTGGTTCCTCGTGCGGATGCCGCGGCTCGCGGCCGCCTCCGCCTTGGGCGCCGGGGCTGTTGCGGTGGCCACGCCGGGATTCCCCCCCTCTGGATCGCCATTCCGGACCGGGCCAGGGCGGGTCTCTAGCCCACGCGGGCGCTGGCTACTTCTCCTGCAGCCAGTTGAGCAGCAGCCGCCCCAGGCCATACGACCAGATGAACATGAGCACGGCGATGGCCGCCGCATACCCCATCAGGTAGCGGGTCGTGGCGAAGTCGGTGGCGTAGTCCGCGATCGACGCCGCCGCGTAGTCCGGGCTGTTGATGCCCCCGGCAAGTCCCAGGAGCCCACTGCCGCCGAAACTCGCCACCACCGCGAAGATACCGTTCATCAGCAGGAAGGGCTTCATCTGCGGCATGGTGATGTAGAAGAGCTCCTGCCAGGCGTTGCGGATGCCGTCCACGCGCGCGGCCTCATACAGCGTGGCGTTCACGGTCTGCATGCCCGCCAGGAAGATCAGAAAGCCCGTGCCCATGCTCATCCAGAGGGTGATGCCGATCAGGACCGGCATGATCGCGTGCGGGTTCTGCAGCCAGGTGTACGGCTTGTGGATCAGGCCCCAGCGCATCAGCACGTAGTTGAACAGGCCGTACTGATCGGTCGCCAGGAAGTATCCCGCGATCAGACCGACGGTCGTGGCGGCCTGCAGCGACGGGGCGTACAGGGCGAGCGTCAGCGGCACGCGCCAGGTGATGCGCACGCGGTTGATCGTCCAGGCGAAGAAGAAGGACAGCAGCATCCCGATCGGCCCCGTGATCATCCCGTAGATCAGGGTGTTGCGGACCGTGATGATGAACACGTTGTCGTACAGGAACAGGGTCTTGAAGTTCTGGAGCCCGACCCAGTGCGGCGCCTGCAGGATGTCGTAGTAGGTCAGGCTGAGGCCGATGCCGGCGACCACGGGCAGGACCGTGAAGAGGAAGAAGCCCACCAGAAAGGGCAGCATCATGATATAGGCGTCACGGTAGGACCACACCTTGCGGTTCCACCGAGCGAACGCCTCACTCGCCCCGGGCCGCCGTACTACGCCGGAAAGGACCTCAGCCTCAGCGCGCACCGCCGTTCCCCCCTCGCATCCGCACCTGGAGACCCACCCGCCGTGCCCCAGGGTCGGGCTACGCCCCCGTAGCCACGCGCCCCACCTGGATCCGGGCCAGACCGAAGTTGACCTCCTGGCGATACAGCTCATCGTTGATGTTCTGCTGCGCCCACTGCAGCTGGGCGCGCTGGTTCTGGTGGTTGATCACGACGTTGGTCCAGATGTTGTTGATGTAGCGGTCGGACAGGTAGCCGCCCGGGACGATGGGCGCAGGCTGATAGGACTTCCACACCTGCTCGAAGACCTTCAGATCGGTCTCGGGCCAGGGCAGTCCGGCGAGCGCGCTGAGGTTGGCCGTGTTCCAGGCGACCTGGACGCCACCGACGGCCTCGAGGTCACTGGCGAACTCCAACTGCACCGGCGCGCTGGTCCACCACTCGACGAACTTCCAGGCGTCCTGCGGCCGCTTGCTGCTCTTGGGAATGACGATCGCGTTGCTGTCGCCACCGCTGGCGTCATTGTACACGCAGGTCATCCCGGTGGGAATGGCCGGCTCGTTGGCGTAGTCCGGGAAGGTGCACTGGTCGGTCGCCGTGTCCGGCGCGCAGCTGCTGGCATCGGTGGCGCTGCACAGATAGGGCGTCGAGGGAATCGGGGCGACGTTCCACAGGCCGGCCAGCTGGGGCGCGGCGGCTTGGAACGTCACGTAGTCATTGTACGACCCAATGCCCATGGGCATCTCCCCGGTCTGGAAGCGCGTGAAGAAGTTCGCCTGGACCGGCACGTTCCACTGGGAGTAGAGGTCGGTCCACGCCTTGAAGGCATCGTAGGCCTGCTGCGACCCCAGACCCGAGCGGATGCCGTCCTTGGTGTTGTTGTAGTACTTGCCATTGTATTGGAACAGGAACGGCAGGAAGTTGGTCGGCCCGCCCGGGTATTGGAACTCCATCCCGTGGGCCGCCAGGACGGGCATGATCTGGTACAGCTCCGGCCAGGTCTTCGGCGGCTTGATCCCGCCGGGCAACAGGTGCGCCAGGATGTCGGTACGGTAGAACAGCATCGTCAGCCCCTGCGTCTCGGGGACGCCATAGGTGCCGGTCTGACCCGCTGGATTCGTGTACTCGTACGGGACGGTCGCCCCGGGGACGAACCGGTCCTTGATCGTGCTCCAGTTGGGGAACTGGCTCACGTCGAAGGCGCCGCCGCGCAGGGCGAAGTCCACCGGGGTCGTGGCCGGCATGCCCGTGGCCACATCGGGGCCGTGGCCGGACACCTGGGCCAGCAGCACGATGCCGGCGCCGCCCGGGACCACGTTGAAGTTCACGTGGATGCCGGTCGCCGGCGTGAACTCGCTGGTGGCCAACTCGCTCATGATGGCCGCCCAGGTCTGGCCGAAGCCGACCCACACGTTGATCGCGTTGCTGTAGACGCTGCCGACGCCGGTGTAGTCACGGTAGAAGGATAGCAGGAAGTTCGCCCAGGTCACCTTGAGCTGCGTCCAGAAGCCCGCGGCGGCCGACGGGAACTGGTAGTCCGGCGACGCCAGCCCGATCCAGTCGATCGACACCGGCTGTGCCTGCAGCTGGGTGATCCAGGAAGCCAACGACTGTTCGTCCTGGCTCCACTCGGACATGTCCAGCTGGATCTGCTGGGGCTGGTCCGCCATCTTTTGAATGTCACTGGCCGTGATCTTGATCGAGTTCGCCGCGACGGGCGGGTGGCCGCCGGCGTCGTAGGTGAGCAACTGCGCCTGCTTGCGCAGCACATCCGCGATCGATTGCATCTGGGGGATCAGGTCGAGCACGTTCTGGGACAGGTTGTAGTCGACCTGCGCGTTCGGGGCGGGCCCGGTGATCATCAGGATCTCCCGCTGCAGTTCGCCGAGGCGCTGGTCGGTCTGCTGGATGACGGCCAGCGTCTGGCCGACCAGACCGAGCGTGGTGTCGAGGCGGAGGGTGTGCGTACCCTTGGTCAGGCCGATCAGGGCCGGGTCGCCGTTGGGCTGGCTGAGCGTGGCCATGTTCCAGTTGTTCTTGAAGGGCATGCTGATCCACTGCGCCCCGTCAAAGGGGAGTTGGCCGTCGATGGTCAGCCGGCGCGAGGCCGGCAGGCCCTGGAGCTGCGCCTGGAGGATCTTGAAGCCGATTTTGTAGAGGCCGGTCTGCGGGACGGTGACCTGCCACTCCGCCCACTCGTTGGGGTTCTGGAACTGCGCCCCGTTGATGTCGTTGAGGATGAAGTAGCCGCCGGTGTGCGGCTCAACGCTCGGGTAGGAGTCCGACCCCGGCTGGATCGTGGGATCGGACATGCGCCGCAGGGCCTCGCCCTGGACTTGGACACACTGGCCGCAGGTGACCGGCTGCATGCCCAGGCCCTTCCACGTGGCCAGCGCCTGCTCATACGTCGGCAGGACCGCCGCGCCGTGGAAGACGAAACTGGAGATCGCCAGCGGCTCCCGGACAAGGTTGACCCGCAGCACGTGCGGGCCGGCCGGCAAGCAGAAGAGCAGTGGGTCGCGATAGGTGCCCTGGGCGTCCCGGGCATCCTGCGACTGCCACTTCTCCTCCTCCTGCGGTAGCGGGTAGAGGTTGTCGCCGCGGTTATCCTTGGCGAAGTTGACGTAGCCGGTCTTGGGGTCGACGGTGGTGCCCGAGTACGCCCATATGCCCGGGAAGGCGACCTGATGCAGCTCCTGGTACTGGTAGCCATCATAGCCGGACGGCTGGCCGGCGGCGTCAGTCAGCGTCATGGCGCAGGGTGGCGCCGGTGGCACGGGCGCCAACGCCGCGGCGACCATCGGGGCGCTGGCCCCCGTGTCGGTGGCCGGCGCGGTTGCCGGGGCCGTCGTGGTCGCGGTGCTCGTGGCGGCGGTGGGCGTCGTGGCCGCGGCCGTCGTACCAGGCGCGGGTGCCGTGCTCGCGGGTGCCGCAGCGGCCGGGGCCGCCGCCGGGGCGACCGGCTGGACCGGCGGCGGCAGCAGCGTCCACGCCGGCACCGGCCCGATCGGCGCATAGTCGTTGGCGGGGTCGATCCAGGACGGCAGGGTGGCGGTGGAGATCCCGCTGTCCGTGGCCGCCTGCTTGATCACGGCGTCGACGGTCGGGGGTACGGTGGCCGAGGAGGCGACGGTGGGCACGGTGCCGGGCGGGTCGATGAGGAGCCCGCGCTCGGCGGCGGTCCCGCGTCCGCAGAAGGCACTGGTGGTCAGGGCGGCGGTGTTGGTCTCGAAGGACGTGCCGCTGGAGGTGCCGCGCTTGTTACAGTCCGGGTACTCGTAGTAGTTGGTCTGGAGCTCGTAGAGCCCGGTGGTCTTCACGTCAAAGGCGAAATCGACCGACTGCACCGTATCGGGGAGGCCGAGCGCCGGCTGGGTGTTGCCCGCGAGACCCCCGGTCGGGATGACCTTCACGCCGGCGCCCGTGGTCTGGACATTGGTATAGGCGCTGGCGGCGTTGATGACGACCTGGGTGTCCGGCGACACCGGCCGGGCACCCTGCGCCTGCCACTGCTGCAACGCGGAGAAGAAGGTGCGTTGCTGGAGGATGGCCAGGGGCATCGCGGTCGTGTCGATGTTGCTCTGAGAGCCGAGGTTGGCGGTGCCAAAGCCGTTGACCCCGAGGGTGAATGGCGCCAGCGCCCACTCCAGGCCCTTCTTGGCACCCGAATACTGCGCGAACGGGGCGGGGGGGAGGTTCGGCGCGGTGGAGGCGCCGCCGCCGGCTGTGGATTGATCGCCCGTCGTGGCGCCGCCCGCCGCGCTGGCTGCCCCCTGCGCCGCGACCGCGACCGGTGCGTTGCTTCCCGCCGCGGCCGTGGCAAACGCCGGGGCGCCGCTGGACAGCAGCAACGTCGCGCCAAGCGCTGTCGCCAGGACCGCCCGGTCGCCCAGGGCGCGCCCCGGATGTCTCTTCACGGTCTCTCCACCCCACTTCGGTTTTAGGCCGGACCAGTACGTGAAGGCCCTGATTCGGCGGGTGCTGGACCATTCCCTGCAACCGCTCGCCCGAGAGTGTGGCATCCCGCCAGCCGTTGCGACCGGTGTCGGTGGCCGCCGGGCTCGGGTGCGCTGCGGCGTCGGCCGAACCCGCCGCTC
>DATLTP010000079.1:0-11426 GCA_035533535.1 Bacillota bacterium | reverse complement strand
CGCGCCAGCTCGGGCGGGTGGCCCGGCGGGCGGCGGCGGGGCTCGCCCGCACGGGCTCCGTTTACCACCACGGCAGCGGCGACTTCGCCCTGGCATTCAGCACGGCGAGGGCCTACCCGCCCTTTTTCACCGACGAGGGGGATCTGGTGAATCCCTTTTTCGTGGCGGCCGCCGACGTGGTGGAGGAGTCGGTCCTGCGGGCCCTGCGCGCTGGCCGGGACATGGTCGGGCGCGATGGACATCTGGTGCGGGCCCTGCCGTGGCACAGGGTGGAGGAGCTGCTGGCAGCCTGGCCGGGCGCTGATCTGAACCAGTGAGCGCCGAGTGAGCGCAGTGTGAGCCCCGCCACTCAAATCTCTGCGAGCGGGTAGGCCACGCCACCCCGCCCTCCGCAGCGTTTGCCCATCCCCACAGGGCAAGGGGCACCATGGAAGGGTGCCGCCCAGCTGGGGCGCGGAAAGGGCGAGTCGCTTTGCGTGAACCGGGCTCTGTGCGCGTGACCCGACGTCGGCTTCTCGAGTGGGGGGTGGAACTTGGATCCGGCGCGTTGGCCGCCTTCTACGCGGGCCTGGCCTTCCTGGACGTCCGGCCCAGCCCGGCCCCGCCAGGTAAGCTGCAAAACCTCGGGCCCGTCACGAAATTTCCCCTGCAAACGGCCACCCCGGCCGTCTATACCGGCGAGGGCGTGGAGGACGCGCTGCGAGTTCCAGTGGGTGACCGGGGCGTTCCTGCTGGCCGCGACCATCGGCTTCGCGTTCACCGGCTACCTGTTCGCGGAGGAGCGGCTGCCCCGGCCCTGACCCGACGGGCCGACGAGCCTGACAGCAGGGCGTTTGCGAGTCTGCGGGCAAGCGCAGGCGGGGACCGCGGTGCCCAAACGCGATGTCGTAGGCCGCCGGCGCCGCTCGCCCAAACTCCGATTGCCGCTGCGGCCCCTCCCAACCACACCAGCGACCGACCAGCAGGACCCCCGCCGCCGGGGCCGGAATACCACCCCCGCCGGAAGGAGGCTCCCACCCATGTCCACGTCCACCGAAGAGGCGGCGCGGAACGCCGTCTCGGCCGAGCGTTTGCAGCGCCACCTCGAGTGGTTCGCCAAAGTTCCGCGCGATACCGGCGGCACCGGCGAGCATCGGGCCGCCGCCTACATGGCCGAGCAGCTCCGAGCCGACGGCGTGCCCGTGACCGTCCATGAGTTCGACGCCTTCCTCAGCTACCCGATCCGGGCGACCCTCCAGGTCCTGCAGCCCGAGCCGCTCGAGATCCGCTGCCTGACCCACTCGTTCGGCCGCTCGACGGGGCCGAATGGGATCGTGGCCGAGCTCGGCGAGGGCGACCTCAACGACCTGGCCGGCAAGGCGGCCCTGGTCAAGGGCCTGGCCACGCCGATCACGATCCTCGCCGCCAGCCGCATCGGCCTCGCGGCCGTCGTCTTCACCAACGAGGACTGGGTCATCCACAACATGATCGGCACCACCATCTGGGGCACGCCGGGCCTGGACCAGATCGACCGCCTGCCCTCGCTGCCGGTGGTGTCGGTCAACCGCGAGGACGGCGAGCGTCTGCGCGCGCTGATCGCGCGCCATGACCGCGTGCAGATCCGCCTCGTCACGGAAGTGAAGACCGGCTGGTTCCCGAGCAAGCTGCCGGAGGTGCGCATCCCCGGCTCGCAGGAGCCCGAGCGCTTCGTGCTGGTCGGCGCCCACTACTGCGCCTGGCACGAGGGCATCACCGACAACGCCACCGGCGACGCCTGCCTGCTGGAGATGGCCCGCGTGCTCTGGGAGCGCCGCGCCGAGCTGCGGCGCGGCGTCCGCATCTGCTGGTGGCCGGGCCATTCCCATGGCCGCTATGCCGGCTCGACCTGGTATGCCGACACCTTCTTCGGCGACCTGGCCCGCGGCTGCATCGCCTACCACAACATCGACTCGCCCGGCGTCAAGGGCGCGACCCACTACGTCGCCCGACACACCACGGCCGAGGTCGAGGACTTCTGCCGCACGGTGATCGGCGACATCTCCGGCCAGAAGGAAGCCCCCATTCACCGGCCCTCGCGGGCGGCGGACCAGTCGTTTCTGGCCAATGGGGTGGCCGCCTTCTCCACCTACCCGTTCCTGCCGGAAGGGCATGAGGACCGCCGGCCCTGGACCGGCGGCGCCGCCAACGCGTGGTGGTGGCACACCGAGTACGACACCCTCGACAAGGCCGACAAGGACATCCTGCGACTGGACACCCAGATCTCGCTTTCCGCCGTCATCCGCCTCTGCACCGCCGACGTGCTACCCCTGCGGCCCTCGGCCACCGTGCGCGAGATCGGCGCCGCCCTGCGCGACATTCAGGCCAAGTCGGGCGACCACCTCGACCTCCAGCCGGCCCGGGCCGCCCTCGATGACCTCACATCCGCGGTGAATGAGCTGGAGGGCATGCGCGATCGGGCCGATCAGGCCGCGGCCCTCAACGCCACCCTGCTGCGCCTGGGCCGCATTCTCAACCCCGTCGTGTACAGCCAGGGCGGGCGCTTCTCCCACGACCCGGCCGAGTGGTCGCCCATCATGCGGCCGACGGGCGGGGCCGCGCTCTCGGCTCTTGGCCGCGCGGCCGGCCTGCCGCAGCTGCATGGCCAGCCCGAGTATGGGTTTCTCAAGGCCCAGGTGGTCCGCGAGCGCAACCGTGTGACGGAAGCCCTGCGCGAGGCAGCCGCCGCCGCCAGGGCCACGGGGAGGTAGGTCGCGAAAATGGCGAGCCTTGTCCAGGAAGTCTCTGAGGAAAACCTCATGCGCTCCACCCGCACCATCGCCCAGTGGGTGCGCCTCTCGGGCACCCCGGAGGAGCGGCAGGCCTTCGACTGGATCGAGGGCGAGATGAAGGGCTACGGCCTGCGCACCGAGCGCTACAGCTTCGCCTCCCTGGTGTCCTGGCCGGAGACGGCCTCGCTCCAGGTCGGCGGCGAGGACGTGCCCTGCGCCACCCATGCCTTCGCCACCTCGACCCCGCCCGAGGGCATCGAGGCCGAGCTGGTCTACTGCGGCCGCGGCACCCCCGCCGAGCTGGAGCAGGCCCGCGGCAAGATCGCCCTGATCGACGGCATCGTGGCGCCCAACCGCAACCTTTTGGCCGAGGCCGCCGGGGTCGTGGCCTCGATCTGGATCGCCGGCGAGCAGCTGCACGAACGGATCCTGTCCCCGGTCTGGGGCACGCCGACGCCGGAGACCGCCCACCTGCTGCCCAAGACCCCGTCGCTCTCCGTGAAGGGCGACGTCGGCGCCCGCCTGAAGGCGAGCCTGCCGGCCACGGCTCGCATCCAAACCAAGGTCTACCGCGGCTGGAACCAGCTCCCGTGCCTGACCGCCCAGCTGGATGCCCCAAACGGCGACGGCACCTTCGTGATGTTCAGCGGGCACGTCGACTCCTGGTACTACGGCGCCATGGACAACGGCACGGCCAACGCCACCATGCTGGAGGTCGCCCGCATCATGGCCGGGCACCGCGGCGAGCTGCGCCGCGGCCTGCGGGTTTGCTTCTGGTCCGGCCACTCCCATGGCCGGTACTCCGGCTCGACCTGGTACGCGGACAACTTCTGGCAGGACCTGCACGACCACTGCGCAGCCCACGTCAACGTGGACTCGGTGGGGGGCAAGGGCGCGACGCTGCTGAGCGAGGGCAACAGCATGGCGGAGATCCGTGGCTACGCGGACGCCATCCTCGCCGAGCAGACGGGCCAGCACCTGGAGTACCGGCGGTACGGCCGCTCCGGCGACCAGTCGTTCTGGGGCCACGGCATCCCGTCGCTGTTCATGTCGCTGTCGGAGCAGCCGGCGGAGAACGCCGACCCCGTGCTGGCGGCGCTCCACCACCAGATCAGCGGCGGGCAGGGCGGCAGCGGCGGCCTCGGCTGGTGGTGGCACACGCCGGAGGACCTGCCGGACAAGATCGACCCGGCCTATTTACGCCGCGACGCAGCGGTGTACGTGCTGGCCGTGCACGGGCTGCTGACGGCCGAGCGGCTGCCGTTTGATTACGAGCCTGTGGCCGCTGAATTGGAAGCGGCGATGCAAAGCATCGCCGCCAACTTCGACCTGGCAGCCGCGTTTGCCGCGTTGGCTGGGTTCCGGGAAGCCCTCAAGGGGCTGCCCACCCTGCCGCCGGCGGCCTACAACCGCGCCCTCGTGGGCGTCGGGCGGGCCCTGATCCCCGTGAACTACGCCCGCTCCGGGCTCTTCGACCACGACCTGGCCGTGCCCACGGCGGTGTTGCCGGGTCTGCAGGCGGCCAAGGACCTGACGGGCCTCAAGGGCGACATGAAGGAGTTCACGCGCACCCGCCTGGTGCGGGAGCGCAACCGGCTCGTGCACGCTTTGCGCGAGGCCACGGCGGCCGTTACAGGCGCGGGGGGAGCGTGAGCGGATGGACCCGGAACTGAAGGCCTACCTGGAGCGCATCGAGCGCGACATGGCCGCCATCAAGGCCGATATGGCCGCCACCAAGGCCGACGTGGCCGCCACCAAGGCCGATATGGCCGCCACCAAGGCCGATATGGCCGCCACCAAGGCCGACGTGGCCGCCACGAGGGTCTTGGTGGAGAACAGGCTGGTGCCGGAGCAGCGGCAACTCGCCGAGGGGCTGGCGACCCTCCGCCACAGCCTGGAGTCGCGTCTGGACGAAGTCACCGCGGAGCTGCGGAAGGACATCCTCGTCACGCGCAACATGATCGAGGACTTCCGCGATCGGCTGGAGGCCGTCGAGAAGAGGGCGCCGTAGGATCAGTGCGCCAGGCCGCGGCGGAGGGCGGGGATCCCCACCACCAGCCCGGCCGCCGCGGCAACGGCCAGCCACAGCAGGTCCGTGGCGGTGCCGGCGGTGGAGCCATAGAGCAGGCTCTGGCGAAAGGCATCCGCCGCGTACGTGTTGGGGATGATCCGCGCCACCAGCCGCAGCCACGCCGGCATGTAGGCCAGGGCGATCACGCCGCCCGACAGGAAGAACAGATACAGCGACACGTTGATGGACACCGAGTTCATCCGCTCGTTCGTGCGCAGGGCCGCGGCCAGGGCCACGCCGGCGCCCGCGCCGAAGGTCGCCAGCAGCGTCATGGCCAGCAGGGCGATGCCCGCCTGCGCGGCGCCGGGGGCCGGTAAAAGGCCCGTCACCACGGTCACCGCCGTCAGGACCACGCCCGTGATGTCGGCGGCGAGCACGCCGGCGATGACCTTGCCGGCGATGATGTTGAGCGGGCTGGCGGGGGAGATCAGCAACTCCTTGACCGAGCCGGTCTCCCACTCCTTGACGGCGGCCAGGCCGGCATTGATCAAGCCCGCCTGCAGCAAAAGCAGCGCGAGCATGCCGATCATCTCAAACGACACCAGGCTGGCGTCGTGCGGGTGCACATCCTGCTCGGCGATGGACACGCCGATGGGGTTTTTGCCGGCGGCGCCGCTCTGCAGGAACGCGGTGACCACGTCGGGCAGGGCGCGCCGGAGGTCGTTGGTCGAGTCCGTGGCGTAGTTGCGGACCTGCCACTGCAGGGTGGGCTGGCGGCCGGCGGCCAGGTTGGCGGAGAAGCCGGCCGGGATGGTGAGCACGGCGGCCACCTGCAGGCGGGCGAATGCTTGCTGGGCGGCCCCTGGCGTCAGCACCTGCGGACGGAAGCCGTCAAAGGCCTCGGCGGCGTGCAGCAGCGCCGTGGCGGCCTGGCCGCCCGGGTCCTGATCGACCAGGGCCACGGGGACGCTGGTGACCGAGACGGACTGCAGCGCCAGGACCAGCATCAGCACCAGCGGCGGCAGGATCGTGACCGCCATGACGGCGGGGCTGCGGATCCAGACGGCGAGGTCCTTGCGGACGAGGGCCCAGACGGCTTGCATGGCGATCCTCCGTTCAACTGGCGCGGCACCGAAGAAGCCCGTGCCGCCATCACCGGGCCGCGGTCGCGCGGTGGTAGAACCAGACGCTGGCCGCCAGGGCCACGGCCGTCCAGGCGGCGAGGATCAGCCAAGACGCGGAGACCGACGTGTCCAGGGTCCAGAAGCCGAATGCGGCGTGCTGGAAGGCGGCGTTCGCGTAGACCACGGGGAAGACGCGGGCGACGTCGGCGGCCGCCGCCGTGCCCCAGGGAATGGGCGCAAACGGGCCGCTGATGAAGAACAGGGGGAGCCCGAGGCCGAAGGCCAGGGGGAAGACCGTGTTGCGGCTGCGCAGGGCCGAGCCGACGCCGACGCCCAGGCTGACGAAGACGATGAGCACCAGGACGAACACGCCGATGAGCTCGGCCCAGGCCTGCGGGCGGACACCCAGCAGGAGCAGGGCCAGGAAGACCAGCACAGCGCCGGCCAGTGCGCCCAAAAAGGCCGACATCAGCTTGCCAAGCACCACGGACCAGCCGGGCACGGGGGCCAGCAGCAGCTCCTTCACGGTGCCGCTCTCCCACTCGCGGGCCACGCCCAGCCCGCCCTGCAGCAGGCCGCCGATCAGCAGGGCCACCGTCTGGATGCTCACGGCTAAAAAGGCCAGGAAGCCGACGGTGGTGGGGTAGCTGTCGACCTCGCGCCAGCGCAGGGGCAAGGTGCCGGGGGCCGCCTGGCGGTAGAACAGGCTGACGGCCAGCGGCAGTCCGCGGCGGATGTCGTCGGCGAAGTCGCCGTTGAGGTTGTTGATGGTGACGTCAACGGTGGCGTGGCCGCCGGGCCGCAGGGCCTGGTTCAGGTCGGCTGGCACGGTGATGGCGGCCACGGAGTTCTGCGAGCGGATGGCGGCGCTGGCCTGCTGGGCCGTGCTCACCGGATGGACGTCGAAGGTGGACGAGCCCTCAAGCGCCTGAACGAAGGCCCGGGTGGCGGGGCCCTGGGCCCCGGCCTGCAGGGTGACGGGCACCACGCCGCCGCTGATGGCAAACAGGACGAAGAGGATCAGGAAGTTGATCGGGACGGCGACCGTGATGATGGCGGCCACCGGCTGGGCCCGGAGCAGCAGGAGGTCGTTCTTGGCGACGGCCCAGGCGGCCCTCAATCGCGCAACCCCCTCCCGGTCAGGCTCAGGAAGACCTCGTCCAGCGAGGGCTCGCGCAGGTTCAGGTGGCGGAGGGCGGCCCCCAGCCGGTCGACCTCGACCAGGATCCGGGGGACCGGGGTGGCGGCGCCGAGCGTCACCAGCAGGCGGTCCCCCTCGGCGAGGACGTCCTGGACGCCGGGCAGCGCCTTGAGGGCGGCCACCAGGCCCGGCGGCGGGGGCGCGGTCAGCTCCAGGTCCAGCACGGTGCTGCCGAAGCGCGCCTTGAGGGCCTTGGGCGTGTCCAGGGCCACCAGATGACCGTGGTCAAGGATGGCCATGCGGTCACAGAGCTGCTCGCCCTCCTCGAGGTAGTTGGTGGTCAAAAGGACGGTGCGCCCCTCCGCCTTCATGGCGAGGATGTAGTCCCAGATGACGCGGCGCGCCTGCACATCGACGCCGAGGGTCGGCTCGTCGAGGTAGACCAGGGCCGGACGGTGCAGCAGGGCGCGGGCAATGGCCAGCCGGCGCTTCATGCCGCCGGAGAAGGTGCCGACGCGGGAGCGGGCGCGCTCGGTCAGCTGGGCCAGTTCCAGCATGGCGGCGATGCGGGCGGGCCGCTCGCGGGCCGGGATGCCGAACAGCTCCGCGTGGAAGCGCAGGTTGCGCTCCGCCGTGAGCTCCTCATAGAGGGCCGTCTCCTGGGGAACGACCCCCAGCAGGCGGCGGGCCGCCTGGGCCTGGCGCAGGGGGTCGACGCCGAAGATGGCGACCGTGCCGGCGGTCGGGGCGCTGAGGCCGCTGATCATGTTGATGGTGGTGGTCTTGCCGGAGCCGTTGGGGCCGAGCAGGCCGAAGATCTCGCCCCGCTCGACGCGGAAGTCGAGGTCGTCGACGGCGGTGAAGGACCCGAAGCGCTTGACCAGGTGCTCGACGCGGACGGCGGGGGCGTCGGCGGCATTGGTGGCGGTCAGCGGAGTCGGCCCCCCTTCTTGACGACAGCACGCACGGCTGAGACCAGCGTCCTGTCCCACTCCTCGCTGGACAGCCGCGGCTGGACGCCGCGCTCCGCCTCAAGGTGAAACTGGAAGAGGAGCCCATGCCACTGCAGCGCGGTGGTGTGCGCGTCCACCCGCGCGCGGAGCTGGAGCCTTGACTGCTCGAGGGCCCGGTCCAGGAAGGCGCGCGCCGCGCGGGGGATGGCCGCAACCTCCTGGGCCACCTCCGGCATGCGCGCTGACTCGACCACCCCGAACAGGATGAGCTCCGGGTGCACCGACATGTTGGCGGACATCATCCGCAGGCAGGCCAGCAGGCCCTGGGCGGCGCGCGTCGGGGTGGAGGCGTCGATGGCGGGGTCGCGCGCGAGGAGCTCCGCGACCGGGCTGAAGCGGCGGACCGCACGCAGCGCCAGGGTGGCCTTGTCGCCGAAGTGGCGGAATAACGTCACCTCGTTGACGCCGGCCTCTGTCGCGATGGCCCGGGTCGTCGCCGCATCCATGCCGCCGCGCGCGGCCAGGCGCAGGAAGGCGGACAGGATGCGGTCCTCGGTGGAGGCGGCGTCGGTCAGGGAAGCCGGGGCCGCCGGCCGGGGGGCCACGGGATGGCCACGGCCCGAACGGCGAAGGCGCATGCCCCGGGCAGGTCGTTTCTCCATAGGGTGATTGTACTGCCGGAATGCAAGCATGTGCTTGCCTGCTTTTCGTCGGGTGCTGACCGGATGCCAGTCCGGCGCGGGCCGCCTCAGCCCAGGGGGCCGAGACCTGCCTCGCGCACCAGGCCGTTGAAGGTCGCGAGCTCGTTCGCCAGGACTTCGCGCAGGCGCGCGAGCTGGGTTTCCACTCCGCTCAGCAGATCTCCGGCAAGGGCCTGCTGCTGGTTGGTGGGCGCGGCGTCCGCCGCGGCAACGCGCTCGGCCAACGCGGAGAGCTTGTAGTTCAGCTTGGGCGGGAAGTTGTCCATATCCTCAGCCCGCTCCTGGCGGACCTGGAGGAGCTCGGCTTCGATGGGGCCAAGCCGCTCGGCGAGCGCCTTCGCTGCGGTGCCCAGCTCCGGGGCGGCGCCGGGTCGGGCAGCCCATGACTCCGCCTGGCGGCGGATGCGTCGGATCTGGGAGACGGTTCGGTGGACGGTGGAAACGCCGTCGCGCAGGCGAAGCAGGGTCTCGAACTGAGCGCGCAGGTCGGTCTCGGATGTCCTCACGCGCGGGTCCATGCGGATCTCAAATGGCTGGGTCTGGCCGCCGAGTTCGACTGTGTATTGGCCAGGTGGGGCCAGGGGGCCGGTCAGGCTGCCGCCCCAGTCCATGTCGTCCGGTACCTTCTCGGCGTCGGGGTAGCGGCCGTTCCAGACGAAGCGGTTGAGGCCGGATTCGGCTGCGAGGTCCGGGAAGCTCTGGACCAACTCGCCCCTGGCGTCCCGGATGGTCAGGGTGACCTTGCTCGCATCGGGCACCTGGAACTGGATCAGAACGCCGTCGGGCGGGTTGGCGCCCGCTTCCGTGTAGACCTTGGCGTCGCCGCGGACGGCATAGAGCATGGCTTGGCCAGCCATGCGGTCATAGCCATAGGGGGCCTTCACCGGCGGGCGGCCCCGGCCGCCAGAGCGACGGAGGAAGGGGCGCGGCGGGAAGAGGCACGCCCCTGCGGTCCGCTGCCGCAGCGGCGTCAGGTCGTCCAGCACCCAGAAGGCACGTCCGTGGGTGGCGGCGATGAGGTCGCCGTCCCGGATGGCCAGGTCATGGACGGGCACCACGGGCAGGTTGCCCTTGAGGGGTTCCCAATGGGCGCCGTCGTCAAAGGAAACGTGCACACCGGACTCGGTCCCGGCGTAGAGAAGGCCGCGGCGCTCCGGATCTTCGCGGATGCAGCGCGTGAAGGCGCCGATCCCGGCATCGATCCGCTGCCACGTCGCGCCGTAGTCCCCCGTCTTCAGCAGGTAGGGGGTGAAGTCGTCGTGCTTATAGCGTGTGGCTGCGACGTAGGCGACCGCCGGGTCGTGGGGCGAGGCCTCGATGATCGAGACCAGGGCCCACTCCGGAAGCACCGTGGGGGTGACGTTGCGCCAGGTGGCGCCATCGTCCTCGCTGACGTGGATGAGCCCGTCGTCGGAACCCGCCCACAGGACGCCCCTGCGGACCGGCGACTCCGCCAGCGCGAAGATCGTGCAGTAGTACTCCGTGCTGACGTTGTCCTGGGTGATGGGGCCGCCCGACGAGTTCAGCTTGGTCAGGTCGTCGCGCGTGAGGTCCGGGCTCACCTGTTCCCAGGACCGCCCCTCGTCGCGCGAGCGGAACACGTGATTGCCAGCGGAGTACAGGACTGACGGGTCGTGCGGCGACAGCAGCAGGGGCGCCGTCCACTGAAACCGGTACTTCACGTCCTTGGCGGCGTATCCGATGGGGTCGTCGGGCCAGACGGTGATGTCCTGCGCCTGATGGATCCGGTCGTCGTAGCGCGTGATCAGGCCGGCGTAGCTGCCGGCATAGACGATGGCCGGGTCGTCGGGCGCAACGGCAATGTACCCGCACTCGCCGCCGCCGACCGGGTGGCACTCGCCGAAGCCGATGGCGCCGTAATCCGAGCGGCTTGGGACCGACAGGGTCGTGTTGTCCTGCTGGGCGCCGTAGATGCGGTACGGTTGCCGCGTGTCGGTGGTGACGTGGTAGAACTGCGCCGTTGGCTGGTTATACACGGACGACCAGGTCAGGCCGCCGTCCAGGGATACGCAGGCGCCGCCGTCGTGCCCGGCGATCATGCGCCGGGGGTTCGCTGGGTCGATCCACAGGTCGTGGTTGTCGCCATGAGGGACCTCGATCGCCGTGAACGCGTGCCCGCCGTCCACGAACTTCAGAAACTTCAGGTTCATGACGTAGACCGTGTCCGCGTCCACGGGGTCTGCGAAGACGTGCTCGTAGTACCAGGCGCGGGTCAGCAGCTCGCGGTCGCGACACGTGGGGATCCACGTGTCGCCTCCGTCGTCCGAGCGGAAGAGGCCGCCGTCCTCGGCTTCGATGCAAGCATACACACGCCCCGGGCGGGCTGGGGAGGCGGTGATGCCCATGCGGCCCAGCACGCCCTGGGGAAAACCTTTGGCTCGGGTGATCTCGGTCCAGGTGTCGCCGCCGTCGGTCGAGCGGAAAATGCCGCTGCCGGGGCCGCCGCTGACCAGGGTGTGTGGATACCGCCGTGCCTGCCAGAGGGTGGCGTACAGAATGCGCGGGTTTTTGGCGTCCAGGGAGAGATCGATCGCGCCGGTATCCTCATTCCGGTGCAGGACCAGGTCCCACGTCCTGCCGCCATCCGTCGTGCGGTAGACGCCACGTTCGGGGTTCGGGCCGAAGGCGTGGCCGAGAGCCGCCACATAGGCGACGTCAGGGTTGGTGGGATGGATCCGGACCCTGCCGATGTGGCGGGTCTCGGTGAGACCCAGGTGACGCCAGGTGC
>DATLTP010000078.1:0-6295 GCA_035533535.1 Bacillota bacterium | reverse complement strand
TTGGCCTACTCGTGTTGAAGCTCATCGAGATCCGCGCTCAGCCGCTGGGCCTCTCCTTGAATGATCTCCTCGCCCAGCTCACTGACGTCGAGCAGGTCATCCTTGTGCAAAGCCCTCGCCATGCAGTGCGGACCCTCTCGGAGCAATCGGAGACTCAGCGCCGGCTCCTCGACCTCTTTGGCCTCGCCCGTTTCGCGTCCCCTTCCTGACGCCCCCCACCGACCGTGTCACAACACTTGGTCGGCTCGTACCCCTTCTGTCCCTTCGCGTCCCCAAAAACGTGGCGAAGATCCGGTCCGATGAGCGGCCGCTTTGGCTGGCCGGAGGGTCACCAGCGGTCAGCGCGCACGGCGCGCCATGTCCCTCAATTTGGCCAAGGCTGTGTTTCGGTTACCCACACTCCGCACCGAGGAACGCCAGGCACTGAACGAGGCCCTTGCCAACCGACAGACCTTCACCACCGCAGAGGAGGCCGCAGCCGGCGGCTCCGCGCACCTGATCAAGCTGAAGATCCGCTACCACACCTTGCAACTCGCCACGGTCCCGCTCGCCATGCCGGGAAAGCGCCCCAAGGGCCGGCCGCGCAAGGATGCGCCGTCGTCGCCGCCGATCACCCGCTTCAGCTGGGACCTGACCGTGGGGGAGCCCGACCCCGAACAACTCCAGCGAGAGATCCAACTGCGCTCCACGTTCGTGCTGGTCACCAACCACCCGCGGCGGTCGCCTCGCGAACTGCTCGCCACGTACAAGCGC
The DNA here is from genome assembly GCA_035533535.1 of Bacillota bacterium. GTDB lineage: Bacteria > Bacillota > Sulfobacillia > RBS10-35 > JAJYVM01 > JAJYVM01. The sequence continues at coordinate 5,542 of DATLTP010000078.1, read as the reverse complement.
CAGCAGACAGCCGTCGAGATCCCCGTCCACCAGAGTAAGGCCCTCCCGGTGGCCCCGATGTTGCTGGATCGCCCCGAGCGCGTCCGAGCCATGGGCTATGTTCTGCTGAGGGCCTACACAGCCTTCGCTGTCCGCCAACGGCGCGTCCGTCACGCCCTGGCCGAAACCCAGCAACAGTTGATCAGTTTCGAGAACCGTCGCCATCCCACGCCCACCGGTGAGGTCATCCTCGCCCATCTCGCCGAGGTGCACACCGACATCGTCCAAGAGAACGGAGAAGCCACCCGCATCCTCAAGGTCACCCGTACAGCGCGGCATCTGCTTGAACTGCTCGGCGTCCCGTTCGAAGCCTTCGTCCTTCCACACGCCAGTAGTCCATGACCAGACGACCAGTTGCCCTCGCACCCCTAATGTCCCGAAAATCTGCCCTGCCGGAAAATAGGGTGCGGAGTGTGGGTCGGTTACACTCCTTCACCCCGATTTCTGCAGCCCTTCCCAAGTCCCCCAGCCCCCCTCTCCCCCCGATCCCACCTTCACGCAGGAAAACGGCCATGCGTGGGGCAACACCTCTCGTTGAAACGCGACGGACCCACATGCTGCCCTGTGGTGTCGCCTCCCGGCCGTGGCCGTCCCCACCGATGGCGTGCCCCCGTTGCCCTTGCTCATGGCGCCCAGTGCCTTTGGTGGCCTGACCCGGCCTGCCGCCGGGGCTGAAGGAGCAATGCCGTTGGATTCAGACGACGCCCGCGCGCCGCTGCCCACGCTGCGCGCGCTGGCGCTGGGGACGGCCGGCCCCGCCCTGCGTGGTGCGCTCGGACCGGCTGCCGCCGCGCTAGGCGCGCTGGCCCTCGCGGGTGCCGCCCTCGGAGGCTCTGGCGGGCCGGTGGGGACCCCCGCGGCCGCCGTGGGGCCCGCGGCCATGGTGGCCGCGCCCGCGGTGGTCCTACTAGCCGCCGCGCTCCTGTTTGCCAGGGTGGCCGCGTGCACCGCGGCCGCCGGCCGGTTGTGGCGGGATCTCCAGGCGCGGGGGGCGTCGCCGCTCCAAGTGGTCCTCCTCGCCGGTGGGTTGCCGGCGCTGCTGATCCTCGCCCTGGGGATCGCGCTGCCTCTGCCGGTCACGCTGGTCGGCGCCCTGCTGCCGATCCACGCCGGGGGGCTCCTGCGGGCGTGGGGGGTCGCGCTGCCGGCCGCGGTGGTGCTGGCGGCGCTGGCGCTCGCGGCCGCCGCGGCCGCGCTGGCGGATGCTGGGGCGCACGTGCGCCAGGGCGACGTGTCGGTCGTGCCTCTGTGGCGACGCTTCTTCGGTGATGTCGCCCTGCTGGTGGTGGGCATCGCCCTGGCCCTGGGTGCCCGCACCGCCGCCGGCGCCCCCCCGGCGCTGAGCCTGGCCGGCCTGGGCGCCGCCGCCTTCGGCTTGGGGGCCGCGCTCCTTTGTGTTCGCGCCGTCGGCGCCCTGGCCAACCGATGGGAACGGCACAGCCCAGGGCTTGCCCCCGCTGCCGTGCTGGCGCTGCGCGCGGCGGCCAGGGGCGGTGGGGGGGCGAGGCCCATCGCCCTTGGGGCCCTGGCTGCCTTTGCCTGCGTCCTGGCCCTCACGGGGGGGCCCGCGGTGGCCAGCACGACTGCTGGCCTGCGCGCCGGCTCGATCGGCGCCGACGTCCACCTGCGCGCCACGTGGGCGCGCCCGTGCGGGCCATGCACCGGGTACGCGGCGTCCTTCCGCGGCTGGCCGCTGCCGCCGGTCAGCGGGGCAGTGGCGGCCCTGCCCGGCGTCTCCGCCACGGCGACGTTGGTCGCGGTCGAGGACGCCATTGAGGGCGGGGCCGTGGGCCGGCTCAACACCACGCTGGTGGGGGAGTCCGGCGGCCCCGCCCCCGGCCGGGGGGCGGTCCTCTCCAGGGCGGTCGCCGCCGCCGCGGGACTGCACGCCGGTTCACGTGTGCAGAGTGGTCTCCTCGGCGAAGTCGCGGTCGTGGGCGTCTCCCCCACTTGGCCAGGCATCGGGCCCACGGTGACCAACTGGATGGTGGTGAACTGGAGCGCGCTCTCAGGCCCGCTCCAGGCCCGGGGGGCGTGGACGCCTGCCGGCTTTAGTGCCGATGTGTTGCTGTGGCTGCAGCCCGGTGGGGACTCCGGCCCGGCCATCGCGGCGCTGAAGGCTCGGCAGGTGCAGGTTGCGGACGTGCGGCTGGGCACCGGCGCGCCCGCGGGAGCCGGGACCCTGCCGTGGGTCCTCTGGCCCCTGGTGCTGCTGGCCGCGCTCCTCTGGTGGTACGGCCGTGGGACGCTGGGTGAAGACGCGCGCTCTCTGCCGACCGGCCAGGTCGCCGTCGCCACGGCCAGTGCGTCGGCAACGCCCGCTGCCCGCGCGCTGCTGGCCAGCATCGGTGCCCCCGTGGGCGCCCTCGTCGGCTGCCTCGCGGGCGCGGCTGCCGCGCTGCTGGTCTGGCCGGTCCTGGCGGTCTATACCGCACCCGGCGTCCCCCTGCACGTGCCGCCGGTGGGCCTGGGTCTCGCCGTCGTTGCCGCGGCCGCCCTCGCCTATACCGTCTGGCACGTCGCTCGGCGACAGCTCAAAACCGCCCCGGACGCCGAGATCGCCGCGCGCCTTGACCGCCTGGCCGAGGATCGCCCCGAGCCGCCCGCCGTGCCCCTGCCCGTGCCACATCTGCGCTGGGCGCCCGCGGGCCGGGCGGGAGACCGGCGGCGTCGGCTGACGGTCGCCACGGTGGTCGCCCTGCTGATCCCCGCCGGCAAACGCCTGGGCGCGCACTGGCCACGCCTGCTGGGCCTCTTCGCGGGCCTGCTCCTCGCCGCGGCGGTGGCCGCCACGGTGCCCCTCTACGTGGCCGGGTCACTGACCCGCGTCCTGCACGCCGGCCTGACCCCGGTCAACTCCCGTCCGGCCGGGGCGACCCTCCTGGCTTACTACCCGCCCGCGGGTGCGCCCTTCAGCCAGGCCGACCTCCAGCGGCTCGGCGCGGTAGCGGCGGCGGCGGGCTCGGCTGTCGGCCTGCCGGCCACGCCCGTGACCACCTACACGGCGACCGGCAACGGTAACGTCTCCACGCTGGCCACGCCCGGACTCCGGGCACCCATCCAGCCCTACGTCGGCACCATGACCATCGACGCCCTATCCGGTCTGGCCGCCCACGTGCAGGTCACATCCGGCCGCATGTATACCGATGCGCCCCGGCCCGACGGCGCCATCGAGGTGGTGGCGGACGAATCCGCGGTCCAGGCCATGCATCTGGAGTTGGGCCGGCTGTATCGATTCGCCCCTGCTGGCGCGGGCCCGGCCCTGACCGTCCAGTTGGTCGGGGTCACGCGACAAGTGGAGCCGACGGGGCCGTATTGGCCGTATCGCTACTATCACAGCGACTTCCTCACCGCACCCCGGGTGCTGGCGCAGCTGCTCGGCGCCGGAGAGGTGGGCTTCGGCGAAGCCGCCTGGTATTGCACACTCGACATGCGCCAACTGAACGCGGAGTCGGTGCCGGCCGTGCTCGGCTCCCTGCAGCGCTTTGGCCTGCACGTAGCGGGCACGGTCGCTGGGGCAAAGCTGGACGTCTCCCCCTACAAGGTGCTCGCCGACTTCGTCACCCGGGCACAGACGCTCCAGGCCTTGCTGCGCTTGGTGAGTATCCCCGTCATCGCCCTGGCGCTGTACTTCGTGGCCATCACCGCGAGCCTGATCGTCGCGGCCGAGGAAGCGGAAATCGCCGTCTACGTCAGTCGGGGAGCTGGCGCAGCCCACATCCTGGCGCTCTACCTCTTTGAATGGTGCATGCTGGCTGTACCCGTCGCGGCCATCGCGCCCTTCCCGGCTGCGCTCTTTGCGGCTGCCATGGGCGCCGCCAGCGGCTTCCTGCACTTCGTGCCCCGCCCGCCGCTGCCGGTGCTGCTGACGCGCGCGGACTTCGTCTACGCGGCCGCGACGGCGCTGGTGGGCGTGGGCACGGCCCTGGTCCCGGTCGTGGCGGCGCTGGGCCGCAGCATCGTGGCCCAGCGGTTGCGCACCTCGCGCACGGTGGAGCAGCCCCTCTGGCAGAGGGCCTATCTCGACCTTGCCGCCCTGGCGGTGCTGGGTGTCCTGTGGTTACTCTTCCGCGGCGCAGCGCTGCAGCCGGGGGCCGGTGCCGCCGCGATCGCCGCCGATCCGGCGCTGTATCTGCTGCCGGCGGCCTTTCTGGCGGTCTCCGGCCTCCTGGTGGTGCGGTTGGTCGGGTGGTGCCTGCGTACCCTCGATCTGGCCGTGGGTCCCTGGGCCAGCCCGGGGCTGGTCCTGCCGCTGCGCCGGATCGGCCGCCTGCCCGCCCAGTTCGCCCCCGTCCTCTTGCTGTTGTGCTTCACGGCCGCCCTGGGCAGCTACAGCGCCGCCGCCGCGCGCACGCTGGATGCCAACCTGACCGCGGCGGTGCAGTACCGGGTCGGCGCCCCGGTCCGGCTGCAGGAGGTCTCACCCTGCATCACCATGACCCCTGAGGTGGGGGCCTGCGTCACCTACGACAACGCCCCGATCGGACCCACCGGCACTCGTCCCATGCCGCCCTTCGACCTACATCAGCAGATACCGGGCATCGCCGGCGCCACCGAACTGCTCACCGAGACCGTGGCGGTCAGTAGTGCGCCGGGGCAGCCGCAGGCAACGCTGGTGCTCGTGGACCCCGACACGTACGCCAACGTGGGCTGGTGGATGAACGGTCTCAACCCGCAGACGTTGGACTGGTACATGCAGCAGCTCCGCGACCGCCCGAACGCGGTCTTCTTCTCCCGCTCGCTGACCCAGACGGCCCGGATCGGCGATCACGGACCGGTCGAACTGACCGACCAGATCACCGCCAAGACGGCAGCCTTCCAGGCCGTCGGCGGTGTGGACCTCTGGCCGGGCGCGGGCCTGAGCGGCCCGTTCGCGGTGGCCAACCTCCACTATGCGCTCTCCGCGTTCGGCATTGCCGAATCGAGCCGCATCGCCCTGCTGCGCCTCCAGCCCGGGGCCAGGGTCGCTGATGTCGTGTCCGCCTTGGGCGACCGCGCGATCTTTGTCGGTAGCCAGGACCAGGCCGCGCCGGAAGTCACCGCCGCGCTGGCGACCCCCGAATGGGCCGGGCAGAGTGGCATGCTCAGCGTCGGCTTCCTGGTGGCGCTCTGCGTCACCATCCTGGGCTACCTCTTCTATGCCGCCCTGTTATTGCGGGGCCAGCTGAGCCAGCTCGGCCTGCTCCGTGCCCTGGGCCTGCCCTGGCGCCAGCTCGTCGGCACCGTGGCGGCGGAGCAGGGGACGCTGCTCCTCTCCGGTGCCGCGGCGGGTACGCTCGCGGGTCTGATCGCCGCCGCGCTCTTCCTGCCCCTCTTTCGGCCGGCGTTCAGCGGCCCCTATTCGCCACCGTTCATCGCCTCCGGTCCCGGCGCTGCCTTGGCGGAGGTCGCCTTGGTGATGCTGGGCCTGCTGGCAGTGGCCCTCGGTGCCCTGCTGTTACTGCTGCGCCGCATGCACGTGGGCGAGACGGTGAAGTTGGAGGATTGAGGGCCAACGGCGTCC
>DATLTP010000077.1:0-2334 GCA_035533535.1 Bacillota bacterium | reverse complement strand
CGCCGACCTTCACAGCCGCGGGCGCTTACTTCGACGTTGCCGCGGCCCCCGGCAGCACGTTCACGGCTGTGACCATCCAGCAGTGCGGGGTCGCGAGCGCCGCCGACGAGGTCTATTGGTGGAACGGCTCCTCCTGGGCGGCGGCGTCCGATCAGTCGTTCGCCGGCGGGTGCATCACGGTGACGGTCAACGCATCGACCTCACCCAGCCTCAGCGACCTCACCGGCACGCCGTTCGCCGTCGGCACCACGCCCACGGCTCCCGCCTCCGGATCGGGCACCGCCAGCATCACGCTCGCGGTCCCGACCACGGCCACCGTCGGCACCGACGGCGGCACCCTGACGACGGCCGATGGGGCCTTCACCATGGCTGTAGCCGCAGGCGTCGTCCCCGCTGGCCAGGTCCTCAGGGCCACCGACGGGCCTGCGGCGCCCGCCGGCGCCCCGGCCCTGCCCACCGGCACCGTGGCCGCCGGCCCGTTCATCACAGTCGCCGGGCCGGCCCCCGGCACGCCCGGGCCCGCCACGTTCCAGTTCTCGGCCGCCGCGCTTGGCGGTCTCGCATCCGACCGCCTCTGCGTCTACGCCCTCGGACCCGGCGGCTGGACGTTCCTGCCCACCGCCGTCGACCCGGCTGCTGGCACTGTGTCCGCGAATATTGCAGGGCCCGCCACCTACGTCGTTCTGGCCGACACGGTCCCGCTCGCGGACGTCCCATCCGGGTTCTGGGCCGCCCCCGCCATCGACCGCGCCCTGGCGGCCGGTGTCGTGGTGGGCTTCCCCGACCACAGCTTCCAGCCACAGGCTTCGGTCACACGGGCGCAGTTGGCCAAGATGCTGGCCATCGCCCTGAGCCTGCCGCTCGCCGGCAGCGGGGCCACGGCCTTCTCCGACGTGACCGCGCAGGCGTGGTACGCCCCGTACGTCGCGGCCGCCGCCCAGGCGGGCATCGTCGCGGGTATCGGCGGCGGCCGCTTCGACCCCGACGCCCCAGTGACGCGGGAGCAGGTGGCCCTGATGCTCGCCAGGGCGCTGCATCTCACGGGGACGCCCGCCGCGGCCTTCCTTGACCAGGGCGCGATCGACGTATGGGCGGCTCCAGGCATCCAGGCCGCCGTGGCGGCAGGCCTGCTGCGCGGTTTCCCGGACGGCACCTTCCAGCCGCTGGCCGTGGCGACGCGCGCCCAGGCCGCCACGATCCTGGCGGCCGTGCTGGTGCGGATGGCCCCCTGAGGGCCGCCGAACCGCCGGCCCCAGCGCATCGCCGCTACGTGGTTTGGATGAGGGACTCGATTTCGCTCCAGGCCATGTCGGCCACGGCCACGTCGTCCAGGTAGCCGTAGGGGAACCGCGCGTCGTCGATCCGGTCGGCCCCTCGCAGGAAATAGAGCAGCGCACCCCCCGCCATGGCCCGGGCCGGCCGGGGTGCGCCCGCGTCGGTATAGACGCGGCGCAGGGCCAGCAGGCGGTCGGCCGCCGGACCCGCGGCCCCCGCGACCCGCAGCTTGCCCTCAAACTCGCGCTCGATGGCAGCGGCAGCCTCCGGGGACTGTGCGTCGGCCGCCAGGCGCGTCAGGTCCTGGCGCAGGCTGGCCCGGTCCAGGGCCGCGGCCACGCCGGGGTCCAGCGCCGGCAGCTCGCCGGCCTGAAGCGGCGGCAGCCCGGCATGGGCAAACATGGCGGCCGCCGGCTCCTGCAGGGCGTCGGCAATCGCCAGCAGCAACCCCGCGCTCGGACGCAGGCGCCCGGCGAGCAGGCGCGAGAGCGTGGAATGGCTGACCCCACAGGCGCGCGCCGCCGCCCGCAGGCTCATGTGGCGCGCATCCAGCCGGTCGCGCAGGTAGGCGCCGAGCGACTTTGGCACGTCCACCCTCCCGCCGTGGCGCGTGATGCCCTCGACCGGAGGAATATGCCAATTGGGGCGGCGACGTTCCGAGTAGATTCGCCATCCATGCCGGCTCCCGTCGAGAAAAGCCATGTGCTGTAAGGAGGAGAAGCGCCGCGGGCGCGTAATGGGTGGGGGGCGACGCCCCCAAAGGCGGCAAAGGAGTGGATGCAGTTGAACAAAGGCGATCTGACTCGGGTCGTGGCTGACGAGACCGGCTTCACGCGCCGGGATGCCGGCGAGGCCATCGACGCGATCTTCACGGTGATCGCGGACGCGCTGGCCAAGGGCGAGAAGGTCTCGCTGGTGGGCTTCGGCGGCTTCGAGGTGCGCGAGCGCGCCCCGCGCATGGGCAGAAACCCGCAGACCGGCAAGGCCGTCCGCATCAAGGCGCGCAAGGCGCCGGCGTTCCGGCCCGGCAAGCCGCTGCGCGAGGCCGTCAACGGCTGA
>DATLTP010000076.1:0-2974 GCA_035533535.1 Bacillota bacterium | reverse complement strand
AGGGGCGGCGCCTGCGCGCCGCCCCCAATGCAAGTGGACAAGCGGGCCCCGCATAGCCATCGGCATGGCCAAGACCACGGCCGCCTACCTCCTCCAGGCCCAACCGCTTGCCGACGCCGTGGCGGCGCACTGCCAAAAGGTCGGGCAGGCCGAGCTGCTTCGCCTGCGCGACACCGTGGCGCCGCTGCGGGACTGGCCCGTGCCCGCCGTGGCCGAGCACGCCGCCGCCCTCACCGACCTCCTGGACCGCATGGCAGCTCTGCCGGCCTGAGGTGCGCGTCGGCCTGTACCTGCGCGTCTCGACGGAGGAGCAGGCCCGCGAGGGTTTTTCCGTCGCCGCCCAGGAGCGCGCGCTGCGGGCGTTCTGCGATTCGCAGGGCTGGCTGGTGGCCGGCGTCTTCGCCGACGAGGGCCACTCGGGCAAGGACCTCCGCCGGCCGGCCCTGACCCGCCTGCTCGCCGAGCGGGCCACCCTGGACATGGTGCTGGTCTGGCGGCTGGACCGCCTGTCGCGGCGCCAGGCCCACACCCTGCACCTGATCGAGGACGTCCTGGGGCCGGCGGGCGTCGGCATACGCAGCGCGACGGAAGCATTCGACACGACGACGGCCGCCGGCAAGGCCATGCTCGGCATGCTGGCCGTCTTCGCCCAGCTGGAGCGCGAGAGCATCATCGAGCGCACGAAGCTGGGCCTGCGTGAGCGCAGGCGCCAGGGCAAGTGGTCTGGCGCCGCGCCCTGGGGGTTCCGGTACGGGCCGGACGGGCGCCTCGACCCGGACCCCGAGGCCGCGCCATGGGTGGAGATCCTCTTTCGGCGGGCGGCCACGGAGCGGCCGGCCGCCCTCGCCGCGTGGCTGGCGGCCGCGGGCGCGCCCACGCCCCGGACCGGCGGCCGCTGGTGGCCGAGCACCGTGCGGCTGATCCTGAAGAGTCGCGTCTACGTTCCCGCCATTGTCGACGAGGCGACCTTTTCCGCCGTGCAGCGGGCTCCGGCCCCGCGCTCGCCCAGCTACCTGCTGGCCGGCCTCGGCGTCTGCGCCCACTGCGGGGGGCATCTCCGCGGCAAGCGCCAGCGCTGGCCGAATGGCAACAGCCGCCGCTACTACATCTGCCAGCGCCGGGGGCCGGGGTGCCAGTTCGGCTGGCAGGCCGCGGACAGGGTCGATTCCGCCGTGCTGGACGCGGTGGGCGTATTGACGCTGGGACCCGCGCCCCCACTCCTGCGCAGGCCCGCGCGGTCCGCCGGGGAGCGCCGTGTGGCGCGTCTTTTGCGCGCCGTCGAGGAGGGCTGGCTCCAGGGACCGGAGGTTGCGGCCCGGCTCGAGCAGCTGCGTCGCGAGCAGGCCGCCCTGGAAGCCGAGCTGCGCGCGGCGCCGAAGGGCGACGCGCTCACGAACGCGCTCGTGCTCGACTTCCCCACCCTGGCCCGCTTCGCCGGGGACGCCGCCCGCCAGGCCATGCTGCGCGCCATCGTGCGCGAGGTCGCCGTCGGCCGCGGCGCAGCGCTCACTTTGGCCTTCCACGGGCAGGGCCACGATGCTACACTCGCTTCGCCATGCGAAACATCGCCTGGACCCAGCTCCACCCCGTCGTCCGCCGCATCCTCGCCGCGCGCGCGGTCCGCAGCGTCGCGCAGGGGATGCTCTCCGTCGACTTCGTCCTCTTCCTCGCCGCGCGCCACTGGTCCGCCGCCGCCATCGGGCTGATGGTCAGCGGCACCACCCTGGCGGCGGCGGCGCTCAACCTCTGGGGCGGGACCGTCACCGACCGCCACGGGCGCCGGCGCTACCTCGTCGGCTACCAGGTCGCCACCGCCATCCTCTGCGGCGCGGTGATCCTCCTCCACGCCAACTGGGTGCTGATCCTCGCGGCCCTGCTGCTGGGCTTCGGCCTGGGGCCGAACGCGGCCCTCGGGCCGTTCGCACCCGCCGAGCAGGCCTGGCTCGCGCAGTATGTCGACAAGGAGCAGCGGGGGCGCATCTTCAGCGTCGCCAGCGCCGGGGCCTTCCTCGGCATGGCGGTGGGGTCGCTGGCGGCGGCGGTGGTGCCGACGCTCGGCTACAACCTGCTGTTCACCGTCACGATCGTCATGGCGGCCGTCAACTTCGTGCAGTACGCCGGGTTGGAGGAGCGGGCGCCGGAGCCGGTCGTGGACACGGGCGGCGGCGGCGTCCGCCAGGCCGAGAACCGCAACCTGCTCCTGCTCTCCATCGCCAACGGCGTGGCGGGCCTGGGGATGGGCCTGTTCGCCCAGATCCTGCCGTACTGGCTGTCGGTCCGCTACGGGGTGGGGGCCGGGTCCATCGGGCCGGTCTACGCCATCGGCTTCCTGCTGGCCGCGGGGTCGTCGGTCCTGACGGGCGAGATGTCCAGCCGCTTCGGGCTGGTGCGGGCCATCGTCTGGGCGCGGCTGCTCAGCATCCTGGCGCTGGTGGCGCTGCCGTTCATGCCGACCTTTGCCGGGGCGGCCGTGATGTACACGCTGCGGTCCGTGCTCAACCGCGGCTCGGTGGGGGCGCGGCAGGCGTTCAGCGTCAATTTGGTCCGCGATGGGCGCCGCGGCCTGGCCGGGAGCCTCAACAACCTGTCGCAGCGGCTGCCCGGCGCCGTCGGGCCCGCCGTGGCCGGCTGGATGATCGGGGCCGGGCTGCTTTCCCTCCCCCTGCTCCTGGCGTCCGGCCTCCAGCTGGTCTATGTGGGACTGTTCGCGGCCTTCTTCCGGAATCACGACCGCCCCGCCCAGCCGGCCCCGGCTGCCAGCGCCGCGACCGCCGGGCAGTAGCCCCGGCCACGCGTCTCGCGCTACGCTTAATTCGATATGCGAACCATCTCCTGGGCAGGGCTCCACCCTGTGGTGCGCCGCCTGTCCGCAGCGTCGCACAGGGTGTGTTGGTCGTCGACTTCGTGCTGTGCCTGGCCACGCGGCACTGGTCGGCGGGCGCCATCGGCCTGCTCATCAGCGGCACGGGGCTGC
>DATLTP010000075.1:0-6213 GCA_035533535.1 Bacillota bacterium | reverse complement strand
CGAGGCTCTCGGGGATGGTGTTCAGCCGGCGGTAGACCACGGCGCGGTCGTTGCTCCAGGACTGGAAGACGGCTTCGATCGCCATCCGCAGCTGGTCAAGCGGGCGCTGGGGGAAGTCGTGGATGTGCGTCTTGTAGGCGGCGATGACGCGCCGCAGCTCGCCCGGGGCAAGGTCGCCGTCGCCGCGGACGCCGGAGCGCTGGACCTCTTCGCCGAGGATGCGCTCGAAGGCGCCATGCGGCTTGCCCAGCACCACGTTGGCGAACATCTGCAGGAAGCGGCGGTAGGAGTCCAGGGCGAACCGCTCGTCACCCGTGGCGCGGGCAAGGCCCTCGGCGGCCTCGTCGTTCAGGCCGAGGTTGAGGACGGTGTCCATCATCCCGGGCATGGAGATGGCGGCGCCCGAGCGCACGGAGACCAGCAGCGGATCCGCCGGGTCGCCCAAGTTGCGGCCCTCGCGCGCCTCCAGACCATGGAGGTACTGGAGGACCTCCTCCCAGAGGGCGGGTGATATCTGGCCCGTGCGCAGGTAGTCGTTGCAGGCCTCGGTCGTGATGGTGAAGCCCGGCGGCACGGGCAGCCCCGCGGCTGTCATGTCGGCCAGGCCTGCGCCCTTGCCACCCAGCAGCTCACGCGGATTGCAAAGGCCGGCGGAGCCGGCCTCGGCGAACTCGTATACCCATTGTCCCAAGTCGCTACCTCCCTTGCTTGCCCCCTGCCACCAGTTCCATCACCTTGGTCGCCGTCTCCTCCACGGCCTTGCTGCTCACGTCGATCACGGGGCAGCCGACCCGGGCGAAGACCTGGCGGGCGTACCGGAGCTCCTGCTCGATGCGGCCGATCTCCCCGTAGCTTGCCTCCGGCGGCAGCCCGATGGCGCGCAGCCGCTCCAACCGAATGTCGCGCAACTGGCCCGACTCGATGGTCAGGCCCACGACCTTTTGCACCGGCACGTTGAAGAGCTCAGGCGACACCTCGACCTCGGGCACCAGCGGCACGTTGGCCACCTTGTACATCCGGTTGGCCAGGTACATGCTCACCGGCGTCTTGCTGCTGCGGGAGACGCCGATCAGCACGACGTCGGCCCGCTGCAGGCCCCGAGGGTCGCGGCCGTCGTCGTAGCGCACCGCGAACTCAATCGCCTCCACCCGCTTGAAGTAGTCCTCGTCCAGGCGGTGGACGAGGCCCGGCTCCAGGCGCGGGTGGCTGTGCGAGGCCGTGGCGATGGCGTCAAGGACGGGGCCCATGACGTCCACGGCCGGCACTCCAGCGCGGGCGGCCGCGTCGTGCATGACGAGGCACAGGCCGGGCCGGATCAACGTGAAGATGATCGAGGCGCCCGCAGCGGCGGCCGCGGCCACGATGTCGTGCACGCTATCCTCGGTCTGCACGAAGGGAAACCGCCTCAGAGCCAGGCGGCCGCCATCAAACTGGCTGGCGGCGGCGCGTGCCACCACCTCGGCGGTCTCGCCCAGGGCGTCGGAGACCACGAAGACCGTGGCGCCGGCATGGGCCTCATCCATAGTGCACCACCCATTCGGGCTATACCGGGTTGGGCGAGCCAGTTCCTGCTATTGGACCACCCGGCCGAGGTCGGCGTAGGTGGCGGCGAACGCGGCGATATCGCGCAGCAACGCCAGCCGGTTGCGACGGACCTCGGGCTCTGGGGCCATGATGAGCACCTTGTCCAGCAGCTCGTCTACGGCCGAACGGAGCATCGCGACCGCCTGGGCGTGGTCGGTGACGGTCGGCCGGCGCGGCGCTGCCTGCAGCAGTTCGCCGAGACGGCTCTCCTCTGGGGCGGTTGCAGCCTGCGGGCTGTAAACCGAGCCGGGCTCGGCCTTGGTGGCCAGGTTGGCGCAGCGGCGGTACACGGTCAGGAAGTCGTCGGCCAGCTTGGCGTCCGCGAGGACGCCCTGCAGTGCCGCCACCCGCGACCACAGCTCGCCAATCCGCCACTCGTCCACGGCCAAAACGGCCTCGACGGCGTCGTAGCGGTGGCCGGCATCGGTCATCAGGCCGCGGAGCCGCTCGCGCAGGAAGTGGAGCAGCGCCGGCTCGGCCACGGCGGGGTCGCCCACGTGAACGTAGCCAGCGAGCGCGGCGCGCAGGGCCTGGCGCAGGTCCCGGCCCCCCTGGCGCTCCAGGCGCAGCACCGCGATGGCCTGCCGGCGGAGCCCGAAGGGATCCGCCGAACCGGTGGGCGCCCTACCCAGGAGAAAGTGCCCAGCCAGGTTGTCGAGGCGATCGGCGATCGCCAGGATCCGCCCGGCCTCGCTCTGGGGCAGGTCGCCCGCTGCAGCGCGCGGGAGCACATGATCGGCGATGGCCTGGCAGACCTCCGCCGGCTCCCCGTCCAGCTGCGCATAGTGGGCACCCATGGTGCCCTCAAGCTCCGGGAACTCCCCCACCAGGTGCGTCAGGCGATCCGCCTTGCACAACTGCGCCGCGCGCGCCAGGATCGGTCCGGTGACGAGCTGCTGCAGGCGCATGGCCTTGGCCGCCATGGTCCCCAGGCCTTCCGCGAACGTGACCCGTTCGAGCTCCGGGACACGCGAGGCCAGGGTCCGCTTGCGGTCCTCGTCGTAGAAGAAGCGGGCGTCGGCGAAGCGAGCGCGGAGGACCCGCTCGTTGCCAGCGATCACCGTATCCAGGTTCTCCTCGTCGCCATCGCGCACGCCGCAGAACAGCGGCATCAGCCGGCCTTCTGCCCCCTGGACGGGGAAGTACCGCTGCTGAACGCGCATGACTTCAACCAGGACCGGCTCGGGCACCGCCAGCGCCTCTTCGGGAAAGGCGCCGCAGAACGGCGTCGGGTACTCCACCAGCCAGGTGACCTCGGCCAGGAGACCGGGGTCGATGCGGGCAACCCCGCCCTTGCCCTGAGCCGCTGCCAAGACGCCGGACCGAATGGCCTCAGCACGGGTGGACGGGTCCGCCATCACACGCGCTTGAGCCATGACCTCCTCATAGGCCGGCGGCGAGGCGACCTCCACGGGGCCGGGGGCCAGCGTGCGGTGGCCATGAGTCACCCCGCCGCTCGTCACGTCGCCCAGGACGAAGGGGATCGTGGCGCTGTCCAGGAGCGCCACGATCCACCGGATGGGGCGGGCAAACCGCAGGTCCCCGTCCCCCCAGCGCATGCTGCGGGGGAAGTCGATGCCAGCGATCAGGCCCGGCAGCACTTGTGCCAGAACCTCCGCCGCCGACCGGCCCGGGGTCCGCTTGAGGCCATACAGGTACCCCTCACGCTCCACCAACTGCGCCACCTCGACCCCCTGCGACCGGGCGAAGCCGAGGGCCGCGCGGCTCGGCTGGCCGTCCGGCCCGAAGCCGACGGTCTTGGAAGGGCCGCGCACCCACTCCTCAGTGTCCTCCTGGCGGTCCGCCACGTCTGCGACACGGACCGCCAGCCGGCGGGGAGTCCCAAACGCCGCTGCGTCGCCATGGGCCAGCCGCTGGCCGTGAAGGAGCGCCGGCAGGCGCTCCAAAAGCTGGGCCAACGCCGCTGGGGCCAGGGCCGCCGGCAGCTCCTCCGCTCCAATCTCCAGGAGGAGGCTAGGCATGCGCGGCCACCCCCTTCAGCAGCGGGAAGCCCAGCTCTTCGCGGACCTTCAGGTAGGCCGCGGCCGCCCGGCGGGTCAGGATGCGCATCCGGTCCATGTAGGCCGCCCGCTGGGCCGGGGCGACGGCGCCGCGCGCGTCCAGCAAATTGAACAGATGCGAGCACTTCAGCACGCAGTCGTAGGCCGGGGCCACCAGGCCGCGCAGGAGCGACCGGCCGGCCTCGGCCTCGTAGTCGTCGAAGTGGCGGCGCAGCACCTCCGTGTTGGCCGTCTCCAGGGCGTAGACGGACTGCTCGTACTCCACGCGGCGGTAGACATCGCCGTAGGTGAGGCCGGGCAGCCACTCCACGGCGAAGTTGTCGGGCACGCCCTGCACGAAGGAGGCCAGCCGCTCCAGGCCGATGGTGATCTCAGCGGCGACGGGCCGCACCTCCAGGCCGCCCACCTGCTGGAAGTAGGTGAACTGGGTGATCTCCATGCCGTCGCACCAGACCTCCCAGCCGAGGCCCCAGGCCCCGCCGGCTGGCCACTCCCAGTTGTCCTCGACGAAGCGGATGTCGTGCTCCTTGCGCGAGATGCCGATGGCGTGGAGCGAGTCGAGATAAAGGTCCAGCACGTTGGCCGGGGATGGCTTGAGCATGACCTGATACTGCCAGTGCTGGTAGAGGCGGTTGGGGTTTTGGCCGTAGCGGGCGTCGGCGGGACGGCGGGAGGGCTCGACATAGGCGACGCGCCACGGCTCCGGCCCCAGGCAGCGGAAGAACGTCGCCGGGTTCATGGTGCCGGCGCCCTTCTCGACGTCGTAGGGCTGCGCGAGCAGGCAGCCCTGGTCCGCCCAGAAGCGGTGGAAGGTGAGGATCATGTCCTGAAAGTTCGTCTTGGACACCCCCTGGCGACGACAAAAAGCCTCCCGCCCCGCTCAGGGACGGGAGGCATGCTCCCGCGGTTCCACCCTGGTTGGTCGTGACGCGACGCGTGCGCGTCGCGATCAGACCCGCTCTTGGTTTGCGCCTGCCGACCTTGGGGTCGCCTTTCGCCGGATCCGCCGAGGTCGCCTTCGCACCGTGCGGCGACTCGCTGGGCTGGCGGAAGCCGGGTACTCTTCCCCGCATGGGCCGGGGCGCCAGTGCGCCAATGCTAGCAGAGGAGCCGCGCCAGCGTCAACGTGAACGGTGTCGGCCCGCGGGTCAGGAAGGCTCCCGCTCGATGGCGAAGGTGGCGTGGCCGGCCAGGGCCGCGACCACACCGGCAGCCGCGGCGAACGGAAACAGGAGGGAACCGGCGACTGCCACCGTGGCGGGCACCTCGAACACCGTGCGGCCCTCGTGCGAGCGGATGACCACCCGGGTGGCGTTGCCCTCGTGCACCAGGCGGCGGACGCCGCTCTTCAGGTCCTCGCCCCGGTCGCGAAGCCAGGGGGAGTTGTTCAGCGCCCCCCGCGGCTGCAGCGCGAGGATCGCCTGGATGACGTCTCCATCCGAGGCCTGGAGCGCCTCGTAGGCGCGGCGGTAGCTGGCGCCCGTGCGCTCGCGGACGGCATCGATCGCATCCAGCGTAATGCCCATGGTCATCGCCTCTCTGAATAGACCGCGCGGTCAGGGATCCTCCTGCAATTACGGGTTCATCGGCAGTATCTCCAGCATACTGCGCGAGCGCAGGGGGCGACCGAGGATGAAGGTTAGGTGGCTGAGCAGCGCGGCCGCCGCCTCGCTGGGCGCGTTGCCGCCGGGGGGCGGGGGCAGGTCCCCCCGGCTGGCCGTGGCGGCAAGGGCGCGCAGCCAGCCGCCGGCCGCTGGCGCCACCATCCGCCCCTCGCCGCCGCAGGCCTGGCAGCAAAGGCCGCCGCGGCTGGGCACGTAGCGGGCGGCCGCATCGTCCGCAAGCGGTCGCCCGCAGTTGGCGCAGGCCTCCAGCTCGGGCGCGAAGCCGGCCGCGCTCAGAACCTGGAGCTCGAGGTGCCGCAGGAAGGCGGGGCCCGGCAACCCACCCCCGCCGAGCCAATCCAGGCTGTCGCGCAGCAGGGCAAAGGCTTCGGGGGCCTCCTGCCGGTCCTCCCAGAAGCCATCGACCATCTCCACGGCGTACGAGGCGGCGGCCAGGGCGCCGAGGTCGCCCGTCAGCACGTAACTCGGGCGCACGATGTCGGCCTGGCTGATGCCGTCGAGCTCGCGTCCCTGCCAGAGGATGTATTGGCCATGCGTGAACAGCTGGACAGCGGCGGCCAGCCGGCTCTTGGCGCGGCTGACGGCCTTGGCGACGGCTCGCACCTTGCCGTGCTCGGCGGTCTGCAGCACGATCACGCGGTCGGCCTCGCCGAACGGGTAGGCGCGCAGCACGATGCCCTCTGTCTTGTAGAGCGTGTCAGGCATCCCCCGTCCAAGCCCATCGTAAACGAACCGCCGTCAGAAGATCGGGCAGGCGCGCACGGCAGCGGCGGGATGGGGCCGGCATCCGTTTGATGGCGCTTGCCGTTTGATGGCGCCATCCGCTTGATTGCGCTATCCGCGTGGTCGCCACCGATGGGGCCGCGAGCTCGCCCTGCTCGAGGTGAGCTTAATTCCCCCGCCGCCGGCCGAGGTGCCGCCACGCCGTACTGCCGATCACACCATGGCCGTGCGCCCCGGACTGCGGAAGCGATCCTGCCGGC
>DATLTP010000074.1:0-3256 GCA_035533535.1 Bacillota bacterium | reverse complement strand
CAGCGGCTCAGCCCACGAATCCCCACCGTGGGACCGCTGGCCGGTTGATCCCCCTGGCTGGCCCCCGCCCCATCAGTCACACTTCCCGCCATCCAACTGACCCGCAGCCCAACCGCACCCGTCCGGCCGGCCTACGGCTGCTGCACGGCCTGCCGCACCACGGCGCCCCGCCGCCCGGCCTGCGCCACCGGCCCCCCGGCCCGCGGCCCACCCGCCAGCAGCCGGAGGCCATTCAGCGCCACCAGGATCGTGCTGCCCTCATGCCCGACGACGGCCAGCGGCAGCTGCATCCCCGCCGTCAGGGTCAGCGTCACCAGCGTCACGATCACGGCGACCGCGAAGACCAGGTTCTGCGCCACGATACGCCGCGTCCGCCGCCCAAGGGCAAACGCCTCCGGCAGCCGCCGCAGGTCATCGGTCATCAGCACCATGTCCGCCGTTTCCAGCGAGGCGTCATTCCCGGCCCCGCCCATGGCCACGCCCAGGTCGGCGGAGGCCAGGGCCGGCGCGTCGTTGACCCCGTCCCCCACCATGGCGACCTCGCCATATTCCCGGCGCAGCTCCGCCAAAGCCGCCACCTTATCCTCCGGCAGCAGGGCCGCGCGGAAGTCGTCGGTTCCCGCGCTCGCCGAGATGGCCGCCGCCACGCGCGCGTCATCGCCCGTCAGCATGACGACTTTGCGGATGCCCACCGCCTTCAGCGCGGCCACGGCCTCCGCCGCGCCCTCGCGCAGGGTGTCCGCCAGGCTGAGGATCCCGGCCGCGGCCCCGTCCGCCTCGACGAAGACGGGCGTCTCGCCCCGCTGGCCGGCCGCCGCCGCCGGCTCGGTCAGGACCGCGGCCGCCTCCGGGGACAGCAGGCGCAACCCGCCCACGCGGACGGCCCGTCCTCCCACAGTGGCCAGCACGCCAAACCCAGGCCTCTCCTCCGCCACCTCCACCTCGGGCACCACGAGCCCCTGCTCCGCGGCCGCCGCCAGGATGGCCTGTCCCAGGGGGTGCGGCGACCGGGTCTCAACCGCAGCCGCCAGGGACAGAACCTGGTCCGAGGTCCACCCCGGGGCCGCCCAGATCTCCCGCAACCGGGGCCGCCCCTCGGTCAGCGTCCCAGTCTTATCCAGGGCCACCACCTGGACCGAGCCCGCCTGCTCGAGGTGGCGCCCGCCCTTGAACAGCACGCCGCGCCGCGCCCCCGCCGCCACGCCCGCCAGCAGGGCCGCTGGCGTCGCCACGACCAGGGCGCAGGGCGACATGACCACCATGAGCTGCATGGCCAGGTAGAAGCTGCGGGCCCAGGTCCACCCAAGCTGCATGGGTGGAATGACCAGCACCCCGAGCGCCACCGCCACCACGCCGAGGGTGTAGTAGCGGTCGATCCACTCGGTCATCCGCTGGGCTTCCGCCTTGTGCTCCTGCGTCTGCTCCACCAGGCGGATGATGCGCGAGATGGCGGACTCCGACGCCGGCCGCACCACCTCGACCGCCAGCAGGCTGGTGCCGTTGATCGAGCCGCCGAAGACCTCGTCCCCAGGCGCCTTGTTCACCGGGATCGACTCGCCGGTGATGGAGGCCTGGTCAACGGGCGAGCGACCCTGCCGCACCACCCCGTCGGTGGCGATGCTCTCCCCCGCCCGCACGAGGAGGACGTCCCCAGGAACCAGATCTTCAACGGGGACGGGCTCCTCGCGCCCGTCGGCGCGCCGGACCAGGGCCGTGTCCGGCCGCAGGCGCACCAGGGCCCGGAGCGCGTCGCGGGTGCGGTCGGCCACAAACTCCTCCAGCGCGTTGGAGAGGGCGAACAGGAAGATGAGGATGGCCCCCTCGTTCCAGCGCCCGAGGACCGCCGCCCCGGCGGCGCCGAGGACCATGAGCATGTCGATGCTGACGCGCCGGTCCTTGAGGGCGATGAGCCCGTCGCGCAGGCGCAGGGTGCCGCCAGCCACGTAGGAGACGGCGAACGCCGCCACAGGCATCCAGGCCGGCACGGCGAGCAGGTTGAGCAGGCTCCCAGCCACGAGGAAAAGGGCACTGAGCCCAGCCGCCACGAGCAGAACCTTGGCCGAGCGGGACATGACCAGCCCACCCTTTCGTACGCGACGGCGCTGGCGCCGTCGCCCCAGCAAGATCAGCAGCAGGGCCGCGACGGCCGCGACGATCCCGGCCGTCAGGGCGCCGCGGTGCGCCCAGTGGGTCACCAGCGGCCACAGGTCGCCGAGTGCCCACCCGGCCCCGATCAGCCCGAGGGTCCAGGGCAGGGTGCCGATCACGGACCAGACCGTGAAGGGCAAAAGCGGCATGCCGGACGCCCCAGCCGGCAGGGAGACCAGCCCGCGCACGACCGGCAGCAGCCGCGCAATGAGGACCGCGCGCTCCCCGTACCGGTGAAACCATGCGTCTGCCAGATCAAGGTGGTGGGGCGTGATCAGGAAGTAGCGGCCGTAGCGGAGGATGAAGGCCCGCCCGCCGGCGCGCCCAAGCGCGTACTGCGCAAGGAAGCCGACGAGCCCGCCGACGGTGGCGGCCAGCACCGCCCCGGTGAAGGTGATGCGGCCGGCAAAGACAAGGTAGCCGGCGAACGGCAGGACGATCTCCGCGGGAATGGGCGCGCCCATGCTCTCCAGGGCGGTCAGCGCCATGAGCCCGAGGTTGCCGCGGGCGGTGAGCACGGTCGCGACCCAGGCAGCCAGTTCGCTGAGCATTGCGCGACCATCGTAGCCGCCGGCCGGACCGGGGCTGAACGGCGCTTCGGGCTAACCTACTCCGCCGAAGGTCGCCTCTCGGGGGGTTCACCTGGGCCCTCGATGTACGCGAAGCCGAAGCGGCCCTTGACGCAGAGGTGTCCCGACGTGACCGAGTGGTCGGACGGCGAGGTGACCTTCACGATGTGGTTATCCTGCACGTGCAGCTCCAGCGAGCAGCCGACGCCGCAGTACGGGCAGACCGTTTCGGTAACGTGCTGGCGCTCGGGCGCCCAATTCCCGGCCGCCCGCAGGCGCTGCTCCAAGGTGGGCATCAGGGCCCCGGTGGGGCAGACGGCCACGCAGTTGCCGCAGAAGACACACCGCGACGAAAGCAGCGGCGTGTCCGCCCCCGTGTCGATGCGGGCCCCGAATCCGCGCCCGGCCGCCGTCAGCGCAAAGGTGAACTGCGCGTCCGGCCCGCAGGCCTCGACGCACTTGTAGCAGAGGATGCACTTGGAGTAGTCGCGGACGTAGAGGTCGTTGTCGTCGCGGAGTGGCGAGGCCACCCAGGCCGA
>DATLTP010000073.1:0-19268 GCA_035533535.1 Bacillota bacterium | reverse complement strand
CGCGCGCCCGTTCGGTCCGTAGCACTCGGCGGTGATGCGCTCGTTCCAGTCATGGTAGGGAGCAGCCGAGTCCTGCACCTCGATCGACTCCAGCCAGGGGTTCTCCCGCGGCGGCTGGTAGAAGTGGCCGTGAATGCAGATGTAACGATCCATACTTAATCCTCCGAGACGGCGGCCATGAGGCCGCCGTCGCCCGTGCGCCACCGGAGGCGCCCCTGCAACGCGGCTGCGCGCTCGCCCCCGAACTGGAGCAGGATGCGGAAACGTCCACGCCGCAGCTGCAGCGTTTCCGGCCCCAGGATGGCAACCACAGCCGGCCCGGCCGGCATTTCTTTACGCAGGCGGATCAGCTCGGCGAAGTCCTCGGTTTCAGCTGTCGGGTGGATGAGGCTTGCCATGAAGGTCTCCTCTCGCTGGGGATCCGGCGCATTGCCGCCCACCTCGCGGCGGCGGCGCGCGCGCACGGCCCGTCCCAGGGC
The DNA here is from genome assembly GCA_035533535.1 of Bacillota bacterium. Classification (GTDB taxonomy): domain Bacteria; phylum Bacillota; class Sulfobacillia; order RBS10-35; family JAJYVM01; genus JAJYVM01. Next base: position 18,789 of record DATLTP010000073.1, on the reverse strand, counting down.
CGGGTCGGTGTGGCTTGTGAAGTACAGAAAGGGAGCCGTCTCCCCGTATTCCTCGCCCATGAACAGCAGCGGGGTGAACGGTGACAGCAGGACCGCAGCCGCCGCAACCTTGGCCGCCCGCGGGCCAGCCAAGGTGACCAGCCGCTCCCCCTGGGCGCGGTTTCCGATCTGGTCATGGTTCTGAGCGCAGACGACGAACTGCCACGGGGCCATGGCGGTCGGCATGGCCCCATGCCGGCGCTCCCGGTAGCGGTTACGTTGCCCTGTAAACGCAAAGCCATGGCGATAAGCCGCCGCCAAGCGGCTGATCGGTCCGAAATCTGTGTAGCAGCCGCCGCGTTCCCCAGTGAGCAGCGCATGCAGGGCATGGTGCAGGTCATCGGCCCAGACGGCGGCCATGCCGAACTCCTGCACGAGGCGGGGGTCGTTGGCATCCGACTCGGCGAACAGGGGTACCGGAACCCGGCTGGCCAGCTGCTGGAGGAACGGGCGCGCCGAACGGTCCAGGATCGCATGGACGGCATCCAGCCTGAGCGCGTCGATGTGATACTCCCAGGCCCAGTGGAGGGCGTTTTCGATGAAGAAGCGGCGCACCTCGTCACTGCCCGGACCGTCAAAGTTCATGGCGCTGCCCCACGGGGTATGGTAGGCATCCGTGAAGTAATGTCCGAACGAAGTGAGGACATTACCCTCCGGGCCCAGGTGGTTGTAGACCACGTCCAGGATCACGGCCAGGCCGTGCTGGTGGCAGGCGTCAACCAGGCGGCGGAGGCCATCGGGGCCACCGTACGTGTTCTGCGGGGCAAACGGAAACACGCCATCGTAGCCCCAGTTGCGGGAACCCGGGAACTGGGCGACCGGCATGATCTCCAGTGCGGTAACACCCAGAGCGGCGAGCGCAGCGAGGCGCTCGATCCCAGCTTCAAAGGTGCCCGCATCCGTCCAGGTGCCGATGTGGCACTCGTAGATAATCCAGTCCTTGGCTGGACCGGACCAGGGGCTCCAGGCAAAGGCGGGGTCCACCACCGCAGAGGGACCGAAGACCCCTTCCGGCTGCGAGCGGGAGGCTGGGTCGGCCAGTTCGTGGCCGTCATCCAGGCGATACCGGTATCTGGTGCCCGGCGGCGCCACCGTCTCGACGCAGTGGTACCCTCTGGCCAGTCGGCGCATCGGGACCGGGTGGCCGTCGAGGACCACGGCCACCCGGTCCGACTGCGGCGCCCACACCAGAAACCGGCACATCCCGCCGTCCAGCGGCGTGGCGCTCAGCTTCATGCGCGCTCGAAGACCACGGCGCCCAGGGGCGGCAGCGTCAGGTTGAGGCTAAATGGATGGCCGTGGCTGGGAATCGGGGCCGCCTCACGGCCCCCGAGGTTGCCCATCCCGCTGCCGCCGTAGTCCTTGGCGTCGCTGTTCAGGATCTCACGCCACTGCCCCGCGGATGGCACACCCACCCTGTAGTTGTGCCGCGGCACCGGCGTGAAGTTCAGCACCCAGAGCAGGTCGCCGCGCCGCAGGGCGACCACGCTCTGGTCGGCGTCATCCATCCCCACCCACTCCGTCGCACGCGGATCGAAATCGGAGGCGGCGAGCGCAGGCGAGCCGCGATACAAATGATTCAAGTCGCGCACCCACCTCTGGATGCCGGCGTGCGCCGGATCCCCCAGCAGGTGCCAGTCCAGGCTGCGTTCGTGGCTCCACTCCCCCACTTGACCGAACTCGCCGCCCATGAACACCAGCTTCTTGCCGGGCTGCGCATGCTGCCACGCGAACAGAAGGCGCAGGTTCGCGCGCTTTTGCCAGTCGTCGCCCGCCATCTTGCCGATCAGCGAGCCCTTGCCGTGCACCGTTTCGTCGTGGGACAGCGGCAGCATGAACCGCTCCGAGAAGGCATAAAGGCCCCGGAACGTCATCTCGCGGTGATGGTGCTTGCGGTACACGGGGTCCAGGCCCAGATACCCCAGGGTGTCGTGCATCCAGCCCATGTCCCACTTCATGCTGAAGCCCAGGCCCTCCGGGTCGGTGACGCCCGGCCACGCGGTGGACTCCTCCGCAATGGTCTGCATGCCTGGGCCAACGTCGGCGTTGAACTGGCGCAAGAACGCGATGGACTCCAGGTTCTCGCGGCCGCCGCGGGCGTTGGGCACCCACTGCCCAGGGCCCCGCGAGTAGTCGAGGTAGAGCATCGAGGCGACGGCGTCCACCCGCAGGCCGTCGGCGTGGCAGGCCTCCAGCCAGAAGCCGGCCGAGCTCAGAAGGAAGCTCGTCACCTCGCGGCGGCCGAGGTTGAAGATGTAGCTGTGCCAGTCGGGGTGCTCGCCCTGGCGCGGGTCGGCATGCTCATAGAGGTGCGTGCCGTCAAACAGGCCGAGGCCATGCCCGTCGCGGGCGAAGTGCGAGGGCACCCAGTCCAATATGACGCCGATGCCGCCCTGGTGCAGGCAGTCGACCATCCCCAGGAAGTCCTGGAGGTCGCCGTACCGGGACGTGGGCGCAAAGTACCCCGTTGCCTGGTACCCCCACGAGCCGTAGAACGGGTGCTCCATGACCGGAAGCAGCTCCACATGGGTGAAGCCCATGTCCTGACAATATGCGGTCAGCTTTGGGCCCAACTCCGCATAGGTGAGGTAGCGGTCGCCCTCCTCCGGCACCCGCATCCAGGACCCCAGGTGGACCTCGTAGACGGACCAGGGTGCGCTCAGGGCGTTCCGCGTCCCTCGGGCGGCCAGCCAGTCGCCGTCGCCCCACTGATGGGCCAGGCTGCGCACGATCGAGGCCGTGCGGGGCGACACTTCCTGCTGCAGGCCCACGGGGTCCGTCTTCTCGGCGGCCTCACCGCTCTGGGCGACCACCCGGTACTTGTACAGGGCGCCCTCGCCCACGCCGGGAAGAAATCCCTCCCAGACGCCGGAGCTGCCCCGCGGGGAAAGCTGATCGCCGGCCCAGCCGTTGAAGTCGCCGATCACCGCCACCTCGCGGGCCGACGGCGCCCAGACGGCAAAGTAGGTGCCTCCGTCGAGGGGGTGGGCGCCGAGCTTCTCGTAAAGCCGCGTGTGGGTGCCCTCGCCCAGCAGGTGCAGGTCGAGCTCGGCAAGCAGCGAGACGTCATGACGAACCAGGGGCTTCACCTCCGTATGAACTCGCCGGAAGCGGCCAGGGGCTCCCGCCGTAAAGCATCGAGCCGGCGCAGGAGCGCCAGGATCTCGGGCCGCTCCGTGATCTCCGGCAGGCCGACCTGGGCCGGCCGGGTCCAGTTCCCTGCCTCTGGTCCCGTGCCGGGTTGGTTCTGCGACTCGGTCTCCAGCCAGAGGTCCTCGAGGTTGACCAGGACCAGGTCGGCCGGGCTCCTGGCCAGCAGATCCAGGCAGGCCGCGAGGGCGGCGGCCAGGTCGGGCGGCGGTTCGCCAAGCCGGGTGACGAGCTCGGCCCGCTCCCAGTCGGCCAGCTCCCGCCACCACCTGGCGAACGGGGGCATGTCGTGGGTGTCCAGGCAGGCCATGGACGCCACCGGTGCGGGCTCCGTGCGCGCGAAGGGCAGCACGTACATCCGGAGAAGGCCGTGGCGGGCCATGGCCACCCGCACCTCGTCCGGCACGGTGCCGAGGTCCTCGCCCACGACCGCGGTGCCGTGGCAGGACGCCGCCAGCGCCAGCACCGCGTACATCTCCTCGGCGCGGTAGCGCACGTAGACGCCATCCTGCGCCGAGCCGCCCGCCGGGATCCAGAACAGGCGGTGCAGGCTCATGACGTGATCCAGGCGCACGGCGGCGGCCCGGGCCATGACCTGGCACAGGCAGGCGGCCAGGTAACCGTACCCGCCGGCCCGGATCCGGGCCGGGTGGGGCGGCGGCATGCCCCAATTCTGGCCGCCGGCGAACAGGTGATCCGGCGGCGCGCCCATGCTGGCGCCCAGGGCGAAGGCGTCGCGGTGGCGCCAGGTGTCGTAACCCCAGGGGTGCACGCCGAGGGGCAGGTCCAGGTACAGGCCCGGCGCGCCGGCCAGCTGGGCCGCAGCCACCCACTGCGCGTAGAGGTGATACCGCTCCCGCGCGGGATCGGTGGCATCGGGCGGGATGCGCCCGGAGCGGGCCGGCTCCGGCCAGCTGGGCCAGGGCTCGCCCGCACCCTGGGTTCCGGCCCGATCCTCGCCGTACGCGCGAAACCGCGCGTAGTCGGCGGCGTCCGGGTGGGCCGCGGCCCAGGCCAAGAGCTCCACCTGCCGCGCCTCCGTCAGGGAGCCGGCCATGGCCTCCAGAAGGGGCCGCCGGAAGGCATGGGCAGCCGCGTAGTCGACCCGGGGCGCCTCACGCAGGCGGCGCAGCTCCGCATCCGCGCCAGCGCCGGCCAGCAGCGCCGGGCGCCACTCCGGCAGGCTCTCCAGGTCGAGGTACAGCTCGCTCCAGAAGAGCCGGCTCAGGGGGGCGTACGGGCTCGGGTCGCCGGGGATGCTCGGGTGCAGGGGCAGTGTGCCCAAGAGCCCGCCGCCCATACGGCCCACCCACCCGGCCAGCTCGGTCAGGTCGCCGAAGTGGCCACAGCCCCAGCTCGACGGCGAGCGCAGGGCATGCAGGGGGAGGAACGCGCCCCACCCGCGGGGCAGGGCCGGCAGCCGGCGCGGGGCCGCGATCACATGCACCGTGGCGGTCTGGCCGCCTGCCTCCAACTCCACCTGGTGGTGGCCCAGGGGGAGCGGCAGGGTGAGGGTGGGCGCCAACCCCTGCAGCGACCAGGCCTGCTCCCCAATCAGGGTGGCCTTGACGGGGGTGCCCGCCGGCACCCGCAGTGTGATTCGGGCCGGCCGCCCGTCCCAGGCGACGGCCACCGGCTCGCACAGACCGCGGGGGTGCCTGCACTCGGCCAGGGAGTCGGCCACCTCCGCCGGCGTGGCGGCTGCCACGCCCAGGGCGGCGAGCACCGCCCGCAGGCTCTCCGGCGAGGCCGCGTGCATCCGGCCGTCATTGCCCCGGTAGGCGGACTGGACGCCGTGGCGCCGCGCCAGATCGCGCAGGCCTGCCGTCACCATGCCAGGTGCTCGCGCAGGCCAGCTGCCGGAATGTCCACCCAATCGGGGCGGTGGTTGAGCTCGTAGCGCAGCTCGTAGAGCACCTTCTCCAGGAGGTTGGCCTGGAGGCTGCACCGCAGCTCCGCCGGCTCCTGCGGCAGAAACGGCGCGCTGCCCGCAGCGGCGAGGTAGCCCTGCAGGAAGGCGGCGGCCGACCAGCGGTACCAGGCAAAGGCCGTCTGCTCATCCCCGCCCGCCCGGATGGCGGTCATGGCGGCGTAGTGCAGCGACCGCACCATGCCGGCCACATCCCGCAGGGCGCCGGACTTGCGGCGCCGGTCGGCGAGGCTGCGGGCGGGCTCGCCCTCGAAGTCGATGATGATGAAATCTCCGTCGGCCACCAGGACCTGGCCCAGGTGGTAATCCCCGTGGCAGCGGATGCGCAGGGCCACCTGCGGGTGCTCGGCCACTGCCCGGTAGCGGAGCAGCACCTCCGGCAGCCGCGCGGCAAGCTCGGCGGCGCCCGGGAAGGGGGAACGGGCCGCCCGCAGCATCTGCTCGGTCTGAGCGAGCTGGGCGCGGCGCCCCTCAAAGACGGCGCGCTGGGCAAAGGACGTGAAGGCCTCCGGCGCCAGGGCCGGCTCCTCGGCCGCCAGCAGGGCCAGGTGCATTTCCGCCGTTCGCCGCCCGAGGAGCCCGGCGGCAGCCGGGTAATCCCCGACGGCCGGGTCGGGCGAGGCACCGGACAAAGCCAGGGTCAGGGGATCCTCGGCGGGCGGGACGGGACGGGGCTCCTCACCCGCAAGCAGGGCCTGCAGCCGCGCCAGGGCATGCGACCACCCGTCACCCTGATTGGGAACAAAGGCCTGGACGACCCCGAGGGTCTGGTTGCCGCCGTAAACCAGGGTCCCCAGAACCGGCGCGATGTGGCGGAACCCAGCCCGCTCGTAGAGGTACCGGCCCAGCTCCACCTCCGGCTGCACGCCGGGTTGCAGGCGCCGGTAGATCTTCAGGATCAGGCGCTCGCCGAAGCGCACGGAGCTGTTGCTCTGCTCGGCGTGGGCGGCTCGGGCCTGGGGCAGGCCGCCCGTGGGGCCGACCTTGCGCCAGGCCGGGGTCGGCGCGCCCGCGAGGGCGGCCAGGGCACCGCGCATCCGCCGGCGCCCCACGACCGCCGCCAGCAGCTGCTCGCAGGCGCCAGCATCGCTCAGGGCATCGAAGATCACGCCGTCGCCCGCAAGCCGGGCCATGCTCGCCGCGCCCTCCGGCGCCTCGGCGGCAACAGCCAGGGGCAGGGCATACGTCTCGGGGTCGCCATCGGCGTACGCCACCCGCACCACGGCCAGCGAGCAGGCGGGGCCCAGGGGCACCGTATCGACCACGGATGCATCCGTGATCCGCCGCGACTTGGCGGCGAACCAGCGCTGGGCGTGGAGGTGCTCCGGCAAAAGACGCTTCAGACCAGGACTGGTCAGGACGCCGGGCCACGTCCCCGCCACTCGCACGAGCTCCGCGCCAGGAGCCGCCGCCTCGGGGGCCGGCTCCAACAGGAACCAGAAGAACGTGTGGGGACCAAGCGACAGGAAGTACGGGTCCGGACCCACGGCGGGGAACCGTCCGTGGCCGAACATCTCCACGGGAACGGAGCCCTGGAACGGCAGGAGGTCGAGCGAAACGGCCTGGGCGAAGCGGGAGAGGTTGCAGACCACCAGGATGCGCTCGGCGTCGTGCTCGCGCACAAAGGCCAGCACCTTGCGGTTGTCGGGTTCCAGCATCACCAGGCGGCCCCGCCCGAAGGCCTTGTGGCGCGAGCGGAGGGCGAGGATACGCCGTGTCCAGTGCAGCAGCGAGCTGGGGTTATTGGCCTGGGTCTCCACGTTCACCGTCTCGAAATGGTATTCGGGGTCGACGACCACCGGCAGGTACAGACGCTGGCGGCTGCCGGCCGAGAAGCCCGCGTTGAGGTCGCCCCGCCACTGCATGGGCGTGCGCACGGCATTGCGGTCGCCGAGGTAGATGTTGTCGCCCATGCCGATCTCGTCGCCGTAGTAGATCTCGGGCGTGCCGGGCAGCGAGAACAGCAGGGCGCTCATGAGCTCGATGCGGCGGCGGTGGTTGCCAAGGAGCGGCGCCAGCCGCCGCCGGATGCCCAGGTTGATGCGGGCCTGCGGGTCGCCAGCATAGGCATCCCAGAGATACTCGCGCTCTTCCTCCGTCACCATCTCCAGGGTCAGCTCGTCGTGGTTGCGCAAAAAGAGCACCCACTGCGCCGTCTCCGGGATCTCGGGCGTCTGGGTGAGGATGTCGGTGATGGGGAAGCGGTCCTCCAGGCGCAGCGCCATGAACAGGCGCGGCATCAGGGGGAAGTGGAAGGCCATGTTGCACTCATCGCCCTGGCCGAAGTACAGGGCCGCCTGGTCGGGCCACTGGTTGGCTTCGGCCAGCAGCATGCGGTCCTCGTAGCGCTCGTCCACATATCGGCGCAGCTCCTGGAGGTAGGCATGGGTCTCGGGCAGGTTCTCGCAATCGGTGCCGTCCCGCTCGAACAGGTAGGGCACGGCGTCCAGGCGCAGCCCGTCGACGCCGAGCTGCAGCCAGAAGTCGAGCACACGGCGGATGGCCGCCCGCACCCGCGGCTCGGCGAAGTTCAGGTCGGGCTGGTGACTGTAAAACCGGTGCCAGTAAAAGGCCTTGGCCACCGGGTCCCAGGTCCAGTTGGACGTCTCGAAGTCCTTGAAGATGATGCGAGCGTCCTTGTAGCGCGATGCGGTGTCGCTCCAGACGTAAAAGCGGCGCCACACGCTGCCGGGCGGGCTCTTGCGGGCCCGCTGGAACCACGGGTGCTGGTCGGAGGTATGGTTGCAGACCAGCTCGGTGATGACGCGCAGGCCGCGGCGGTGCGCCTCGCGCACGAAACGGCGCACGTCGGCCAGGGTCCCGTAAGCGGGATGCACGCCCGTGTAGTCCGAGACGTCGTAGCCGTCATCACGCAGGGGCGAGGGGTAAAACGGCAGCAGCCAGATGGCCGTGACACCCAGGTCCTTCAGGTAGTCGAGCTTGCTCGTCAGGCCCGGGAAGTCGCCGATGCCGTCGCCGTTGCTATCCGCGTAGGCCCGCACATGCAACTCATAGATGATGGCGTCCTGATACCAGAGCGGGTCACGCTCCAAGCGCCCTACCCCCTACGTGTAATAGTCGAAGCCGTTTTCGCGCCGCAGCCGCCGCCGCACGCGGAAGATGTGGGCCGGCGCGGCCTGGGGGTCCAGGGCCACGTAGCCGCCCTGGCCCTGCCAGATGTAGCGGGCGTCGCTGAGCAGGTCGTGGACCTGGTAGGGCTCCCCCCCGCCGAAGTCGACTTCGACCCAACCCTGTTCACGGGCGAAGGGATTGCAGTTGACCACCACGAGCAGGATCTCCGCTTGGTCGGGCGTTTGCCGGGTGTAGGCGATGAGCCGGTCGTTGCCCGTCGGGTGGAAGGTGATGCCGGCGTTGCCGCGCAGGCAGGCGTGCTCGCGCCGGATGCGGTTGATGCGGGTGATCAGGGGCTGCAGCCCCTGGCCATCCAGCGGCCAGCGCCGCACCTCGTACTTCTCCGAATCCAGGTAGTCCTCGCGGCCCGGCTCGAGCGGCCGGCCGTCGCAGAGCTCGAAGGCGGGCCCATAGATCCCGTAGCTACCGGACAGGGTGGCGGCAAGCACCAGGCGCGCCGCGAAGGCCGGGCGCCCGCCCGTCTGCAGGTACTCGGTCAGGATGTCGGGCGTGTTCGGCCAGAAGTTCGGGCGGAAGTACTCCCCCACCCGGCGCAGGTCGGCCATGTACTCCGCCAGCTCGCGGCTGCCGTTACGCCACGCGAAATAGGTGTAGGACTGGCTGAACCCCGCCTTGGCCAGGCGGTGCATGACCTTGGGCCGCGTGAAGGCCTCGGCCAGGAAGATGGCGTCGGGATGCTCGGCTTTGCACTCGCCAATCAACCACTCCCAGAAGGGAAATGGCTTGGTGTGCGGGTTGTCCACCCGGAAGATCCGGATCCCCTCCGACATCCAGAACCGCACCACGTCCAGGAGCTCCGCCCAGAGCGACCGCCAGTCCTCGCAGGCGAAGTCCAGGGGGAAGATGTCGTCGTAGCGCTTGGGCGGGTTTTCGGCGCAGCGGATGCTCCCGTCCGGCCGGTGGCGGAACCACTCCGGGTGCTCCCGCACGTACGGATGCTCGGGCGAGCACTGCAGCGCCAGGTCCATGGCGACCTCCAGCCCCAGCTCGGCGGCCCTGCCCACCAGGTGGCGGAAGTCGTCGAGGTTGCCCAGGTCGGGGTGGATGGCCCGGTGCCCGCCCTCAGAGGCCCCGATTGCCCAGGGGCTGCCCACGTCATCCGGCTGCGCCGCCGGACTGTTGTTGCGCCCGCGGCGGGCCGCGCGGCCGATGGGGTGGATGGGCGTCAGGTACAGCACATCAAAGCCCATGCCGGCGATGTACGGCAGCTGGGCGGCGAGGCTGCGGAGGGTCCCGTGGCGTTCGGGCGGCACGGCCCACGAGCGCGGAAAGACCTCGTACCAGGCGCCGGTCTGGGCGCGCTCCCGCTCGACCTCCACCGCCAGCTCGACGGGGTAGCGCCCCTCCCCCGTCCGGTCGGGGCAGGCAGCCATAGCCTCGGCCACGTGTGGCGAAAGCGCCGTGGCCTCGGCCTCCGGCCCGCCGCCGGCGATGGCCGCGGCCCAGTCGCGCAGGGCCCGCCGCTCCCGGCCAGCCGCGCGGCGTGACCCGGCCGCGATCAGGGCGGCGCCCTCCGCGAGGTCGACGGCCGTGCCCTGCCCAGCCGCGCGCCGCTTCTGGTATGCCTCCCGCCAGGTGCCGAACTCGTCGACCCAGCCCGCGACCTGGTAGAGGTGGCGGCCGGGCGCCGTCACCACGAAGGCCCCCTGGAAGCGGTCGTTGCCGATGGACCGCATGGGCGTGGCCCGCCAGTCCGCCTCGCCTGGGGCGCGGTAGCGCAGCTCCGCCGCCACCAGGTCGTGGCCGTCCGCAAAGACGTCGGCCTGTACCACCACCTCGTCGCCGCAGACCCGCTTGATGGCGGTGCGCCCGCAGTCGACCTCCGGGGTCACGCCCTCCACCACGACGCGCCGCCATGCCTTCTGTATCCGGATCCCCTCCCCCGGTTCATGAGACCTCCAGACGGCTCCGCGGCAGGCTGCCGGGGTAATTCTCCCGCAGGAACACGAGCAGGCCCTCGCGCACGGCGCAGCGCAAATCCCAAAGCGAACCGGAGTCCGCCGCGCTCACCAGGGCCCGCAGCTGCAGCGTTCGCTCCGTGGCGTCGGTGACCTGGACGTTCCAGGCTCGGCCGTCCCAGAGCGGCGGAGGCAGGGGGCTCGCCCCGAACCCGGCCATCAGGCCGAGCAGGGGCAGGATGAGGCGGGCCGGCGCCTGCCCGCGCCGGAGCAGCCACAGCCCTGGCGCAGCGCCATCGCGCCTGGCGTGCCGGCGGGCCCAGGCCACGAACATGACCCACCACACCAGGTAGCCGGTGATGGCGGCGGCGCCGAGGATGATCGCCGTGGCCAGGGCCGGAGGGAGGGAGGTCATGCTCAGGATGATGGCTGCGGCGGCAGCTCCGGCAGGGCGTGCCGCACCCGGTGGCCTGGCCCCGGCACGGTCCGCCGGACCGGCAGGGCCTGCAGGCCGGCGGCCGGCTCCCAGCGGTCGGCCAGTGCCGTGCGCAGGGGCGCCCGGCCAAGCCCCTCGACCTCGATACCGAGGGCCCCAAGGTTGGCCTGCAGCCAACCGTAGATGTCGTGGCGGCGGACCTCTTCCCGCAGGCCGCGCATGCGCAGCCGCTGCTCATCGGGCGCCATGGCGATGGCGGTCCGCATGGCGGAGGCCAGCCCGTCCGGGTACAGCGGGTTGGCGAAGACGGCGGTGGCGAGCTGCGTGGCCGCTCCGGCCGTGCGCGATAGGACCAGGCAGCCCTGGTCGTCGACGCGGGCGGCGCAGAACTCCTTGGCCACCAGGTTCATACCGTCCACCAGCGGCGTGACGACGGCCGCCGCGGCCAGGCGGTAAAGCGCCAGGATCTGCGGAAAGTCGAGGCGGCGGGTGAGGAGCCGGACGGGGCTCCACCCCGGCCGCGAGAACTCGCGGTTGATGGCCACGGCCTGGGCCCGGATCAGGCGCCGCAGGCGCTCGTAGGAACGGATGCCGGCGCGGGTGGGCGAGGCGACCTGCACGAACGTCACGCGCCCGCGGTATTCCGGCGACTGCCGGAACAGGGCGGTCACGGCCGACAGGCGCTGGGGGATGCCCTTGGTGTAGTCGCAGCGGTCCACGCCCAGGAGGACCGTCTGGTCAGCGACGCGGAGCGTCTTGGCCATGCGGCGCATGCGGCGCTCCATGGGCGCCTGCATGGCTGCCGTGGCGATGCCCTCGAAATCGACCCCCATGGGCAGGCTTCGCGCCGGCGCCATCGGGCCGGCCACGGCGCGGAAGGCGGTGACGTAGGCCTCGGTGTGCATCCCAATGACGTCGGCGCCAAGGATGCCCGAGAGGATGGCCCCGTCCTGGGGGCAAAGGCGCCAGATCCCCGGCGAGGGCCAGGGGATGTGCCAGAAGAAGCCGATCCGCAGGTCCGGCCGCCGCTCGCGCAGCATCGCCGGCACCAGCGCCAACTGGTAGTCGTGGACCCAAACGGCCGCCCCCGGCGCGGCCGCCTCCGCCGCCGCCTCCGCGAAGCGAGCGTTGACGCGCCGGTAACACTCCCATTGCTCGCCGCGGAAGCTGGCCCGCTCGACGAGGGTGTGGCAGAGCGGCCAGAGCCCGCCATTGGCGTACCCCCGGTAGTACCCCTCGGATTCAGCCGGGCTGAGCTCGATCCGCCGAAGGGGGTACGGCCGGGGCACACCGTCCGAGGCAATCCAGCAGCCCGCGGTTCGGCGCAGCACCGCGTCCAGACCCGAGGCCACGCCGCCGCCGCCGCCGGGGCCGCGGTGACTGACGATGACCAGGCGCGCGCTCATCGTGAGCTTCCTCCTCGCACAGGATGCCGCCGCGGGACCACCCGAACGCGCCAGGACCCGAGCGCGCGCGGTGGCTGTGCCTCCTGCAGGAGGCCGCGGCGGGCCGCCATGGCCAGGTTGGCCTTTAGCCAGCCCTCCAGATGGCCGAGGTCGTGGATGCCGCCCTCCAGCTCCTGCCAGCGGACGGCGTGGCCCGAGGCCAGCAGCCGGCGCAGGGCGTCCGTGAGCTGGACCTCGCCCCCAGCCCCCGGCGCGGTGCCCAGCAGGGCGCCGAAGATGTCCGGGGTCAATATGTACCGCCCCGTGACGGCCAACTGGGATGGCGCAGCCTCCGGCGCGGGCTTCTCGACGAGGTCCGCCAAGTAGCCCGGGCGCCGGCGGTCGGGCGCGATGATGCCATAGCGGCGGACGTCCTGGCGCCCCACCTTGTGGACGGCCAGCAGCGGATCGCCCGCAAAGGCCTCCACCAGCTGGCTGAGGCCGCCCGGCTCCGCGTCGATCAGGACATCGGGCAAAAGCACGGCGAAAGGGCCGGCGCCGACCAGGCCACGCGCGCGGGCGATGGCATCCCCCAGCCCCCGTGGCGTTGGCTGCTCGACGAAGCGCACCCGACAGCCCGAGCCGATGGCCTGCAGCTGGGCCAGCACGTCCCGCCGGCCGCGGGCCGCCAGCTCCCGCTCCAGCTCGGGCCGGCGCGTGAAATGGGCGGCCAGGGACACCTTGGCGGGCGCGATGACGATGACCACCTCGCGCACGCCAGCCGCCGCCGCCTCAGCCACGGCATAGTCGACCGCAGGCCGGTCGAGAACAGGCAGGAGCTCTTTCGGGACCGCCTTGGTCGCTGGCAGCATGCGCGTGCCCATCCCTGCCGCGGGGATCACCGCGCACCGGACGGGTGGTTGCGGCAACATTGCGATCGCCTCCGTGGCGAACGCCGACGCGGAGGGGGAACGGCCCGGTTTAGGGGGGGCGAGCATCCGGCGCACCCCCGGGGTGGCGCCGGTCGGAAGATTTCGCCGCGAACCGTCCCGTTGTCCGCTTGCGGGGTTAGCTGACGGGCTAAGGGGACGGGTCCCCTCCCGCGGCCGGTCGCCGCGGCTCGCCCCAATGGAGCCGTTTGGTTCCCCCGCTCCCCGGCCTCTTGCCCGGGGATTCAGCGCCGTGCGTCCGAAACTGTGCCTTCATGATACCATTGCAGGCCTGCCCCGAACTGTTGGCCGTTCCGCTTTGGCGATACGGCGCCGCCGCCTAGCCGGCTGCGATAAGCCCAGCCAGCCAGCCCGCCACGGCCGCCTGGTCGGGGAGCGTGGCCTCCGCCGCTGTCGGCCCGACAGGCGCCACCCGCACGGTCTGCACGCCACGCGGCCTGAGCGCGGCGAAGGCCAGCTCGTCCGTCGCCTCGTCCCCCGCGAAGAGCCAGGGTCCGGGGTCGGACCAGGCGTCGAGGATCCAGCACGCGGCGCGGCCCTTGTCCCAGTCCACGTCCGGCAGGACGTCGACCCCGCCGCGGCCGGGGAGGAAGCGGACGCCTGGGGTCGGCACCGGGGGGAGGGCAGTCCCGTACACCTTCGCGCTCAGGCGCTTCTCCTCAAGCCGCCCGCCCAGTGCGCGGGCGGCTTCCATCACCCGCCGGTGCAGACGGATGGCTGCCGGGTGCGTCCAGGCGCGGCCCTCCCGCAGCAGGCGGACTTCCACGCCGTGATCCCCCGCGATGGCGTCCGGGCGCGCCGGGATCACCCGGGGCAGAAGATCATCGCAGCTGCGGCCGGAGATGATGGCCAGCCGCCATGCCGGGTCCCGCGCCGCCAGGACACGCGCGCACGCGGGATCGAGCGCTGCAGCGGCCGGTGTGGGGACGAGCGGAGCGAGGACGCCATCAAAGTCCAGCAGCAATGCAGGCATGGCTCAGTGCCCACCCGTCGCGGTGGCCGAGCCGGTCAGCACGGGCAGCGGCCGGTCGGGCGTGATGCCCATGTCGTGCAGTCCCTGGGCGATCATCCGGGCGAACACCGGACCGGCCACCGTGCTGCCGAACGCGTTGGCGCCCTGCGGCTGGCTCACCATCACCAGCACGGCCAGGGCCGGGTGGTTCGCCGGCGCAAAGCCGATGAACGACACCAGGTAGCTGTTCGGGATGTAGCCGCCCTTGGGCGAAGGGATCTGGGCCGTGCCCGTCTTGCCCGCCACCCAGTACCCGGGGACCTGGGCCGGCTGGCCCAGGCCCTGCTCGACGACGGCCACCATCATTTGGTTGACCGCAGCCGCCGTCGCCGGCGAGACCACGCGCCCGACCTCCCGGGGCGCCACAATCAGCGTGGGACGGCCGTCCGGCCCCAGCTGCGCCTTCTCGATGTGAGGCCACATCAGCACGCCGCCGTTGGCGATGGCGGCCACGGCCGTCAGCAACTGCAGGGGGGTCACGGCCAGCGTCTGGCCGAAGCCCATGGTGGCCAGATCGAGCTGGCGCACCTTATCCGGCGCCGGCGCCACCGAGCTGGCCTCGCCCGGCAGGTCGATCCCGGTCGGGTGGTTGAAGCCGAACCGGTCGAAGTACTGGTAGAAGTCGCTGACGCCCAGGTCCATGGCCACCTGGCTGAAGACGACATTGTCGGACTGCTCCAGGCCCTCCGTCAGGGTCGGCAGGCCGAGGCCGATGAAGTTCCAGTTGTAGATGGTCGCGCCCTGGATCACGATGTGGCCGCTCGGGTCCGGGTAACGCGTGCCGGGCGCCGCCTTGCCCGTGTCGATGGCAGCCGCAGCCACGACGGGCTTGAAGGCGGACCCGGGCTGCACGTCGTTCTCCACGCTTGAATTGCGCCACACGGCGGGCGCAGCGGCCTGCCAGTCGTTCGAGTTGAAGCTGGGCTCGTTGGCCATGGCCAGGATGGCGCCGGTGCGCGTGTCCATGGCGAGCGCGATGCCCGACACGGCATGCGTTGCCTGAATCGTGGCCTGCAGCTGCGTCTGCGCCAGGTACTGCAGGGTGGAATCCAGGGTCAGCTGCACAGTCTGGCCGTTGCTCGGCGGCGTGTACCGCACGGGCGCCGCCGGCAGGGGGTTGCCGTACGCGTCCACCCCCTCGCGGACATCGCCGGGCTTGCCGGTGAGGATCTTGTTGAACGAATACTCGGCGCCATCCAGGCCCTGGCCGTCGGCCCCCGTGAACCCGAGCACGCTGGCGGCCAGGTCGCCCGCCGGGTAGACGCGCTGCGGCTCCTGCTGGAAGTACAGGCCGGGGAGCTTCGCCGCGAGCAGCGCCTGGTACTGGGCTTGTGGCAGGCGGTGGGCCACCCAGACCCACTGCTCGTGCCCTCCCAACGCGTTCAGGATCTGCGGCTCCGGCAGCCCGGTGATGCTCGCCACCTGCGCGGCCTCGCCGGACGGGTCGCTGACCTGGGGCGGGATGGCGTAGAGCGATGCGGCCATCTGGTCCTCAGCCAGGACGCGGCCGGCACTGTCCACGATCTGGCCCCGCGCGGGCAGGATCTGCAGGTTGCGGTCCTGCTCGGCGCGGGCAGCCGCAGCCAGGGCCGGGCCCTGGTCCAGCTGCAGCCAGGCCAGGCGCGTCCCGAGGATGGCAAAGAGTCCGCTGAAAACCAAAAGGGCCGCCATCGCCCGGACGGCGCGGCGCGGCCGCTGAGCGGGCATCTGCGCTGCGGACCTCCGAGTTGGCGGCTTCTTAGCGGCGGCGGGTGATTCCTGCTTGGCGCGGAGCCAAGGATCGCGGCAGCTATCCGTGAGGCATCAGGGCGCGCATGTGCGCGCCCCACCGCATGGCGAAGGCTGCGCGGATGGGCTAGGCGACGCCCCGGACGGCGAGGGTGTCGGACATGATGATGGCGTTCTTGGCGCACACGTCCTCGCACAGCCGGCAGCCGATGCACGTCTTCGGGTTCACGAACTCCGCAATCCCGATCACGCCGGGGAACTCGGCGTTCGGCAGCACATCCAGGCACTTCTCGGGGCAAACGTCCACGCAGTAGTTGCAGCCGGTGCAGTTCTCGGCGACGATCACGGGCTTGGGCCACTCGCCGCGCTTCATGTGGGGCTGCAGAACGCCGTACTGATCCTCGATGGCGTCCACCGGGCAGACGCGGCCGCAGGCGCCGCAGTCGATGCAGGTGCTGTCGATGATGTGGATGATGCTGCGCTCACCAGCGATGGCCTCCACCGGGCAGATGCGGAGGCAGGCGGTGCACCCAATGCACTTATCCGAAATGAAAAACAAGCCGTTCCCTCCCGGAGCGTCCTAGGTTCATTCTAGGCTGGCGACGGACCGGGCGCCACCCCAAATTGTTGGCGCCCCAGCAGCACAGCCTCGAGATCCTCCATGTTGCAGACCGGCACGCCATGCATCTGCTGCGGTGTGACGCGGCGCCGCAGGGGAACCACCAGGCCCTGGACCTTGGCTCCGGTGCTCAGGCGCACCGACTCGGGCAGGCCGCCTTCGCGCAGGGCAACCCGCACGGCCTCTGCGGCGGCGGCGGCCTGGCCGGCGCGCCGCCGCAGAACCTGGGCGGCACGCTCCGGGTTCGGCCACTGGGAAATGGGCTCCCCCAGCAGCGGCCAGGCCCGTTGGCCGGGGCCGACCACCAGGTAATCGACCGTCAGGCGGCCGTGGCCCGGCCAGTTGAGCCGGACGGGCCCGAAGACCTTGATCCGGTCCCCCACTGCGGCCAGGGCTCCCTCCAGCAGGCGGCGGGTCTGCTCCAGCTGCAGCCGCGTCAGGGTCATGAACAGGAACACCAGGCCGATGGCGGCGCAAACCACGGCGGCTGCGCTGGCGTGCGCCCGCCACAGCGACCCCGAAACGAACGCGGCGGCCATGGTGGCCGCCGCGACCGGAATGATCCGCAGCCAACGCATCTACTTGATGCTGAACAGGTAGTCCACGATCAGTTGCCGCTGCTGGTCCGTCATCTGGTACTTCGGCATGTACGTGTCAGGCAGCGTCATCTTCTGAACCGTCCCGAACACCAGGTTCGGGGTGGTGTGCGAGTACTCTGGGTTCCAATAGATCGGCGCCCGCATCTGCTGCTTGGACATCGTCTGCGGGTCCTGGATCCAGTCGTAGATGAACTGCTTCCAGCTTGGGTCCTTGCTCCACGAGTCCACGGTCGTGATGTCCGGCCCGACCTTGCCGCCGTCGTTCACCCCGCCGATCGTGTGGCAGTTCAGGCAGCCGATCTGCTCGATCAGGGCCTGCGCCTGCTTCTGCTGGGCGGCCGGCATGCTGGAGGTCGTGGGCCAGGCGCCATTCGGGGTCGGCGGCGCCTCGGCCGCGATGTCCGTCAGGACCTGGTTCCAGTCGCCCATCATGATGAACGTGGCCAGGCTGTTGATCTGGTCGGCCGTCAGCGAACCGCCCTGGGTCTGCGCCCACTGGGGCATGGCGGTCTCAGACTGCCAGTGGCCGTCCGCGGCCTTGACCCACGTCGGGCCGACGTACCCGGGCCGGCCGTCGCTGATCGTCGTCACCAGGAACGCGTACACCGACGGGTCCGTTGAAGGGTCGCCGCGCAGCTCCGGAATATTGAGCGGCGCCCCGATGAAGCCCTCGCCGCGGGGGCCGTGGCAGGGCACGCAGTACTGGGCGAACAGGGCGGCCCCCTGGTCCGCGGCGATCGTCTCCTGGTTGTTGGCGACGGCCGCCAGCACGGGGGTCTGGCCCAGCCACCAGACGCCGATCACGATGATCAGCGCCCAGGACAGGGCGAGCGAGACCAGCGAGGAATAGCTCGAGCGAACTTCGAGCGGGTCGCCGCCGCGGCGGGTCACCCAGAGGTGGAAGCCATAGAGGATGGCCTCGCACACGCCCACGAACAGGAAGATCAAAACCAGTTCGACGAAGCCGCTCGGCACAAACCCGACGGCAGAGCCCGGCGTCGGCAGGTTCAGGCACGGCGGCACGGCCCCGTAGCAGCCTGCCACTGTGTTGACGATATGGGGCGCAGCGACCGTCGGGTTCATGGCCGTCCTCCTCGTGGCTTGCCGGCGCCGCGGAGCGCGCTCACAGCGTGTGGCCCGCAGCCCAGCTCCACTTGCCGTCGGTCTTGGTGACCGCCGTGGTCTGGCTCGGGTTGTACGTCAGGCGCTGGTAGACCAGGCTCGGGTTGGTGTTGATCCAGACCTTCTTGCTGGAATCGATCATCACCGGGAACAGGTCCAGCGAGCGCGGGGCCGGACCGGCGATGCGCTGGCCGTTATACAGGTACACCGAGCCGTGGCAGGGACAGTGGAAGTGGTCCTCGCCGGGGACCCACGGCACCGTGCAGCCGAGGTGGACGCACTTCCACCATAGGGCCAGGATGCCGGGGCCGGGGTTCACCACGTAGGCGTGCGCCTCGGTGACGACCACCGGCGGCCGCACGTTGGCCGGGAACTGGTCCGTCGTACCGGCGGGGATGATGCCGCCGAAGCCGGTGATCTTGTTTGGCCAGAACATGGCGACGGCGGTGCCGCCGGCCAGCCCGAACCATGCGACCACGGAGCCCCAGAGCAGCCAGCGCAGCACGAAGCGGCGGGTGACCACATCGGGATCCTCGCCCTTGAAGGCGGCACGGGCCCCCTGCGCCGCCGCGGCCCGGGCCGCCTGCGACGTGACGGTCGACGCGGCCGGCCGGGCCACTGTCGCGGTTGGCCGCGCGGTCGCAGACGCTGCGGATGCCGCCGGCGCCGCGGCAGGGGCGGTGGGGCTCCCGCCGCGCGCCGCCGCCACCTTGGCCGCCATGGCCTTGGCCGCCGCAATCTTCGCCTCGCGCTCAGGGTCCACCGGAC
>DATLTP010000072.1:0-5317 GCA_035533535.1 Bacillota bacterium | reverse complement strand
CGTACACGACCACGGCCAGCATCGCGGCCACGTACACCCGCAGCAGCCACAGCAGCCAGCGGGCGCCCTGCCCCAGCCGCGCCGGGCCGTACACCCGGTGCGCGCGGGCCTCCAGGTCGTCCAGCTCCTGGCGGATCTCCTCCTGATCCATGACGCAGCCTCCTCTCAGCTGTGCGGGAATACGGTCGCAAGGCCATACAGCGTCGAAAGCACCAGGATCATGGCCACGATGCCGCCCGCGAAGATGTTGGTCGCGCGGCTGTTGCGGTAGGGGCCCATGATCTCCCGGTCGTTGGCCAGCAGCAGCAGGAAAAGCAGGGCAGGCGGCATCAGCAGCGTCGCGATGACCTGGACCGTCAGGGTGATCAGTTGCAGGGGCGCGTGCGGGATCAGCACGATCCCGGCGGCGACGGCGATGCTGCCCGCGTAGATGGCGTAGAACAGGGGGGCCTGCCGCACGCGCGCGTTGAGGCTGTGCGTGCGGCCCGTGACCTCGCCTGCCGCCCAAGCGGAGGAGAGCGAGATCGTGACCGCTGCGACGAGACCGGCCTCGAAGAGCCCGAGGCCGAACAGGCGCGCGACCGTGGAGCCGAGGAACGGCTGCAGGGTCTGCGCCCACTGGGTGGCGCTAAGGTTCGAGACGTCGATGCCCCGCGGGAAGAGGACCGTGCCCATCAGCACGACGATCGCAACGGCCACGACGCCCATGATCACGCTTCCGATCAGGGTGTCGGCCTTGCCCTGCCGGATGTCGCGCGGGGTCAGGCCCTTGTCGACCGTGGCGCCCTGCTGGTAGAAGAGCATCCACGGCGCAATGGTTGTGCCCACGTTGGCGATGATCAGGAACAGCACGCCGTGCGTGAGGCCGCCCGGCAGGGTCCAGCGGGCCAGGGCCGAGGTGATGGCGCCGGCGGACGGGTGGGCCATCAGGGCCAGGGGCACAAAGACCAGGTTGAACACCGCCAGGCCCAGCGTGATGCGCTCCGCGGTCATGTAGCGCTGGACGCTGGCCAGCCCTGCGACCAGGACGGCGCTGGCGATGACGGCGATGGCGAGCGGCACGCCGAAGATCGAGAGGCCGGCCGCCATGCCGATGAACTCGGTGACCAGGGTCAGAACGTTGCCGATGACGAGGTCGGCCATCGAGAACCAGCCCCAGAAGTGGCCGAAGCGGTCGAAGATCAGCTCGGCGTGCCCCTTCTGGGAGACGGCGCCGAGGCGGACGGTCATCTCCTGGACCAGGTAGGCGACGGGGATCATGAGGATTAGGAATGGCACGAAGAAGCCGACCCCATACTGCGCGCCCGTGGTGGCGTAGGTGATGACGCCGCCGGCGTCGTTGTCGCCGAGCATCACGAGCATGCCGGGGCCGGCGACCAGCAGCAGCAGCATGAACGCGCGCCACCAGGTCGGGCGCTGTGCGTGGAGGGTCAGGACGCGGGCGCGGTCACGGCGGCGGAGGTCGGCCTCGCGGATGGCGGGGTCGCGGAGGACGGCTGCCATGCGGTCACCTTCTTTCCCCTGATTTGCGGTAGTCGAGGTCGGCCGGGGTCCAGCTGGGCCTGGACATGGCGGTGGCTACGGATCTGGCGCTGTCGGGGCCGGTGTGCGAGTGTCCGCATGGCGCTGCCCTCCTCTCTGATGCTGAAAATGAAAGGGCCCCCGGCCGTGGCGGCCGGGGGCCCGGGTGTGGCGCGACGCTTAGGCTACGCGGGTTGCGCGTAGGGGCGTGCGCCGGCCCGGACGGGCCGACCGAAACCGAAAACGGCCTTGGCGATGGCCTGGCGTAAATGCTCACCCGTACTCACGGCGCACCACCCCCTTCGGAAACGGAGCCTGGATGACGAAAAATCGCGGGCTCCCTGGCGTGAGAAGCCCGCGCAAACGCGGTCTCCTCACTGGTGTAGCTTTGGCAGCACGGAACGTAAGGACCACATCCTGCGGTCCAGCCATACGGGGCGGGGCCTTGTGCCGACCCCGCCTGTCCTGGCCGTTGGCATCTCTCGATGTTTCTGGCCGGCGGCCTATGTTCCCGAGCCCACCTCGCCTAACGAGGGAGCACTATGCGACTCCAGATCCACCTTCACGGTAGAAAGGCTGGCGAGCGAAGTCAAGGGTCCAAATGGATCATTGTCGAGACTTGGCCCCCGCCAGCGTATGCGGCCGCCGGAAGGGCGGTGCGCCCGCCAGCTGTCGAGGGCCGTCGGCATGGGCAGCAATGCCGTGCGGGATGACGTCCTTGCCCGTGACGGCGGTGGGAGTCGGCAAGGCGCGGCCGCATGTGCCGTTGTGTAGTTCAACCAATGTTTATATAAACAGTATGTGATACTCGGAAGTGTCATGGACGTGTTCGTGGCGGTGGCCGAGCCCAACCGGCGCGTGCTCCTGGACGCCCTGGCCGGGGGCGAGCGGACGGCGGGCGAGCTGGCGGCCGCGCTTCCGGACCTCACTCAGCCGGCCGTCTCGCACCACCTGCGCGTCCTGCGTGAGGCGGGTCTGGTGGCCGTGCGCGCCGACGGCCAGCGGCGGGTCTACCGCCTGGAGCCCGGCGGCCTCGAGGCGGTCTACCTGTGGGCCGCGCGCTACCGCCGCTTCTGGTCCGCGCACCTGGACGCCCTGCAGCGTTTCCTGGAGGACCGCCAAGGGGGATGACGTGGTTGCCTGGACCCTACGGCAAGATCACCGTCGACGGCGAGCTCGCGACCCTGACGTTTGTGCGCCGGCTGCCGCACCCCATCGCCGAGGTCTGGGCGGCGATCACCGACCCGGCCCAGCGCGCCGTCTGGTTTGGCGCGACGGCCCTCGAGCCGCGGGCCGGGGGACAGATCGACATGGACCCCGAGGACCCGCCCGCGCCCCTGGAGATGAAGCACATGTCGGGCCGCATCCTTGTCTGGGACCCGCCACACGTCTTCGAGCACGAATGGCGCCAGGCCATTGTGGAGGCCGGCGTCGTGCGGTACGAGCTGGCGGAGGACGGCGCGGGGACGCGGCTGACCTTCACGCACCGTGGCCTCGGCGTGAAGAACGCGCACGGGTTTGCCCCCGGCACACATGCGTTCATGGACCGGCTGGCGGCGCACCTGGCGGGGCAGCCCCTGCCGGCGTGGATGGCGCGGTTTGCCGAGGTGCAGGACGGCTACCGCTGAAGGGCTATGCCGGCGGGTTCGCCATCAGGGCGCGCAGGTGGCGGATGATGTCCGCGGGCGATGGCGGGCACCCCGGGACGTGCGCGTCCACGGGGAGCACAGCGCCGACGCCCTCGCCAGCGGCGTAGCTGCCATGAAACGGGCAGCGGCCGGCCGCGCAGTCCCCGACGGCCACCACCCACCGCGGCTCGCCCACGGCGGCGTGGGTGGCCCGCAGTGCCTCGGCCATCTGGCGCGTGACCGGACCCGAGACGGTCAGCACGTCCGCGTGGCGCGGCGAGGCGACGACATCGAGGCCGAAGCGCTGCGCGTCGTAGATTGGGTTGGTGATCGCCGCCAGCTCAGCCTCGCAGCCGTTGCAACTGCCGGCATCGACGTGGCGGACCTGCAGCGAGCGGCGCAGGAGGCTGCGGGGCCTTGGCACCGATCCCATCCCCCTTCTCAGCGGTCGCAGCACGCGTAGCAAAGCTCAAAGCTCTTGTTGATCAACGGGAAGTCGCCGATCAGGTTGCCTGGGACGGCGGCCATCAGCAGCGGCCAGTTGGCGAAGGAGGCGGAGCGCACGCGGTAGCGCGTGATCCGGCCCCCGGCAAGCTCCACGTAGTGGACGTTGGCGCCGCGCGGCGATTCGTTGCAGGTGACGGCCAGACCCTGCGCCGCGTCCGCGCCTGCCGGCGGCGAGCTCCGGTGCTCCCCCGCAGGCAGGCTGCTCAGCAGCCGGTCCAGGAGCTCGAACGAGACCTCGGCTTCGCGGAAGCGGATCCGCAGCCGTGCGCCCACGTCGCCTTCGGGCTCGGTGGGAGTGGCTGGCGCCAGGAGCGTGTATGCCAGGTAGGGCCGGTCGACGCGCAGGTCGTGCGCGATGCCGCTTGCCCGGGCGGAGGGCCCGACCGCACCGAGGTCGCGGGCGGCCGCCTGCGTGAGGGTGCCGGCGCCCCGGATCCGGTCGGCGAAGCCGGGATGGCGCAGCATCCGCTGGGCCAGCGCGGACAGCCGCATGCGCAGGTCGGCGAGCTCGCGCCGCAACCCCGGCACCTCGGCGTCCGGCAGGTCGCGGGTCACCCCGCCGGGACGGATGGTGGCGAAGAGGTAGCGGTGGCCGAACAGCCGGCCCTGCAGTTGAAGCATCCGTTCCTTCAGGGCGGCACCGGTCATGGCGGCGACCGCGAAACCCGTCCCCGCCGGGATGGCGGCGATGTCGCCGATGTGGTTATAGATGCGCTCGCACTCCAGCAGGACCGTGCGCAGGTGGACGGCCCGCGGTGGAATCTCCCAACCGAGCAATTGCTCGACCGCCTCGGACCATGCGGCCTGATGCGACGCCGAGCAGGCCGCGCAGATGCGCTCGACTATCTCGGCGGCGCTGGCCCACGGCTGTCCTTCCAGGACCTTCTCGATTCCACGGTGCTTTTGAAACATGCGGAGGTCCAGGTGCAGGATGGTCTCGCCCATCAGGCTGAAAACGAAGTGGCCGGACTCGATGATCCCGGCGTGGACCGGCCCGACCGGCATCACCACCACGCCCTCGCCCTCGGCGACCCGCGGCTGCCAGCCGGAGGGGGCGGGGGCGGGGTGGATGTTCCAGGGGACGTCCCGGCGCATGGGGTGGAGGCCGGCGGGCCAGTCGTCTGGCAGGACCAGCCGCCGCGGGTCGGGATGCCCCAGGGCCGTCCCGCCGAAGAGGTCCATGGCTTCGCGCTCGTCCCAGTGCGCGGCCGGGAGGACCGGCGTCAGCGAAGGGTACTCTGGCCGTTCGGCCGGGAGGTGGCTGCGCAGGATCCGCAGGTCGGGCTCGCCGCGCAGCCGGAAGACGTAGTCGATGCGCAACCGGCCATCGCTGGCGCGCTCGTCCGCGGCGGCCGCGGTCAGGTACTGGGCCCCGGCGGCCAGCAGGGCTGCCGCGGCCGGCCCCAGCCTATCCACCGCCACCACCTGGACCACGGGGCCCGCCAGCGGTGCAGCATCCAAGGCGGCGCTCATCGGGCGTGTCCCTCCAACGGCGGGGCGGCTGGTGCCCGGTACGGGCCGGTCATAGCGCGCGTCCCGCCAGGTCCGCGTCGCCCATAGCGCGTGTCTGCCCAACTGGGGACGGCTGGCGCCTGGCACCGGTCGTTCATAGTGCGTGTCCCCCCAGCGGCGGGGCCGCTGGGGTCGGTCACAGCGCGTGT
>DATLTP010000071.1:0-3646 GCA_035533535.1 Bacillota bacterium | reverse complement strand
GCCGCAGGGCGCGGATCGCCGATGCCCTGGACCGCGTCGGGCTTGCGCCCGCCGCCCGCCAGCCGGTTCGCACGTACAGCAAGGGGATGCAGCAGCGGCTCGGCCTCGGCTGCGCCATGCTGGGGGAGCCGCCGCTCCTGTTCTTGGATGAGCCGACGTCCGCCCTGGACCCCGTCGGCCGCCGCGAGGTCCGCGAGATCCTGCTCCAGCTCCGCGGCGAGGGCCGCACCGTCTTCCTCAACAGCCACCTGCTGAGCGAGATCGAGCTCGTCTCCGACCACGTGGCCGTCATCCGCGAGGGCCGCGTGGCCGCCGCCGGGTCGCTGGCCGACCTGGTGGGCGCGGCCCATGAGGCCGAGCTGCGGGTCGACGCGGCCGGCGCCGCCGCGGTGGTGGCCGCCGGCTGGCAGGTGCTGGCCCGCCAAGATGGGGCGGACGGGACGCTGGCCGCCCTGCGGGTGGCCCTGCCGCAGCCGGAGGCGGTTGCGGACCTGGCCCAGGCCGTGATCGCTGGCGGCGGCCGCCTCCATGGCCTGCAGGCCCGCACCCGGTCGCTCGAAGACGCGTTCATCGAGCTGGTCCGCGACTGATGCTGACCATCGCCGCCTTCACATTCCGGGAGGCCATGCGGCGGCGCCTCGTGGCGGTGGCGGTCCTCATCACCGCGGCGTTCCTGCTGCTGTTGGGCCTGGGCCTGCACGCCGAGGTGACGAGCGGCTCGCCCGCCGTGGGCCTGCTTGGCGGCCTCACGCTGGTTCTGGTCGGCCTCTACCTCGCCAGCCCGCTACCGGCCCTGCTGGCGGTCCTCGCCACCGCCGGGGCCATTTCCGCCGAGGTTGAGAACGGGGCCGTCCAGGCCGTTTTGGCGCGGCCAATTGGCCGCGGCGACCTCGTGCTCGGCAAGTTCGTCGGCCTGGCCCTCCTGTTGCTCGCCTACACGGCCTGCCTGTACGCGGCGGTGCTCCTCATCGCCTGGGCGATCGCGGGCGCAACCCTGCCGCGGCCGGCGGCCGTGCTCGCGCTACTGTTGCTGCAGCCGCTGGTGCTGGTGGCGCTCACCCTCTTCGGCAGCACCTTCCTCCCCACGATGGCCAACGGGGCCGCCGCGATCCTGCTGTACGGGCTCAGCTCGTTCGGCGGCGCCATCGAGCAGTTGGGCGCCTTCTCCGGCGTGCACGCCCTCGGCGACATCGGCGCCATCTCCACCCTGGTCCTGCCATCGGATGCCATCTACCGCCGGGCGGCGGGCCTCGCGGCGGCGCAGGGCGGCGCCAGCTCCATGCTCTGGCAGATGGCTGGCCCGGCCGCAGGCGTGGCCACGCCTGGCCCTGGGGTCGTCGTCTACGCGGTGGCCTACGTGCTGGTCGCCGTGGCGGCGGCCGTCTGGGTCTTCACCCGGCGCGACGTGTAAGCAAATTCTCCGCTTCTGGCAAGAGGAAACGCCGTCACGTGGCGCGAACCCTACGGCTCCTGGGGGGATGGCCAGGGCCCCGGGGGAGTCAATCGCTTGTCGCCGGAGGTGATTCGGTGGGAGAATGGTCGCTCCACTGGCGGCGTAACAAGGTCCTCAGCACCGCTTGGTCGGCCTGGTTCGTCAACTACCTCGACCGCACCAAGACGGCCGCACTCTTGCCCCTGATCGCGGCGTCCCTCAGCATGAACTCGGCCGAGACGGGGCAAGTCCTCTTCTTCTTCTTCATCGGCTACGCCCTCATCCAGCCCGTGGCCGGGTTTATGACCGACAAGCTCGGGCCAAAGAAGACCCTGGCAATCACGATCGCAGCCTTTTCCGTCTTCACCTGGACGATGGCGATCGTCAGCACGTGGCAGCAGCTTGAGTTGCGGAACCTGCTCTTCGGCATCGCGGAGGGCTTCGAGGTCACCGCCGGGTCGCGCCTGACGGCCACCTGGTTCCCGCAACGGACCCGCGGCCGCGCCTTCGGGATCCACCAGACGGCCTACACGATCGGCTCCATCATCGTGCCGTTCATCGCCGTGCCGATCGCGCAGGCAACTGGCTCCTGGCGCTGGTCGTTCATGATCATCGCCTTCTTCGGCCTGCCAGTCCTGGCGGCCATCCACCACTACATCGCCGACCGGCCCGAGCTGGATTCCAGGGTCAGCGAGCCAGAGCTGGAGTACATCTTCGGCAAGGAGGAGCTCGCCTCCAAGACGGGCGAGAGCGACCCGGCGCTGGCGCACTCCGTTGCCGAGCTGCCCCCTGGCGAGCGCATCACGCCGTACCGGGAGATCTTCCTCAACAAGAACGTGGCCCTGATGTTCGTGGCCGGGTTCTTCGGCCTGTTCGCGACATGGGGCCTGACGACCTGGCTGCCCACCATCGGCTTCCGGCAGTTGAAGCTCCCTCTGCTGCTGGCCGGGTCGCTTTCGTCCATGGTGTTCTTCGGGTCCT
Organism: Bacillota bacterium; assembly: GCA_035533535.1. Lineage (GTDB taxonomy): Bacteria > Bacillota > Sulfobacillia > RBS10-35 > JAJYVM01 > JAJYVM01. The sequence goes on along the minus strand of DATLTP010000071.1, from coordinate 1,233 downwards.
TCTGCGGCGTCGTGCTTGGCGGCATCCTGTCCGACACGGTCTTCAAGACCAAGCGCACGCCCATCTGGCTGTTCGGCGGCATCGTCATGGCGGCCGCCACCCTGTGGGCCAGCACCTTCCGCGCTGGCGTCCCGCTCGGGGTGGCCTACCTGGCATTCTTCATCGCCGGGTTCGCCGCTTCGTGCTCGCCGACCGGGCAGCTCTTTGCGCCCTACCTGGCAGAGATCCTGACGCCGGGGGCCGTCGGCCGCTCGCTCGGCGTCGTCGTCTTGGGCGGCATGCTGGGCAGCGCCGTGGCGCAGCCCGTCGTGGCGGCACTCGTGGTGCAAACGGCGGCGGGGCCGGATTACAGCCGGGCGCTCCTGGCCTTCGCGGCCTGTGGCGTCATCGTTTCCGCCTGCTGCGCCGGGATGCTGGAACCACGCGTCAAGCGCACCTACCTCGGTTACCTGCTCTCGGGAGGGAGGGAAGGCACATGGGAGCCTTCTTCGGCCACGTCCTCGGCGGACTAGGCTCGCTGGCGGCCGCGGCGCTGCCGCGTGGCGCTGGGCCGGCAGATCCCTTTTTGGACTTCGGGCCGACCTGGGTGGTCGTGATCGCGCTCGATGTGATCAACACGGTCGCCGTGCTGATCTACCTCTACCGGATCCTGTCGGAGAAGCCGCCCACGTCGCGGCCGGCGCACCGCTGATCCCCGCGTGGGGCGGACCGATGAGGTCCGCCCCACTTGACCAAGTGCCAACCGAACCGGTCCACCGGTCGCCACGGTCAGCACCGTACCGCTTAAGCCCCGGATTGTATGTTAACGGCGGCCGGCTGCCGCAGGTCTCCTGGATCATCCCTCCGGCCACCCTCAGCGACACCCTCGTACCTGCCGGCCTCCGGCGCCCACTTCACCCATCAGTTCCTGGAGGTCCTGGCCTCGCGCCACGACGTGTGGGGCCGCACGCTCGTCGTCTACAGGTACGACGAAAGCGACGGCTTCTTCGACCACGTCCCGCCGCCGACGTCCCCGGCGGGCACCGAGGGCGAGTGGACCCCAAGTTTGGTGCCGCTGCCGGCCGCGGCGAGCCAAGGCCGCGGGGGGGGGCGCTCGGACCCCGCAAAGGGCGGTGGGGGCGGCCGGGCCGGCCCCTAAAGGCCCAGGAGGGAGGCGCCCGTCACGAGGCCGAATCCGGCCAGCGCCACGGCGCAGACCAGGGATAGGGCGCGCAGGCTGCCAGCCGTTAAGCG
>DATLTP010000070.1:0-3464 GCA_035533535.1 Bacillota bacterium | reverse complement strand
CATCCGGACGCTGCTCGACGGGGGCCTCGTGCAGCCCGGCCCCCTCGCCCGGCTCGCCGCCACGGCCGTTGTCGCCCTTGTGGCAGCGGCCCTGTCCGGTTGGCTCGGGCCTCTGGCGGGTGGCTTGGCGGTGGCGGTCCTTCTGCTCGCGGTCGTGGTGTGGAGCGCCGTCTCGCTGGCACTGGGGACTGCCGTCGACGCGGCCGGGCCGCTGGCCGCTGGATTGGTCAGCTGGGTCGCGGTCGTCGTGTGGCGCCTAGGCGATGAGCAGGCGGCCCGGGCCCGCCTGGTCGGGCTGTTCGGCAGGCACGTCGGGCCGGAGGTCGTCCGCTCGCTCCTGGAGGCGCCGGAGCGGCGGCCCGCAACGGGGGGCGTCCGGCAGCCCGTCACCGCCCTGTTCCTCGATATGCGCGGGTTCACCGCGCTCGCCGGGGCTCAGGACCCGGAGAGCGTCGTCGCGCTGCTGAACCGCGTGTTCGCGCAGGTGGTGCCCGTGATCATCGAGCGCGGCGGCATGCTCGACAAGTTCATCGGCGACGGCCTATTGGCGATCTGGAACGCGCCGGTGGCTGCGCCGGACCACGCCGCGCGCGCCCTGGCCGCCGCCGTCGAGATGCAGGCCCGTCTGGGTTGCCTGGCCGCGGAGGAGCTGGCCGCGCATGGCGTCCATCTCGGCTTTGGCATCGGCATTCACACGGGCGAGGCCGTTGTGGGAACCGTGGGCACGCCCACCCGCCAGGAGTACACGGCGATCGGCAGCACCATCAACCTGGCGGCCCGCCTTCAGGAGCAGGCCGGCTCCGGCGAGATCCTGGTCAGCGCCGCGGTTTGGGAGGCAGCCGGGGCCGCCGGCGGCATGGTCGCGACGCCGCGGGATGTGCCCATCAGGGGGCAGGCTGAGGCGCTGCCGGCGCTTGCCGTAACGGCCTGCCTCCGGTGACCCGATCTGGGCGAATGGCCGCGACGAAGGCCGCGGCGAGGGCTGGGTCGAAGTGGCTGCCCGCCTCGGCCGCGATCGTGCGCATGGCCGCGTTGTGCCCAACGGCCTTGTGGCCTGGGCAGCCCGCCGTCAAGTTGTCGTAGGCGTTGGCAATGGCCACCAGCCGCGCGAGCAGCGGGATGGCGGCGGCGTGGAGCCCCTCGGGGTATCCCGTGCCGTCATAGCGCTCGTGATGGTGGCGCACGGCCTCCTCCACGGGCCGCAGCGTCCGGCCCGGATCCAGGCTCCGGATCATGTCGGCCCCCACCTGGGCGTGGGTGCGCACCATCTCGGCTTCGGCGGCATCCAGGCGGTCGCGCTTGGCCAGGATGATGGGCAGGACCCGAATCTTCCCCACGTCATGGAGCAGTCCGGCCCACTCCGCCTGCTTGCGGGCTTCATCCTTCAGACCGACCGCATCCGCGAGGGCGAGCGTGTACCGACTGACCCGTTCCGAGTGGCCGGCGGTGCATGGGTCGCAGGCCTCCACCGCCGCGACCAGCGCGCGGATCAGGCCTTCATGGACCCGCTGCGACTCCTCGAAGAGGAGGCTGTTGGTGACCGCAAGGGCCGCCTGCCGCGCCAGACCCGTCGCGAGCTGCAGGTCCGTGTTGTCAAACTTGTTACCGCCGCGTTTGTTAACGAACTGCAGAGCTCCCAGGATGCGGCCGCGGCTCTCGATCGGGACGCAGAGGACGGTCCGGGTCGTGAACCCGCTGGTCCGGTCGATGTGCGAGGCCCACAGCGGGTAGCGGCGGACGTCGTCGACGAGCAGGCCCGTCCGCAAGAGGATGGCCTGACCGACAAGCCCCTCGCCACTGGTCAGCTGCGTGAGCCGAACGGCCTCCGCACTCGGTCCGAGCACCACGCGCGGGATCAGCCGCTCGCCCTCCAGCAGCCAGAATGTCGCGGCCTCCGCATCAACTGCCCGCGACCCCTGCTCCAAGACGAGGTGCAGCACCTCGTCCAGGTCGAGCGAGGCGTTGATGACACACCCGACCTCGACCAGCGTCTGAAGCCTGGCGCTCTGCGCCTCTGTCGCCGGTGTCCCAGCACTCCGCGGATGCGGGGCCCTGACCGCACTCTTGGCTGCCACCTTCGTCACGCTTTCCTTGGGTTCGGATGCGTTCACGGCTTGCCGTGGCCATTGCCAGCCGGGGTCTGGCCGCCGCTGCCCGCGCAGCCGACGCCGTTCCCGCAGGTCTGGCCGCCTGCTCCGCCCGCCGATCCCGATGCGTTGCCCTGCGAGTTCGCAGAGCCATCGGACCCGTTACTGGACCCGCTGCTGGAGCCGCCGCTGGACCCGCTGCTGGACCCGCTACTGGACCCGCTGCTGGACCCGCCGCTGGAGCCGCCGCTGGAGCCGCCGCTGGACCCGCCGCTGCTTGAGTTGCTGCCGCTGTTCGATCCCGCGTTGCCAGTGCCGTTGCCTGTGCTGCTGCTGGTGTTGCCGCTGCTGGTGGCGACACCGTTGCCGCTGCCGCCGGCACTTGACCCTGTGCTGTTGCCGCCGTTCGAATTGCCGTTGCCAGTCGAACCGGCGCTGCCGCCGCCGTTGCCGCTGGTCGCGCCTGAGCTGTTGCTTGCGTTGCCATTCCCACTGCCGGCTCCGTTGCCGCCGCTGGCTCCGCCGTTGCCGTTCCCAGTGGCGGTCCCGTTGCCGCCGCCATTCGAGCCCGAATTGGTGCCGCCGTTGGCAACATCATTGCCGTTGCCGGTTCCGGCGGCTGTGGCCGCGGACCCCGAGTTCGGGCCCAAACCTGTCCCGTCGCTCGATGTTCCGCCGCTCTGAGGGGATGGCGCAATGCCCGCACGAGCCAGGGCGGCGCCACTGAGGTCAGCGGTCTGCCCTTGGCTCGTGGTCACCGGGCCCGCGTAAGGGGCTCCGCTGAGGACGGTGAGCATCTGCTGGGCGTTGGGCAGGGCCTGCTGCAGGGCCGCGGCGGCCTCAGGCGCCTTGACCTGCGGCGGCAGGGCCTCCTCCGCCTTGGCCATGGCCGCGTCCGCCATGGCGCCGGCCAGCCAGGCATCCACCTTGACGCTCTGAGGAGTGGCCGGCGGTGCGGGGGGCTGGACGGCACTGGCGACTGCGCTTTCCTGCGCCGCCGTGAGGGCCACGGTGGATCCGCCAAGGTTGCCCAGGTCGATTTCGCCGGACAGGACGGACGCGTGCGTCGCTCCGGAGGTTCCGTCGACCTCCACGAGGAACGTGGTGCCGCGGTCGCCGATCACAGCGGTGGGCGTCTGGATTTGCAGGTCGGACGAGCCGTTGCCGAGGTCGAAGATGCGGGCCAGGACACGTCCCACCAGGAGGGTGAAGTCCGCGACGCGCGAACCTGGGACCGCACCGGTGCTCAGCCGGGTCAGCTCGAGGTCGGTGTCCGGCGCCACGTCCATCATGGACCCGTCGCTCAGGTCGAGTTGGGCGCGGCCATCAGCCGCCGCGACCACATGGTCGCCAGGGAGCAGCGTCTGGCCCGAGAAC
>DATLTP010000069.1:0-9009 GCA_035533535.1 Bacillota bacterium | reverse complement strand
ACCGTTGAGGGGGTTGCCGTTGTAGTCAGAGCTGCCCGAGCCGGTGGCGATGGCGCTGACCTGGCCGCCCACGACAGTCAGGGTGACCGACGTGCCCGACGCCAGAGCGCCGAAATCGTTCAGCTGGCCATTCACGGTCGTGGACGCGGTTAGGGTGAACGCCTCGTCGGTGCCGCCGACGAGCACGACCAGGGTGTACCCGGAGAGGGATGCCACCGTTCCGGAGACGGTGGTGGTGGTCGAAGACCCACTGGTCTGAATAGCCGTGGCCTGCGACCCAATGGCCGTCACCGTCACCGTCTCACCGGCCACGACTGCGGCCAGGTCGTTGAGGATACCGTTGACGGTGGTGCTGGACGTCACCGTGAACACCTCGGTGGTCCCGCCGACGTTGACCAGCAGGGTCGAGCCGGAGAGGGCGATCACGGAGCCCGTCACGGTTGTCGTGGCCGAGAATCCATTGGTCTGAATGGAGGTGGCCTGCGAGCCACTGGCGATCACGGTCACGGCCTCACCAGCCACAAGGGCCCCGAGGTCGTTGAGGATGCCGTTGACGGTGGTGCTGGACGAGACGGTGAAGACCTCGGTGGTCCCGCCGACGTTCAGCAGCAGGGTGGAGCCGGAGACCGAGATCACAGTGCCCGAGACGGTTGTGGTCGCCGTCGACCCGCTCGTTTGGATGGCGGTGGCCTGCGACCCCACGGCGGTCACGGTGATGCTCTGGCCAGACACCAACGCCGCAAAGTCATTGAGCACGCCGTTCACTGTCGTCGAGACAGAGAGGGTGAAGACCTCAGTCGTCCCGGAGACGCTGACCAGCAGCGTGTTGCCGGAGACCGAGAGCACCACGCCCGTGACGCTCGTGCCCGCCGCAGTGGAAGTCGCAATGGCGGTCACCTGGTTGCCAACCAGCGTGAGGGTGATTGTTTCGCCCGCCGTCAGCCCGCCGAGGTCGTTCAGGACGCCGTTGACGGTCACGTCGCTCGACAGGGCGAAGGTATCCGCCGACCCGCCGACGGTCACCGTCAGGACGTTGCCCGACAGGGACAGGACGGTGCCGGTAACCGTGCTGGTCCCGGCGGTGGACGAGCCGCCGGCGGCGATTGTCACCGCCTGGCCCGAGCCGTTGATTGTGACGGTCACGGTGTCGCCAACCTGCAGGGAGGCAAGGTTGCCGGCCGCGCCGCCCTGCAGCGTGACGGTGGCGCCCGCGGCGAGCGGGATGTACAGGGTGGACGTGCCAGGCAGGTTAACGCCGATCTGGCTGCTCGATACCGAGGCGAGCGTTCCGGTCACGCTGCTGGTGCCAACGGTCGTGGCTGTCGTCGGTCCGCTTGTGATGTTGACGAGCGTCGCCTGACCGCCGCTGAGCACAGCGGTGATGGCGTCTCCGACCTGCAGGTCGCCGGTGGTGCCCGGCGTCTGGCCCACGTAGACAGTGGCCGACGGGGAGACGGTCAGCGTCTGGGTGCCGCCGCTGGTCTGCAGAGTGAGCTGAAGGCCGTTGACCGCCAGGACCTGGCCGGTCAGCACGCTGGCGTTGGCGATGGGGGTGGGGGAGGATGAGCCCTGCTCCACCTGCGCCATGAAGGCGGCCAGCTCCGCGCGGGTCACGTTCTGACCCGGTTGGTACATGTCCGCCAACACGCCCGTGAAGTCGCCGGCCGCGATGTCCCGTGCCAGGGCCTCCTGCGCCCACTTGGGCGTGGCGCTGCCCTGCGGCAGCTGAGCCAGCAGCGAGGGCACCTGGGCCGCGGGAACGAGCGGGTAGTCAAGCGCCCGGGCGACGATCACCGCCAGCTGAGCCCAGGTGACCGTGCCCTGCGGGCTGAAGGCGCCCCCCGGCAGACCCTGCATGATGCCCTTCCGCGAAGCCATGTCGACGTACGACAGCGCGTAACTCGGGATCGAGTCGTCGTCGGCGAACCGGGTGCGCACCCCGGGCGAGGCGGACGACCAGCCCAGGAACCGACCCACCACCGTGGCCATCTCCGCGCGCGTCGTGAGCCCCGTGGGGTCGAACGATGTTGCGCTGACACCGTTCAGAACCCCCTGGCCCTGCATGGCCAGAATACCGGGCATGGCCCACGAGTAGCCGTGCAGGTCACGGAAGCCGGCGCGGCCATCCCGGGCCCCATTGGGCGCGGCCAGCGCCACCCCTGAGGACGCCACAAGGGCGGCCGCCACACCGGTAGCCAGGATTGGACGGAGGAGCCTTCGCATCCACGCATCCCCTTTCACTGCCCACTTCGCAGGCCTGCCGGCCGCTATGAGGGCCGCAAAGCGGCGATCGTGCGCCACTTTTCGCGCGCGGACGACAGCCCGGCCCTGCAGGACTCTGCGAGGGCACCGTAAATTCCGCCCAGTGAAGAAGCTGTGGGCTTTCGGTCAAGATGGAAGGTGGAAGCGCTGCCAATTGGGACCAGGCCGGGAGGTTACGCCCCGGTGGCCGGCTGGGCAACCCCCTGCGGCTCGGGCTTGCCCTCCGCCTCGTAGACGAACCGCTCGCCGCGCAGGACCGAGAGGATGGCGGCCAGGATCGCCATGCCAGTCGAGATGGCGAACGCGGCGCGCAGGCCGGCCATGAAGGGCGGCGAGATCAGGGCGGGGAAGAAGCCGCCGCCCAGCAGCCCAGCCCGGGTGGCCGCCGGCAAGGCGGCCAGGACGGTGGGCTGCAGCACGGTGCCGATCGGGTTGTAGCCGAGGAAGGCGGCAAACAGGGCGGAGGTCGGCGGCAGCGAGGCCGCCTGGCTGGCCGTGGCCGCTGGCAGTCCGGCGCTGACCAGGCCCGAGTACATGGCGCCCGGCAGGTGCCCTGCCAGTCCGACGATGACGATCGTGAAGAAGATGCCCTGGCTCAGGATGGTGGCGGCGTTCTGCAGCGTGGCGCGCATGCCGGAGGCGGCGCCGCGGTGCTCGCGCGGCACGGAGTTCATGATCGAGGCGGTGTTCGGAGCGATGAACATCCCCATGCCCATCCCCATGACCAGCAGGGTGACGGCGAAGCTGGGATAGCTGAAGTTGGCGGGCAGCTGCAGCAGCCCGAGGAAGGCGATGGCCGTGATCACCATGCCTGCCGTGGAGAAGGTGCGCGCCCCGAAGCGGTCGGAGAGGTAGCCGGAGACCGGGCCCATCAGGGTGAAGCCGATGGGCATCGGCATCATGAAGATCCCGGCCCATAGCGGCGTCTGCTCGAAGCTGTAGCCGTGCAGCGGCAGCCAGATACCCTGCAGCCAGATCACCAGCATGAACTGCAGCCCGCCGCGGGCCAGGGAGGCCAAAAAGGCGCTGCTGACGCCGGTCCAGAACGGCCGGCGCTGGAACAGGCTCAGCTTGAACATCGGCTCGGGGACGTGCAACTCGATCCAGACGAAGACGCCAAGGAGCAGGGTGCCGCCCGCCAGCATCGCCTCCACGGACGGGCTGGTCCAGCCCATCGGCGATTTGCCGTACGGCTGCAGGGCGAAGGTGATGCCCATCAGCAGGAGGAACAGGCCGGCGGCGAAGGTGGCGTTGCCGGCCACGTCAATCCGCTGGCCCTTTTGGATCGCGCCCAGCTCCTTGAGCCGCAGGTAGGCCCACACCGTGCCCGTGATGCCGACCGGCACGCTGACCAGGAAGATCAGATGCCAGTCGATGGCGCTCAGGAGTCCACCGGCAACCAACCCGATCAGCTGGCCGCCGACAAACGCGATCTGGTTGATGCCAAGCGCCATGCCGCGCTCGTTGGCCGGGAAGGCGTCCGTCAGGATTGCCGCGCTATTGGAAGTGAGAAAGCCGGCGCCAGCCGCCTGGACCAGGCGGAAGAGGATGAGTTCCATGGCCGCGCCGTTGCCGTGGCCGTGGACCAGCGACAACATGATCGAGCCGACGGTGAAGATCGCAAAGCCGGCGTTGTAAAGCTTGACCCGGCCGTACATGTCCGAGATGCGGCCGAACGTGACCAAGAAGATGGCCGTCACGACCCCGAAGCCGAGCAGCAGCCAGAGCAGGTAGGCGGACTCGCCCGGCGCCATGGGGTTGATGCCGATGCCCCGGAAGATGGCCGGCAGCGAGATGAGGACGATGCTGCCGTCCAGGGCGGCCATGAATGCGCCCAGCGTGGTGTTGGAAAGCGCGATCCACTTGTAGTCGAGGCGGCGCACGGCGCCGGCCATCTCCTTCGAAAGGCGAACCTTGCCGCTATTGTGGTCCAGACTACACAGCGCGGCAATGGTCAGTTACCCAGGCCAACATAAAAAGGGGCCTGCCGCCCGGACCGGCGGTAGGCCCCCAACTCGCGGGGACTACGGCTGCATGGCTTCTGTGGCGGCCTCGGCAGCGCCAGGGGCGTCCTCGTCCTCCGCGTCGCGGTGGATGTAGGCGCCGCCCCGCATGACCGAAGCCAGGCCGGCGATGACGGCCATGGCCGCGGAGATCAGGAAGGCGTCGCGCAGGCCCGCCATGAACGGCGGCGAGATCAGGCCCGGGAAGAAGGTCGTCCCCAAGAGGGCCGCCCGGCCCGCGGCCGGCAGGGTGGCCAGCACGGATGCCGGGACCAGGGTGGCCATGGGGTTGTAGCCGAGGAACGCCGCGAACAGGGCCGAGGTCGGCGGCAGGTTGGCGAGCTGGTGCGCGATGGCGGCCGGCAGGCCGGCCCCGGTCAGGCCGCTGAACATGGCCGCAGGCAGGTGGGAGGCCAGGCCGATGGTCACGATGGTGAAAAACACGCCCATGCTGAACATGGTGGCGGCGTTCTGCAGGGTGGCGCGCATGCCGGACGCCGCGCCGCGGTCCCCCTTGGGCACCGCGTTCATGATCGAGGCCGTGTTCGGTGCCGCGAACATGCCCATGCCGAAGCCCATGAAGAGGAGGATGACGGCGAAGATCGGGTAGGTGAAGTTGGCCGGCAGCGCCATCAGGGCCACGAAGGCCACGGCGGTCACGCCCATGCCGGTCGTCGCGAAGCCGCGGGCGCCATAGCGGTCGGATAGGTGCCCCGACACGGGGCCCATGATCGAGAACCCCACCATCATCGGGATCATGTAGATCCCCGACCAGAGGGGGGTTTGCTCGAAGCTGTAGCCGTGCAGGGGCAGCCAGATGCCCTGCAGCCAGATGACCAACATAAATTGCAGACCGCCGCGGGCCAGGGATGCCAAAAAGCCGCTCAGGTTGCCGGCCCAGAAGGGCCGGCTCTTGAACAGGGTCAGGCGAAACATGGGTTGGGGCACCCGGGTCTCCACCCAGGCGAACACGGCCAGGAGCACCACGCCGCCGCCAAGGGCCGCGATAACCTCCGGGTTGCGCCAGCCCATGGGCGAGCTCCCATAGGGCAGCAGGGCGTATGTGATGCCAAGCAGCAGGACCGTCAGTCCGATGGCGAACGTTGCGTTGCCCGCCAGGTCCAACCGCTGGCCCTTCTGGATCGAGCCCTTCTCCTTGAGCATCAGGTAAGCCCAGACCGTTCCGAAGAGCCCGATCGGCACGTTGACCAGGAAGATCCAGTGCCAGTTGATGGTGGCCAGGATGCCGCCCATGACCAGGCCGATCAACGAGCCGCCGACGGCCGCGATCTGGTTGACGCCCAGGGCCATGCCGCGCTCGTTGGCCGGGAAGGCGTCGACGAGGATCGCCGCGCTGTTCGAGAACAGGAACCCGGCGCCCACGCCCTGCACGAGCCGGAAGAGGATCAGCTCCAGCGCGGCCCCGTTCCCGTGGCCGCCGACCAGGGAGAGCAGGATCGAACCCAGGGTGAAGATGGCGAAGCCCGCGTTATAGAGGCGCACCCGTCCATACATGTCGGAGATGCGGCCGAAGGTGACCAGGAACACGGCCGTGACCACCATGAAACCGAGCAGCATCCAGAGCATGTAGCCGATCTCGGCCGGCTCGAGCGGGTTGACGCCAATCCCGCGGAAGATGGCGGGCAGGGCGATCAGGACGATGGTGCCGTCCAGGCCGGCCATGAGCGTGCCGAGCGTCGTGTTCGAGAGCGCGATCCACTTGTAATCGACGTTGCGCAACCAGCCATCAGCTCCCCACGCCGTCCAGCCTATGCCCGAGGTAACGCTGACGCAAGCGTCAAAGTTGGCGGGCGGATGGGGCGCCGGCTACGCGGTAAAGGCCCACCGCCACCGCCATCTGGCAGCACTTGTCGGCAGCGCGGGTCGCCGGGCCCCCCGGAGGCGAATCCCAGCCGCCATCCGCATCTGCCAGAGCGGAGTGGCCGCCTGGCACCCCAGGACCCGAGGGCGAGCGCCCAGCCTCCACGCGCATCCGCGCAAACTGACTGGCCGTGGTGCACGCCTGGCCTCCGAGGGCGAGGGCCCACCGCCATGCCCTCTGCCAGGGCCATTGCCCGCATAGGACGCCAGGCCCCCAAGGGCGAAGGCCTATCGCCATGCGCATCTACCAGGACGACCTATTCACAACCGCTGACCTGGCCCGCCTCGCTGATCTTGCGCCCACCCTGCCCGACCTGACCGGCAGCGCCTGGCGCGACGCCATCATCGACCGCATCGTCTACGCGGACAATCCGTGGAGCCGGGATGCCGAAGCGCGGGGCGGCGATGCCTGCCGCGGTTGGCTCGCAGAGGCTGCCCGCGCCGACCTGCGGGACCTGCAGGCCCTGTCGGCTTCCAGCCCGCAGGGATCAGGCCCGGCCTGGGGCGCGGGGGAGCCCGCCGCGGCCGCCATGGCCCTCGCCGGCGCCTCCGACTGGGGCGACTGCTTGCCGCAATTGGCGGAGCACCACCACCGGCAGGGCTGCGGGGACCTTTCTCGATATGCGGCCTTTCGCTGGCAGGGCCGCCGGCTGCGGCCGGTGGCGGATCCGGACCTCGTGCGGCCCGAGGACATCGTCGGCCACGTGGAGGCGCGGGCGGCCCTGGCGTCCAACACCGAGCGGTTCCTGCGGGGGCTGCCGGCGCACGACGTGCTCCTTTTTGGTGGACGCGGCACTGGTAAATCAAGCAGCGTCAAGGCCCTGCTGACGCGGTACCGCGACCGCGGCCTGCGGCTGGTCGAGGCAGGGCGGGAGGTGGTGGGCGACTTCTCCGACCTGGCTGCGGCCGTGCGGGGTCGGCGCCAGCGCTTCATCCTCTTTCTCGACGACCTCTCCTTCGAGGCCGAAGAGACGGAGTACAAGGCACTGAAGGCGGCCCTGGAGGGCGGCGTGGAGGCCCGGCCCGGCAACCTTCTCGTCTATGCGACCTCCAACCGCCGCCACCTGGTCCGGGAGGCCTTCGCTGAGCGCGAGGACCTGCACGGACAGGACACCCTCGAGGAGAAGGTCTCGCTCGCGGACCGCTTCGGGCTGACCGTCCGCTTTGCCACACCCGACGAGGAAGGCTACCTGGCCATCGTGGCGGCGCTTTGCCGGGCGCGGGGGATCGACCCGGATGCATCCCGCCTGCGGGAGCGAGCCCTGCAGTGGGCGGCCTGGGGAAGCGGGCGCTCAGGCAGGAGCGCCCGCCAGTTGGTCGACGTGCTGGTCGCGGAGGCGGCCGAGGCCAGACGCTGAAGGGTTGGCACGCGTGGCGCGTGCCGTCAGCCATCCTTGGTTTCGCCACCCAGTAGCCCGTGCCTGTAGCGGGGGGCGGGACCCGCTCGGGTCGAGCGATGCAGGGATGTCCATTCGCAGCCCGAAGGATTCGGCGGGGGGATTGCCGATGCTCAACACCTTGCAATGGCGTGAAGCGGGGCCGCACAGGGGCGGGCGGGTCGTTGCCGTCGCCGGAGATCCGCAGGATCGACGGCGGTTCTTCTTCGGTGCCTGCTCCGGAGGCGTGTGGCGCACCGATGACGCTGGGACGACCTGGGAGAACATCAGCGACGGATACTTCAAGACGGCCGCGGTCGGGGCCATCGCCGTGGCGCCGTCCGATCCAAACGTGATCTACGCGGGGATGGGCGAGGCCTGCCTGCGCGGCAACGTGTCCCACGGCGACGGCGTGTACCGGTCAAATGATGGTGGGAAGAGTTGGAGGAACGTTGGCCTGGCTGCGACCCGCCACATTGGGCGAGTCCGCGTTCATCCCACAAACCCCGATCTTGTCTACGTCGCCGCGCTTGGACACGCGTTCGGTCCCAACAAGGAGCGGGGCGTCTACCGCAGCCAGGATGGCGGCCGCACGTGGGACCTGGTCCTGTTCCACGACGAGGAGACCGGATGCATCGACCTCGCCATGGACCCGTCCAACCCGCGGATCCTCTACGCCGCCCTCTACCAGGTCCGCCGAGGGCCGCACTTCATGGACAGCGGCGGCCCTGGCAGCGGGCTGTGGAAGTCGGCGGACGGCGGCGACACCTGGACCGAGCTGACCGACGGCCTGCCGGCGGGATTGAAGGGGCGCATTGGCGTCGCTGTCGCGCCGCACGGCGACCGCGTCTGGGCCATTGTGGAGGCCACGGACGGGGGACTGTTCCGGTCTGAAGACGGTGGCCTCACCTGGTCGCAGGTCAACGCGGGCGCAGACCTGCGGCAGCGGCCCTGGTACTACATGCACATCTTTGGGCACCCCACGGACCCCGAGACGGTCTTTGTCCTCAACCTGCGCATGCACAAGAGCAACGACGGCGGTCGCACCTTCTCGGAGATCCCGACGCCGCACGGGGACAACCACGACCTCTGGATCGACCCGGCCGACCCTGACCGCATGGTGGAGGGCAACGACGGCGGCGCCTGCGTCTCGCTGAACGGCGGCGCCACCTGGTCGACCATCTACAACCAGCCGACGGCGCAGTTTTACCACGTGACCACGGACAACCGCTTCCCATACCGGCTCTACGGGGCCCAGCAGGACAACACGACGCTGTCCGCTCCCAGCCGCTCCGACAGCGGCGTCATCACGCTTGGCGAGTGCTATCCCGTGGGCGGCGGTGAGAGCGGGTACATCGCCATCCGTCCGGACGACCCCGACATCGTGTTCGCCGGCAGCTATGCCTCGCGCATGACACGGTTCAACCGCCGCACGAACCAGGCCCGCGACATTACGGTCTGGCCCGATGATCCCATCGGCTTTGGCG
>DATLTP010000068.1:0-9884 GCA_035533535.1 Bacillota bacterium | reverse complement strand
CAGCGAGGCCATGGAGCCGCCGCTGGTCAGGAGCCCCGCCCCACCCTGAAAGCCCACCAGCTCGCTCAGCCAGCGCACGGCGCAGCGCTCGACGTAGACGTCGGCGTGGTCGCCAAAGGTGCAGGCGGGGTTCATGGCGGCGGCCAGCATATCGGCGAAGGCGCCGATGGGGGCGGCGGGCGAGTTCACCCAGGCGAAGAAGCGCGGATGGCTGTTGCCCATGGGGTAGGGGAGGATGTGGGCCGCGACGTCGTCCAGGATGGTGGCGGCTGGCCGGCCCGCCTCCGGCAGGGGCGCATCCCGGAGCAGGCGCCGCACGTCCGGCGGCACGGGGCGGTGGCCGGGCTGGCTCTCCATGTGGTCCACTGCGAGGTCGACGGCGCGGTAGCCCATCTGACGCAGGTCGTCCATGCCGGCACCCCCGGTTTGGTGGGGGCGCGCATGTGCGCGCCCCCTCACAAACTCGCTTCAGACGTCGCTGTACAGGTAGAACTCGTATGGGTGCGGGCGCATCGCCATCGGCGCGATCTCGCGGTCCCGCTTCCAGCCGACGTGCATGGCGATCAGGTCCTCCGTGAAGACGCCGCCCTCCAGCAGGAAGGCGTGGTCGGCCTCCAGGGCGGCCAGGGCCTCGCCCAGGGATCCGGGGACGGAGCGGATCTTGGCCAGCTCGGCGGCCGGCAGCTCGTAGATGTCCTTGTCGACCGGGGCTGGCGGCTCGATCTTGTTGCGGATGCCGTCCAGGCCAGCCATCAGCAGCGCCGCGAAGGTCAGGTACGGGTTGGCGGCCGTGTCAGGGCAGCGGAACTCGATGCGCTTGCTCTTGGGGCTCTTGCTGTACATGGGGATGCGCACGCAGGCGCTGCGGTTGCGCTGGCTGTAGACGAGGTTGACCGGCGCCTCGAAGCCGGGGACCAGGCGGCGGTACGAGTTCGTCGTGGGGGCCGCGAAGCCCAGCAGCGCTGGGGCGTGCGCGATCAGGCCGCCGATGTAGTAGCGGGCCATGTCGCTCAGCATCGCGTACCCATTCGCGTCGAAGAAGAGGTTGCTGCCGTCCTTCCACAGGCTCTGGTGGACGTGCATGCCCGAGCCGTTGTCACCGAAGACGGGCTTCGGCATGAAGTTCGCCGTCAGGCCGTGGCGCAGGGCCACGTTGCGCACGACGTGCTTATACATCATGCAGCGGTCGGCAGCGTTGAGCGGTGTGGCGAAGCGCATGTCGATCTCGCACTGGCCGGCGGAGCCGACCTCGTGGTGGTGCAGCTCGATGGGCACGCCGGCGGCGCCCAGGGCCAGCACGATGTCCGAGCGGACGTCCTGCAGGCGGTCGGCCGGCGGCGCCGGGAAGTAGCCCTCCTTGGGCCGCAGGCGGAAGCCGCGGTTGCCGCCCGGCTCCTCCTTGCCCGTGTTCCAGAACGCCTCGGGCGAGTCAATGGTGTAAAAGCCAGAGTGGTTATCCTGGCCGTAGCGCAGATCGGAGAAGAGGTGGAACTCGAGCTCCGGGCCGAAGTAGGCCGTGTCCGCGATGCCCGTCTGCTTGAGAAAGGCCTCCGCGGCGCGCAGGACGCGGCGCGGGTCGCGGGCGTACGGCTTGCCGGACATCGGGTCCACCACATCGCCGATGATGGAGAGCGTCGGCACGCTGCAGGCCGGGTCGACGACGGCCGTGGCCGCGTCGGGCATCAGGAGCATGTCGCTTTGGTCGATCGGCTGAAAGCCCCGGATGCTGCTGCCGTCAAAGCCGAGGCCCTCGGTGAGCATGTCGTGCTCGAAGGTGCTCGCCGGAATGGTGAAGTGCTGCCAGGAGCCCAGCAGGTCCGTGAACTTGAAGTCGATCATGTGGATGCCGCGTGATTCGATCAACCGCTGAATCTCGTCGGCGCCGTTGGCCATGCCCGAATCATCTCCTCCGCGGCCATCATGTGAGGTTGGCGGCCCGAGTGACAACGTTTTGTCAGGTATTTTGACAGGCTGCGATGGCAGGTTGTCAGGTTTGCGATAGAATGGCGTCAGCTACGGGAGGTATGGGAGCGGCATGGCGGGCGGCGGCATCCCCGACGACGCGGCGGCCTACCCCATCGGGCGCGTGGCGGCCCTCACCGGGCTCTCGGCGCGCCAGATCCGCTACTACGAGCAGGAGGGGCTGCTGCACACGGCGCGGAGCGCCGGGCGCCAGCGGCTTTACACCCAAGACCAGGTCACCCTGCTGCACCTGGTCAAACGCCTGCGCGATGAGGGCTACAGCCTCGTAGAGGTCCGCGCGATGCTGCCGGCGCGGGCGGCGGCGGCGACGGCCGCATCTGGCGCTGCCGGTG
The DNA here is from genome assembly GCA_035533535.1 of Bacillota bacterium. GTDB lineage: Bacteria > Bacillota > Sulfobacillia > RBS10-35 > JAJYVM01 > JAJYVM01. The sequence goes on along the minus strand of DATLTP010000068.1, from coordinate 7,569 downwards.
CCGCCGAGCGCGGCGCCGGTGCCGCCGCCGCCCGGACAGGAACGGGCGCCTACCCGGGCCAGCAGGAGATCTCCCTTTATCCGATGGTCAACCGGACGCGGCTGCTGGAGATCCTCGACCGGCTCGAGCGGCGCGACCAGCGGCGGGGGTGAGGCGCGGGGAGCCTTGGCCGGCCGGGCCGTCAGTGGCGGCGCCCGCGGGCAAAGAGCGCCGCCACCAGCGCCAGGACCGCCGCCACCAGCGCCACGACGAGCACGGTTGCCCGCAGGGCGAAGCCGATGGCGCCCCAGTATGCCGATGTGATGTGCGTGCCGGGGACGTACAGGTATGAGTTCAGGTACGCGTGCTGAAAGACCACCCACAGCGACCGCAGCAGGATGAAGCCCAGCAGGGCGATCGCCGCGGCCAGCGCCAGCGTCACGGGCGGCAGCCCGCGGCGGGCGTCCCAGCCCTTCAGGCCCCGAAACCGCCACGACTGCCACTCCCGGCCACGCCGCACCCGGACCCACCCCCGCTCGGTAGGAGGGTATGCGCGCGGCCCGCGCCGTCGAAGTGGGTCGCAGGGTGACGCGGCACCTGCGTGCTGCGGGCGGGAACATAGTCGCTGCTGCAGGTTGGCGCCGTGAAATGAGGGCGCGGCCGGTGTGCGGAAGACCGGGGGTTGGGCGCGGAGGCGCAGGACGCGCGGGCGGGCGGGGCGGGGGGCGCTCTGTTGGCAGGTTTACGTGGAGCCCACCCCCAGGGCCTCGGCGGCGCGATCGTGCAGCCAGACCCGGTACCGCAGCAGGCCGCGTCCTGGCGCAAGCAGCGCAGGGCGGATGGGGCCCGTCAACTCCGCCAGCGTGCCCCAGCGCGCCTCGGCGATCTCGTGCCGGTCCTGCGGCTCGATGTCGCTGGTGCGGGCCGCCGCCGTGACGAGGTGGCTTTGCCAGCGAACATCCGGCAGGGAGCCGTCGGCGAGGGCAAAGGTGGCGTCGATGCAGAGGAAGTAACGTTCAAGGTCAACCGTGAGGCCCGTCTCCTCCCACGCCTCGCGGGCGGCGCCGGCGGCCAGCGACTCGCCGGGGCGCAGGCCGCCGCTGGGGGCCCGGAAGGCGAGCGGCGGGAACGACGGCTTGCGGATCAGCGCGATGGGGGTCGCCGGGCACCACGCCGCTGCGCCGGGCGCATGGATGAAGAACGTGACGTCGTGGGCGCGGCCGCCCTTCTGGCTGGCCACGAGACCCTGCATCTCGTCGCGTCCGATCAGGGCGCGAACCTGCAGCCGGGCGGGCTGGCCGAAGCGGGTGGCCGCCTCGGCCAGCACTTCTGAGGTGACGAAATCGATCGGCTGCGACCAGCCATCGGTCATGCCGGCGGGCAGCCTACCGCCGCTTGCCGCCGCCAGGCCGCCCGGAGCCGCCGCCGGACGCGGACCCGGACCGCGACGACGCGGGCTGGGGGGCCGCCGGGGTCCGGTTGGCCAGGACGCCCGTGTACAGGGCCGCTGCCAGCAGCCCGCCAAGGATCGGGCCCACCCACCAAACCCACTGGTTGGTCAGAAAGCCGGAGACCAGGGCCGGGCCGAGGGCGCGGGCAGGGTTCATGGCGGCGCCCGTCAGCGGGCCGCCCATCAGGACGTCGACCATTACAATGACGCCGACGCCGAAGCCCCCGACCTTCGGGGCGCGGTCGTCGACGGCCGTGAGGAAGACGGCCATGACCAGGAGGAACGTCATGACGAGCTCAAGCAGCATGCCCTGGCCCGCGCCGATCTGGGTGCTGATGGCCGGCGCGCCGAGGTGGGTGGCGGCGGCGGCCACAACGGGGAAGATCGCCTTGAGTAGGAGTGCGGCGATGAGGGCGCCGACGAGCTGTGCCACGATATAGAGGATGGCTAGGCCCGCCTTGATCTTGCGCGCGGCCCAGAGCGCGATGGTCACGGCCGGGTTCAGGTGCCCGCCCGAGATGTTCATCGTCGCCGTGATGCCGATGGCCAAGCCCAGGCCGTTGGCGATGGCGATGCCCAGCAGGCCGACGCTGCCACCGGTCACTTTGTCGAGGATGGGCGCGCCTGCGCCCGGAAACACGAGGAAGAATGTGCCCACGGCCTCGGCAACGAGCAGCCGCAACCAGTCCTTCGGCAGAATCGGCGCCACCTCCATTGAACCCGCGTTGCGCGGCGAGGACGCCGCGCACCCATTGAACCCGCGTCGCGCGGCGACAGCCCCGCGCAACCAGGCCCGACCGCATATCCAAGCCCACCCAGGGAAGAGCCAGGCACTATTGTAAGGCTTTTTGCGGGGCAGGAAGATGCCTCGGACCTGCGAAGTGGACCCTTCGGCGGAGGGATTTCAAGTGGGTGACCCATCTGGCATCGGGCCCTACGGCTCGCTCAAATGGCGGTCTGTCGGGCCGCACCGCGGCGGACGCTCGTCGGCCTGCGTGGGCGATCCCCGCGACCGGCAGGTCTTCTACTTCGGCACGGGCGGCGGCGGGCTCTGGAAGACCACCAACGGCGGCGTGACCTGGGAGAATGTCTCCGACGGCTTCCTGTCGGCGGCCTCGGTCGGCGCGCTGGCGGTGGCCCCCTCGGACAACAACGTGGTCTACCTGGGCATGGGCGAGTGCTCCATCCGCGGCAACGTGTCGTACGGCGACGGCGTCTACCGCTCGACCGACGCCGGCGCCAGCTGGCAGCACCTCGGCCTCGCCGACACCCGCCACATCGCGCGGGTGCGCGTGCACCCCGACGATCCGGACCTGGTTTACGTGGCCGCCCTGGGCCATATCTACGGGCCAAGCCCCGAGCGGGGCGTGTACCGCTCCCGCGATGGCGGCCGCACGTGGCAGAAGATTCTCCACCGGGATGAGAACACCGGCTGCATCGAGCTGGTGATGGACCCGACCAACCCGCGCGTGCTCTACGCGGCCATGTGGCAGGTGCGGCGCACGGAGTGGAACCTGGAGAGCGGCGGCCCGGGGACGGGCATCTTCAAGTCCACGGATGGCGGCGACACGTGGACGGAGATCACCAAGTCCAGCGGCCTGCCCCAGGGCACGCTGGGCCGCATTGGCCTTGCGGCTTCACCGGTTCAGGCTGGCCGCATCTGGGCGCTGGTCGAGGCGGACGAGGGTGGCATCTACCGCTCGGACGACGCCGGCCGCAACTGGCAGCGGCTGAACGAGCAGCGCGACCTGCGCTCACGCGCCTGGTACTACAGCAACATCTACGCGGACACTCAGGACGCCGATACGGTCTACGCCCTGAACAACTTTTGCTGGAAGTCGATCGACGGTGGCAAGACCTTCACGCCGGTGGCCACGCCGCACCCTGACCACCACGACCTCTGGCTGGACCCGACCGATGCTCGCCGCATGATCTGCTCCCAAGACGGCGGCGCCTGCGTGAGCTTCGACGGCGGCTTCTCCTGGTCCACGATCTACAATCAGCCGACCGCCGAGTTCTACAAGGTCGTGACTGACGGCGCGTACCCGTACCGCCTCTACGGCAGCCAGCAGGACAACACGACCCTGTCGATCCCGAGCCGCTCTGAGATGTCGGGCATCTTCGACCGGGAATGGTTTGACATCGGCGGCGCCGAGAGCGCGTCCATCGCCGTGCGCCCCGACACCGGCGTCATCTTTGCCACCAGCTCCGGCGGTGGCGAGGGCGGCCGGCTGACCCGGTACGACCATGCCCTGCGCCAGAAGCGCGACGTTTCGCCTTGGCCGGCGCGCACGGCCGGCATGGCTGCCCAAGATTACAAGTACCGCTTCCAGTGGACCTCGCCCGTCGCCCTGTCGCCGCATGACCCCAACGTGCTGTACATGTGCGGCAACCAGGTCTTCCGCAGCACCGACGAAGGCGCGAGCTGGGAGAGCATCAGCCCCGACCTGACGCGCAACGACCCCGAGAAGCAGGCCCCGTCCGGCGGCCCCATCACCAAGGACCACACGGGCGTCGAGGTGTACTGCACCATTTTCGCCTTCGCCGAGTCGCCGGTGCAGCGCGGCGTGCTCTGGGCCGGCTCGGACGATGGCCTGGTCCACGTCTCCAAGGACGGCGGCCAAACGTGGGAGAACGTGACCCCGGCCGGTCTGCCGGAGTGGACCCGCGTCGGCACCATCGAACCCTCGCCCCACGAAGCGGGCGCCGCCTACCTCGCCGGCAGCCGCCACCGCCTGGACGACTCGCGCCCCTATCTGTACAAGACGAGCGATCACGGCCGCACCTGGACCGCCATCGTCAGCGGCATCCCCTCGCATGAGTACACGCGTGTGATCCGTGCCGACCCGGTCCGCCGCGGCCTGCTGTTCGCCGGCTCGGAGGCGGGCATCTACGTCTCCTTCGATGACGGCGCCTCCTGGGGCTCGCTGCGCCTGAACCTGCCGGTGACGGCGGTTCACGACCTGCAGATCAAGGACGGCGACCTGGTCGCCGCCACCCACGGCCGCAGCTTCTGGATCCTGGACGGCGGGGCCGCCCTGCTGCGCCAGGACGCCCCCGCCGGCACGGTGCACCTGTTCCAGCCGCGCCCGACGGTGCGCTTCAAGGCCGGTGGCCACCTGCTGCTGCCGAAGGAGCAGGGGTACGAGAAGCCGATCGCCGTGATCGAACTGCCGGCGGGCGCCTCCCACTACCTGAAGGGCAAGCCGGCCGCCGGCGAGTCGCCCTTCTTCCTGGACGCTGGCCAGAACCCGCCAAACGGCGTGCTCGTCCACTACCACCTGCCCATCCAGCCCGAGGACGAGGTCAAGCTGACCTTCCGCGACGCCGCGGGCGAGGTCATCCGGACGTTCACGAGCAATGACAAGGTCCGGGCGGATGGGGAGAGCAAAGTTCCGGCCGCGGCCGGCGCCAACCGGTTCATCTGGGACATGCGCTACCCCGACGCCGTCAAGCTGGAGGGCCCCGTGGCCGGCGAGCGCTGGACGGGCGGACCCGTCGCCGTTCCGGGCGAGTATCGGGTGGAGTTGGAGGTCGCGGGCAGCACCTTCGCGCAGAACTTCCGCATCGTCAAGGATCCACGGGTGCCCGCCAGCCGGCAGGACCTGCAGGCCCAGTTCGACCTGCACATCCAGGTCCGTGACAAGCTATCGCAGATCAACGAGGGCCTCAACCGGATCCGCGCCGTCCGCCGCCAGGCCGAGGAGTGGGTGACCCGCGGCCAGGGCAACGCGGCCTTGCGGGAGCGGGCAGATGCCCTCAAGGCTCGCCTGGGCGAGGTGGAGGAGGAGCTGATCCAGGTCCGGGTCAAGAGCCCGCAGGATACGGTGAACTTCGCCCCCAAGCTGAACGACCGCGTCGCCTTCCTGATGGGTGTGGTGAGCTCGGCGGACTTCCCGCCGACCCAGCAGACGCGGCAAGCGTACGGCGAACTGGCGTCGGAGGCGGACAAGCAGCTCGACAACCTGGAGGGCATCCTGAGCCAGGAGGTCCGGGCGTTCGGCGCGTTCGTGCGCGAGCTGGACCTGCCCCCGATCACGCCGGCCTAAAAAGCCAGGTTGGGGAGGGCGCCGGCAACGCCGGCGCCCTCTTTGCATGCGTGGGCAGCCAGTGGCCGGGGGTTGGCGACGGTCAGTCGTGCCGCGCGAGGCGGGAATGGGGGATGGGCTCAAGCCGGGGCGCGCGCGGCAGGCCGGCCGGCCGGCGCGACCAGCCCTTCCACCGCCAGCGCCGCGCCCGCCGCCGCCGCTGAACGGCCGCCGCCAGCCCGCCTGCCGCCACCACGCCGGCCACCAGCGGCCAGGGGCCGCGGCCGGTTCCGGTGGTGGGGGTGGGGCCGGTGGCCAGCACGGCCGCCTCCTGGGCCTTCATGGCAGCCGTCGCGTGCACCACCATGGGCAGGGTGGGCGCGGTCGGCGCCTGCACCCCCTGATCGGCCTGCATGCCGTAGCTCAAAAAGGCCGACTCATCCCGCCAGACCCAGTACGGCCCTTCGCCCATGACGACGGCGATGATCTCGTGGCCGTTGGCGTTGGCCGAGCCGACGACGCAGTTCATGGCATTGGTCGTGTAACCGGTCTTGATGCCCGTCGCCCCCGGAAACAGGTCCAGCAGGCGGTTGATGTTGTTGAGCTGGCGCACGGAGTTCTTCACGGGCCAGGGAATGGTGGCCTGGCGCATGGCCACGGTCTGACGAAAATTCGGGTCCGTCATGGCCGCCGCGCCGAGGATGGCCAGGTCGTGGGCCGAACTGTAGTGGTCCGGCGCGTCCAGCCCGTGGACGTTCGCGAAGTGCGTCTCGGTGAGGCCGAGAAGCTTGGCCTCCTGATTCATGTCGTCCACGAAGGCCGCCTGGCTGCCTGCCACATTGACGGCAATGGCGACGGCGGCGTCGTTGGCCGAGTCGAGCAGCATGGCTTGGAGCAGTTGTTGGAACGTATAGACCTCGCCAGGCTGCAGGTAGATCACTTCGCCATAGATCTGCTTCACGTCGGAGGGAACGGTCATGGGGCGCGACATCTCGTCGTGCCAGTCGCGAAGGGCGACAAGGGCGGTCATCATCTTGGTCAGGCTGGCCATCGGCATCTCGGTGTCGGCGTTCTGCGCGTACAGCACCTGGTTGGCCGTGGCGTCGAAGACGAACGCGGCCTTGCCATGAAGCAGCGGGGGCGAAGGCGGCTCGCTGCCGGCGGCGGACGCCGGCAGCGAGAGAAGGATAAAAGCGAAGGCTGCGAGAGCGACCGCGAGGGTCCGCAGCTGGAGATGCCTCCTCGTGAGGGTATGCTCGGCTGGGCTTACCTCAGTCCCGACCGCGGGATCGTTCTGCGCGCCCCGTCCACATCCTGCCGCCGTGGGCGCCCGCGCGTGGCCTGGCTCTGCTCCGCTGCCGCGTACGCCACGAGGGAGAGGCCGAGGTCCTGCTCCAACCGCTGGATGGCCGCGAGCGCGCCGGGTGTTAGGTCCGCGGGCCGATACTCCACCATCGGGTTTTCCCCCTTCGGCTTGGAGTATCGCCGGGCATTTCAGCGGCCAAACCTCTCGGCCAGCCAACGCCGCCAGCGCGGTGCGACCACCGCGGCCTGCACGCGCCGCACCAGAGCAGCGGGGTCACCCTCGGCGGCAAACGTGTCCGTGGCCGGATCGTAAGCGGCCCCGTCCAGGGTCCGCGAGACCCGAGCCACTCAGCCGCCGCAGAGCAGGCCCTGCACACGGATGCCGCCGGGCGTGACCTCCGCGCGGGGCTGCGCTCGCCAGTTGCGCCATGTGGCCGCCATGGGCGAAGCATACCACCGCTTCCGCGGCAGGATCACCGCCGCCGGCTGCGAACCCTTGCGGTATGCCGATCTGGTTGATCATCGCGGTCAGCGTTTTGTCGCTTCTGCTTGGGCTGGCCTACGGGCCCGCCGTGGCGGGGATCCGCCGCCGGCTGCTGGCCGGTGCGTTCCTCGTCGGCGTGATCGGGCAATTCATGGGTTGGAACGGCATCGTCTGGTTCCTGCTGGTGTGGCTCAGCTTCCTGGTTGGCGAGCGGGCCCGCCGCCGCCTGGAGTTCGGCCCCCCGCAGCCGCCGCCCGACGACTACGACCCGCACAGCCGCTACCGGTAGGTGGAGAGCCGCCGGATCGTCGCCTCGACCAGCT
>DATLTP010000067.1:0-9110 GCA_035533535.1 Bacillota bacterium | reverse complement strand
GGCCGCGCTCAAATCTGCAGGTGGCGTCAAACCCGCGGTTCTTGAGCGCGGAACCCTGACGCTGGAGGGTGACGTCCTCAAACCGGACCCTGACGGGATCGCGGGTGCCGCGCCACCGAGCGATCGAAAGCCTGACCGGGGGTGGCATGGCAGGTGGGTATGGTGGGATGAAGAGACGATATCGAACCGCCAGGCCCGACCGCGTCGTGACGCGAAACCCTCGATACTGTGACCTTCCAGCCTTCCATCCCTGCATGTGCGAATCCACGTTCGCACTTTCGCCCCAACCAAACGACAAACCCCCGCAGGTCCATTGCCTGCGAGGGCTTCCGCGATCCGGTTTGGTCGGGCTGCCGGGATTCGAACCCGGGACCTCTTGAACCCCATTCAAGCGCGCTACCAAGCTGCGCTACAGCCCGTGGCCCTGATGATAGCAGACGTACCGGGCGCCCGCCAAGCCGCATCGATGGGCGGCCGGCCTCTTGAGCGAAGGGCCGCTGGGGCCGGCCGGCCAACCTCAACGCGGTCCGCCGGCCTTCATGATCCAAACGCGAGGGCCAGCCGCCGCCCCCGCTTGAGCGAAGCGAGGGGCCAGCCACCACCCCCGCCCATTGACGTCCCCTGCCAGCCGTGCGTACAATCGACAACGATAATCCAGGCCGCGCAAGCGCGGTGATCCGGCGTTTGTGAGGTGGCTGCCCTTGCCGGTCCGCGTCTACATCCCCACCCCATACCGTGAGCATACCGGCCGCCAGGCCTATGTCAGCCTGGATGCCACCAGCGTCGGCGACCTCCTCGGCCGCCTCGCCGACTCTTACCCGGCGCTCAGGCCCCACGTCATCACCGACGGCGGCGCCGCGCCCGAGTATCTGAACATTTATGTGAATCAGGTCGAGTGCCGCACGCTGAACGCGGAGGGCACCGACCTCCACGACGGCGACGAGGTGGCGCTGGTCCCCGCCATGTCGGGCGGCGCCGACGACGGCCCAGCCAACGGCGCTGCGCCCCGTAAGCCCCTGCTCAACCCCGAGCAGCTGGACCGCTACTCGCGCCACATCCGCCTCGATGAGATGGGCGTGCTGGGCCAGCGCAAGCTGCTCGATTCCAAGGTGCTGATCATCGGCGCCGGGGCCCTGGCCTCGCCCGCCGCCATCTACTTGGCCGCCGCCGGCGTCGGCACCATCGGCATCGTTGACGGCGACCGCGTCGAGGCGCACAACCTGCAGCGCCAGGTGCTGCACTTCACGCACAACGTCGGCCACATGAAGGTCGTCTCCGCCCGGCGCCACATCGAGGACATCAACCCCGACGTGAACGTGCTGACCTTCCCCACGTTTCTGACGAGCGAGAACGCGAAGGACATCGTCAAGGGCTTCGACCTCGTGATCAACGGCAGCGACAACTTCCCCACGCGCTACCTCGTCAACGACGTCTGCGTCATGCTGAAAAAGCCCCTGGTCGACGCCAGCATCCTCAAGTGGGAGGGCCAGTCCACGGTCTTCCTGCCAGGGCGCGGCTGCTACCGCTGCCTGTTCCCCTCGCCGCCGCCCCCCGGCAGCGTGCCGTCCTGCGCCGAGGGCGGCGTGCTCGGCGCCCTGGCTGGCCACATGGGCACGCTGCAGGCCATCGAGTCCGTCAAGATCCTGCTGGGCATCGGCGAGCCGCTCGCCGGCCGCCTGGTCCTGTTCGACGCGCTCGCCGGCGACTACCAGACCCTGCGCTGGCAGCGCAACCCCGAGTGTCCGGTGTGCGGCGACCACCCAAGCATCACGGAGCTCATCGACTACGAGGGCTTCTGCGGCATCCCGGCGCAGGGGGCGGAGGATGACAGCCTGCCAGCGGCCGACGCCGCGGCTGCCCAGGGCTGGGACGTGGCGCCCGACCAGCTGGTGGAGATGCTGAGGGGCGGCGGGACGCTGATCGACGTGCGCGAGCCGTATGAGCACCGCAGCGTGCGGATCGCGGGCGCCGAGCTGCTGCCGCTGGAGAAGATGTTCACCGATGCGGGCAGCCTGCCGCGCGACCGCGACCTCATCTTCATGTGCCGTGTCGGCGAGCGCAGCGCGCTCGCCGTGGAGATCGCCCGCCAAGCCGGCATCGCCAGGGCGTACAACCTCGCCGGCGGCATCGTGGCCTGGATCAACGAGGGCCGCCCCGTCGACCAGGGTGCCCCCGCGGGCAGCCGCGGCCGGTAGGCGAGCCCATGGCGGATCGCCCGCCCGGAAGCCATGGCGTGGGCGGCGCTCGGCTGCGGACCACCCTGCGCACCTGGTTCCACCACGTCCAGCAGGCCGCCGCATGATCGCCGACAGCCTGCTCGATCTCGTTGGCGGCACGCCGCTGCTCCGCCTCGGCCGGTTTGCGCCCGGGGTGGATCTCCTGGCCAAGCTGGAATGCGCCAATCCCGCAGGCAGCGTCAAGGACCGTATCGCCGCGGCCATGATCGAGGCGGCGGAGCGTGAGGGGCGCCTGCGGCCCGGCACGACCGTCGTCGAAGCCACCAGCGGCAATACGGGCATCGGGCTGGCCATGGTCTGCGCCGTCAAGGGCTACCCGCTTGCCCTCACCATGCCGGAGGACGGCAGCCCCGAGCGCAAGGCGCTCTTTGAATGGTTCGGGGTCGAGTTGGTGTTGACGCCGACCATCGAGGGCATGTCGGGCGCGGTCTTCGCGGCGCAGGAACTGGTCAAGCGGCGGGGCGCCTTCTGGCCGCGCCAGTTCGATAACCCCGCAAACCCGGCGGCACATGAGGCGCACACGGGTCCGGAGATCTGGGAGGCCGTCGGCGGGTCCATTGACGCGTTCGTGGCCGGCGTGGGCACCGGCGGCACGCTGACCGGCGTGGCACGCTACCTGAAGCGCGTGGCGCCGAGTTGCCGGATCGTGGCCGTCGAGCCGCGGGCCAGCCGCGTGCTGTCAGGTGGGCGGCCCGGCCCGACGCGGATCCAGGGCCTCGGGGCCGGCTTTGTGCCGGGGGTGCTGGACCGTTCGCTGATCGACGAGGTGCTCGCCGTCAGCGACGAGGACGCGTTCGAGGCGGCACGCCGCCTGGCACGGACCGAGGGGCTGCTGGCGGGCGTTTCCGCGGGCGCGGCCGCGCACGCGGCACTGCAAATCTCGCGCGGGGGTCGGGTCGTCGTGCTGCTGCCAGACGGGGGAGACCGCTACGGGAGCCTCTATGCGTGGTACCTGCGGCGTGGGGGATAACGTGGATCTGCCGCTCCACATGCGGCGCGCGATGCTGGCGCACGCTTTGGCGGAGGCGCCACTCGAGGCCTGCGGCATCGTGGCCGGCTGCGACGGGCGGCCGCTGCGCTTCATCCCCACGGCCAACGCTGCGCAGAGCCCCGTGCGCTATGAGATCGCGCCGCGCGACCTCCTGCGCATCACCATCGAGGTCGAGTCGGCGGGTGAATCCATCTGGGCCATCTTCCACTCGCACCCGACCACGGCGGCGTACCCGTCGGCCACCGACATCCGCCTCGCCTTCTACCCGGAGGCCCTCTACCTGATCGCCTCGCTGGCCGGCGAGCCGGGGCTGCGCGCCTTTCACATCATCGACGGACAGGTGCGCGAGGTCGGCCTGGGGTAGCCGGCGGGCCGCAATTGGCCGCCCCACCGTGAGGGCAACCTAGCCCTTCGTGAAGGTGCTGCACGTCGTGCCCGCTGCGCAGGGAGGCATGCGCCGCCACGTCGCCTGGCTGCTGGCGGTCGGCGAAGCGTGGTCGCAGCCGCCAACCTCCCTGCCCTTTGCGCTGGCCGTGCTGCGGCCCGACCTTGTCCACGCCCACGGCTACCGCGCCGCCCTGGCCTGCCGCCTGGCGGGGGTGCGCCAGCCCCTGGTGGTGACGGCGCACACCATGCCGCCGTCCCGGGCATTCGTGCGCGCCGTGGGCCAACAGGCCACCTGGCTGGCCGTTTCACACGCGGTTGCCGGCGATCTCGGGGTGCCGGTGCGCGTGCTGCCGCCAGTCTGCGACGAGCCGGGGCCGTCGCCCGCCCGGACGGCGGCTCGCGCGGCGCTGGGCGTGGGTGGGGACGCCGTGGTGGTCGCCGGGCTTGGCCGCTTCGTGCCCGACAAGGGCTTTGACGTCCTCGTGCAGGCCATGGGGCTGATGCCGCGGGGCACGGTGCTGCTGCTCGCGGGCGACGGGCCGGAGGCTGGGCGCCTGCGCTGCCTCGCGCGCGGGCGAGATGTCCGCTTCCTGGGCTGGCTCGGGCGCGACGGCGTGGAGCGCCTGCTGGCGTCCGCGGACGTGGTGGCGGTCCCCTCGCGGCGGGAGGGGCTGGGGCTGGCGGCCCTTGAGGCGCTGGCCCGCGGCCTGCCCGTGGTGGCATCGGACGTCGGCGGGCTGCGCGAGATCGTGCCGGCCATGGCGCGTGTGCCTGCGGGAGATATCGAGGCTCTGGCGGGCGCCCTCGCGCGGCGGCCGGCCGCCTGCGCGCCCCTCCCTGGCCGCCCCCAGGACCTGGTCGCCGCCGTGCACGGCATCTACCAGGAGGTGCTGGCGAGTCGGGGCCGGCTGCTGGCCGGCGCGTCCCGGCTGCCAGCGGCCTTGCCACCGAGACAACCAGCAGGTGCTGGCGTGAGCGCCGGCGCGTCCCGTCGGCCGGCGGGTTGCTGGGGGCCGGGGCCCTTGCCACCGGGACGACCAGCAGATGCTGGCGGAACCGGCGAGTCACGGCGACAAGCAGGTTCCTGGATGCCGGCGGCCTTGCCACCGAGACGACCAGCAGGTGCTGGCGTCAGCTCTGGTGCGTCCCGGCGACCAGCAGGTTCCTGGATGCCGGGGCCCTTGCCACCGCGACGACCAGCCGGTGCTGGCGTGAGAGCCGGTGCATCCCGGCGTGCGCCGCCCGCCTGGGGGCCACGGGTCCTCGTGTTGGCCGCGCTTCTTATTCTGCTGCTGGCGCCGCGCGCGGCGGCCACCACCGTGATCGAAGTCCGCGGCCACCCCGGCGTCATGGCGTTCCCCAACTACGCAGCCGGGCTGGTTCACGGCCAGCCCTGTTGCGTCGTGGCGTCCGTGCCTGCGGACCAGGTGGCGGCCTGGGCGGCGCGGGTGCCTCACCTGGTCGTCTTCAGCCCCGCGCCGGGGCTATCGCCCTTCTGGATCACGGGCCTGGGGTCGGGCCTCGTATTCAGTCCCTCGACGCGCACCGTTGGCGTGGTGACGGCCGCCGACCTCGATGGGACGGCCCTGGGCCGGCCGCTGCGGGTGGTCGCCGCGCCACGCGCGGATCTGCAGCGGCTCTATGCCGCGACGCTGGCTGAACGGCGGCGCCGCGACCCCCTGGTGGCGGCGGGGTGCCTGATCATCCTGGCCGCGGTTGCCCTGCGCCGGCGCGCCCTGCTGATGGCCGCATTGTCGGTGCCCCTGGCCTACCTGGCCCTGGCGGCAGCCCCGCTCCTGGCGCCGGTGCCCGCCCTGCTCCTCTTTGGCGGGGCCGTTGCCCTGTGTGTGGCCGTTGCGGTGCGGTACGGCTACGGAACGATCGTGATGGCGACGGCGATCGCCGTCGCCACCGACCTCGCGCGCGGCGGGCCATGGATGATGGCGACGCCCATCGGCTTTTCGTACCTGGAGGGCGCCCGGTATTACGGGCTCGGGAACGAGTACGCCGGGGTCCTGCTGGGGTCCTCGCTGGTGGCGGCCGGGGCCCTCGCGCGGGGGCGGGCCTTCATCTTCGCGGCAGCTGGGTTGGCGGTGGTCGCCCTCACGGGATCGCCGGCGCTCGGGGCCAATTACGGGTGCATGCTGGGCGCGCTCGCAGGCTGGGGCGCGGCCTGGCTCCGGCTGCGGGACGGCATCCGCTGGCGCCAGGTCCTTGGGCTCGTCGCGGCGGGCGCTCTGGCGGTGGGGATCGCGCTCTCCCTCGATCGTGGGCCGCTGGCCAGCCACCTCGGGTTGGAGGCGGCCCACCTGAGCTGGGTGGGCCTGCAGGGTCTGGTCGCGCGCAAGCTGGCGCTCAACCTCGGCTTCCTGCGCACGCGGGCCTATGCCTGGCTGCCCGTCCTGGCGCTCGCCGCGTACTGGCTGGGGTTGCCGCGGGGCAGGGACGGGTTCGCGGCTGCCGCATGGGGCTGCGCCCTTGGGGCGACCGTCAATCTGTTGCTGAACGACTCGGGGGTCGTGGCGGCGGGCACCACCGTCCTCTATGGGGGGTGTGCGCTGCTTTTGCGGAAGGATCTGCTGGGCGCCGGCTCGAATGCTGGGGGTCGGCAAACGCTGGCGGGAAAAGAGGAACAACGTGGCGGAAATCGAGCGTACCCTGGTCCTGGTCAAGCCTGACGGCGTGCAGCGGGGTTTGGTGGGCGAGGTCATCCAGCGCATCGAGGGCAAGGGACTGCGCCTGGTGGGCTGCCGGGTGCTGCAGATGTCGCAGGATCTGGCGCGTGAGCACTACGCGCCGCATGTGGAGCGCCCCTTCTTTCCAGGGCTTGTTTCCTTCATCACCTCGGGGCCGGTCGTCGCCATGGCCTGGGAGGGTCCTGGGGCCATTGCGGCGGTCCGCAGCCTGATGGGGGCCACCGACCCGCTCAAGGCGGCTCCGGGCACGCTCCGGGGCGATCTGGCGCTTGACATCGGTCAAAACCTGGTACACGGTTCGGACGGGCCCGAAAGCGCCGAGCGCGAGCTGAGCCTGTACTTCAAGCCCAGCGAGTTCGTCGCCTATCAGCGGGCCATCGACCCCTGGATCGTCGCGCCTTAGCGGTGGGCGGGGCAGGGGCGGTGGGAAAGGGGGCTGCGCCCGTGGCCGAAGGGGATGAGCGCAGCGTCGAGGAGATCGAGCGCCTGCTGCGCCACGTGGCGAACATCGTGCGCCAGCGGGGACGGGAGATCCTGAGCCAATTCGATATCACGCCACCTCAGTTCAACGCCCTGCAGGCGCTGATTCGCAACCAGAGCATGACCATGGGCGAGCTTTGCCAGGAGTTGTTCCTGGCCTCCAGCACGGTCACGGACCTCATCGACCGCATGGAGAAGAACGACCTTGTGCAACGGGTGCGGGACGAGGATGACCGGCGCGTGGTGCGGCTGCAGGTGAAGGAGAAGGGCCGCAGCGTGCTGGATGAGGTCATGCGGGCGCGCCGCGCCTACTTGGCGAGCGTGCTGTCGGCGGTGAGCGTGCCGGAGTGCGTACGGCTGCGGGACTCGCTGAAGCAGATTCACGAGCTGATGACGGTTGAGGTGGGGCGGTAGCCCCGCCGCGTGATCCGCGAGTTGGGCGACGGTTGAGGTGGGGCGGTCACCTGTCGCGTGATCCGCTAGCAGGGTGACTGTTGAGGTGAGGCGGTAGGGTTCACGGCTGGGGGCGGGCACGCCGGCGGAGCGTGGCCTCCGCAGCCGGGCCTCCGCCGCCGGACCGGGGGGTCGGCCGCAGCATTCTGTGGTCTGCCTCACAGAACCGGGCGCAGGGGCTGCTTGACAGTCCAGCTGGGGGGCCGGCTGACCGCGGTCGCCATCCCGCCCTTTTGCCAAGCGGCCGCTGCATGCATCCGCTGAGACGCGCTGAAGCAGTCCCTGGGCGCGGGTCCGCCATCCGGGCCGGGATCCGCCTGGGCCGCCGCGATGAGGTGGCTGGAAAGCGCGTTCACGGCCTGCGAGACCAGGTCGCAAAGCCTCCAACGCACATCCAGGCTGGGGTGGTTGCATCGTGGATCTGGCCATCATCGGCGGCACCGGGCTCTACGACCCAGGGATGCTGGACGAGCCGCGCGCCATTGTGGCGTCCACGCCGTACGGCACGGCGAGCCTGCACGTGGGCCGCCACGCCGGGCGTGAGGTGGCGTTCCTGCCACGGCACGGGGCCGAGCATGGGGTGCCGCCCCACCGCGTGAACTACCGGGCGAACATCTGGGCCCTGCGCCAGGTTGGGGCCCGCCGCATCATCGCCACGGCCGCCGTCGGCTCGCTGCGGCGCGAGCTGGGACCGGGAAGCATCGTGCTGGTCGACCAGTTCCTGGACTTCACCAAGTCCCGGCCGTCCACGTTTTACGACAGCAGCGTGCGCCACACCGACATGACCGAGCCATACTGCCCCGGGCTGCGGGCCCTGCTCGCCCGCGCCGCGGACCGCACCGGCGCCCCCGCCACAGCAAGCGGCACCTACGTCTGCACCGAGGGGCCCCGGTTTGAGACCCCCGCCGAGATCCGGATGTTCGCGGCCATGGGCGGCGACGTCGTCGGCATGACGGGGGTGCCGGAGGTGGTGCTCGCCCACGAGGCTGGCCTGCACTACGCCACGATCGCCATCGTCACGAACTTCGCCGCCGGCATCTCGCCGCAGCCGCTCACCCACGAGGAAGTCGTGGCCGTGATGGCCGAAAATAGCGAGCGCCTGCGCGCCATGACCCTGGACGTGGTGGAGCACGTGGGCGAGGCCGGCGCCTGCCGGTGCGAGGGGCCAGCGGGATAGACCTGGAGACGGGATCTACGCCTTGACGCCAGCACCTGCGGGTGCGAAGGACGAGCGGGGTAGACCTGGAGACGGGATCTGCGCCCCGACGCTGGCCCCTGCCGGTGCGAGGGGCCAGCCGGGTAGACCCGGAGGCGGGCGCAGCGCCCCGACGCTGGCCCCCTGCCGGTGCGAAGGGCCAGCGGGGTAGACCCGGAGGCGGGACCAGCGCCCCGAAGCCGGCGCCTGCCAGTGCGAGAAGGACCAGCGGGGTAGGCCCGGAGACGGGATCTGCGCCCCGTTTGCGGCACGTGGGTGCCCCCGGCGCCTGCGGGTGCGAGGGACCAGCCGGGGTGGACCTGGAAAGGGTGGATCACGCATGCGGGCTCCGCTGCCCCCGTCACGCATCAAGGACCCGGCGCTGGCCAGCGCCGGCGCCCTGAAGATCGCCTGGGCCGATCGCCACATGCCTGTCCTGCGCCGCGCCGCCGACGGCATCGCCAGCCGGGCCAGCCTCAAGGGTCTGCGGGTCGGCATCTCGGTGCATCTGGAGGCCAAGACCGCCTGCCTGGCGCTGGCCCTGCAGCGTGGCGGGGCCGAGGTCGCGGTCACCGGGAGCAACCCCCTGTCCACCCAGGACGACGTCTGCGCGGGACTTGCCGCAGCCGGGCCCACCGTCTACGCCTGGCACAACCCGACGCCAGCCGACT
>DATLTP010000066.1:0-11309 GCA_035533535.1 Bacillota bacterium | reverse complement strand
CTGTCGGCGGCCGAGATCGTCAGCCACCTGGCGGCGGACCGGCCCGTGGATGCCGTGGTGTTGAGCGTGCGCGAGGCCAATCCCGCGGATGAGCCCTTCCCGGCGGTCCCGCCGGCCGCCCAGTCTGCCAACGTCCGGTGGGCCGAGCGGACGGCGGAGGCCGGAAGCGGCGTCGCGGCCGCGGTGCTCGCGGAGGCCGCCCGCAACTACGACCTCGTGGTCATCGGTGCCTCGGCCGCCGAGCGGGGACCCGGGCTGTTCGGGCCCGTGGCGGATGCCGTCATTCTGGGCGCGCCCTGCAGCGTGCTCGTGCT
The DNA here is from genome assembly GCA_035533535.1 of Bacillota bacterium. Taxonomy (GTDB): domain Bacteria; phylum Bacillota; class Sulfobacillia; order RBS10-35; family JAJYVM01; genus JAJYVM01. The sequence goes on along the minus strand of DATLTP010000066.1, from coordinate 10,995 downwards.
GCGGGGCTCCGGCGGGCCCGCCGTGATGCCGCGGCTGCGGCGCATCCTGCTGCCCACGACGGGGAGGCGGGCGGACATGCGCGGTGCGGAGTTCGCCCTGGCCCTCGGGCGCGGCGCCGGCGCAGAGGTGGTCGCCCTGCACGTCGTCGAGCGCACGCACCTGCCGTCCCCGTTCGGCGGGGCGACGGCAGCGGCGCTGCGTGCCGCCGAGGAGGCGGGCTGGCATGCCGTCCGGGCGGTGGCGAGCCTTGGGACGGCTCTCGGGGTGGAGGTGGTCCCGGAGGTGCGCAGCGAGCCTGGACTGACGGCCGAGGGCGAGATCGTGCGGTACGCGGACGCGAGCCAGTGCGACCTGATCCTGTTGGCCGCCGAGCCGCGCCCGGCCGGGGAGTCCCTATACTGCGGGCGCACGGTCGGGCGGGTGGTGCGGACGGCGTCCTGCCCCCTGGCGGTCCTCTTTGACGAGGCCCACCCGGGCTGGGCAACCGGCTGAAGTCCTCACAATTGCCCAATTGACGAGACCTGGCACAGGGTGCGCCACGTGTGGGCCAGCCTGGTTTCGGGACGGTAAAGGTGGCAATCCCTACCTGCAATGAATCTGGAGGTGATACAGCCACATGGGGCATGCTCGCCGTTGGATGACGGGTGCCGTTGCCTCGTTGGCGGTGTGCGGCGCGTTGGCGATGGCAGGCTGCGGCCCGTCGCAGGTGCAGATCAACACCTCGACCATTCCCGTAGGACACGCGGTACGCCTATCAGCCAACCTCACTGCGCCGGACGGCAAGACGCCTGTGAAGTTCATCATCGTAGCGCACGACGCAAGCGGCTGGCACGCCTTCTCGAGCTGGGATCCAGCTTGCTATGGAGGGCTTCAGGTACAAGCCGGCATGCGTGGGGACTTCATCAAGGATCCGTGCCTCGGGACGGACTGGGATCTCGCCGGCAAACTCATCGCCGGACCCAAGCGTCCAGACCTGATGACACTTCCAGTCGAGGTCGAGGGGTCCGAAGCCGTGGTGCAGACGTCGCGTTGAACCTCAACGAGCGCCGGGTGGGAAGCCCCCCGGCGCTCTGCCTTAGGCGAGCGACGCCATCAGGAAGCGTACACTCGCGTGCCTTTAGCAACACTTCCTGGGAACAGTCCAATTGCGAATGGTGCCCGGCGCAAGTGCGGAGCTGGACGGTTTTGCCAAGCTGAGCCGAGATTGCGATGGCGGGTGCCCTCCGGTGCGGACTGGTGGCGGTGGGGATCGCGACCGTTGCGGCCTGCTACCCCGTGGCGGCGTGCGGCGCTCCGGGCGCAGATGCCCACAGCCCCGGCATGGCGCCGCCCGCCACGGCCACAACCATGAAGTAGAGGCCGGTGAGCGTGATCATGGGGCCCACGCCGAGGGCGGCGCCCCAGGCGCCGGCCGCCAGTGTGCCCAGGATCACGAAGAGCCCGCCGCCCATCTGGCGCAGGGCGAAGACGCGGCCCAGCATCGCTGGGGGAACCGTCTCCTGCAACCAGGTGACGATGGTCACGTCATAGCCCATGTTGAAGATGCCGAAGAAGAACGCCAGGGCAAAGGCCGCCGCCGTACTGGTATTGCCGCCGACCAGGGCGGCGATGGCGCCCAGGACCAGGATGGAGCCCAGCATCCGCGTCCGGCGCGAGAGCCTCCCCGTGCCGAAGGCGACCATGTAGGAGCCGAGGGCGGCGCCCACCGACTGAACGGCCATCCAGTACCCGTAAAAGGCCAGCGGCTGGTGCAGCAGGACGCGCATGGCGGGGACGATGAGGGCGTTGTAAGCGCCGGCGCCCAGGGTCAGGGCGGCGAGGAAGATCAGGGAGTCGCGAGCCAGGGCGTTGCGGCGGTTGTAGGTGAAGCCCGCCCGCACCTGGTTGGAGAAGCGCTCGCCGGCCTGGGTGCGCGGCAGGGCCAGGGGCAGGCGGAGCAGCGTCACGGCGGAGACGACGAAGGTCACGGCGTCCAGCCGCAGGGCGCCGGACACGCCGGTGGCGAGGGCGATGGCACCGGCTGCCAGGAAGCCGAACACGTCCAGGAAGCGGGCGGTGCTCTCCATCATGGCCTGGGTGCGGGTGATGTCCGCGCGCGGTACGAGCGCGGGCACGACAGCCTTGAGGGCCGGGCGGAACACCAGGGCAAAGGCCGAATTGGCGAAGACCAGGCCCAGCAGCGCCGGCAGGCCCGGCTGCAGCGCCATGGCGGCCACGCAGATGCAGCGCCCGATCTCGACGGCGGCCATCAGGCGGCGCCGGTCGGCCCAGTCCACCAGGGCGCCCGCGGCCCAGCCGAAGAGGACGTTCGGCAGGACGGTGACGGCCAGGACAAGGGTATACACGCCAAGGCTGCCGCCAGCGGTGCGCAGGGCGAGGATGGGCAGGGCCACATAGGTGAGCTTGTCGCCCACCTGGGAGACGGCCTGGCCGGCCCACAGGATTCGCACATGTCGGCTGGCGGCCAGAATCTGGCGCATGGCCCTCCGTGTTCGCGAGAGAAAGTCCAGATCCTGCCAAGGGGGCGGTCGCCGGTGGCCTTCGACGTCAAGGCGGAGCTGTGGCGGCAGATGGAGGGTGACCGCAATCTGACCCTGCGGGTGGCGCGCGCGTTTCCGGCCGCGCGGCTGCTGGACTACGCGCCGGCTGCCCCGCTGCGGCCGTTTGCCGCGATGCTGGACGAGATCGCCCGGATCGAGTTGGCCAATTGCATCACGCAAGCCTGCCGCCATCCCTGGCTCCGGCGGGGGCTGGCCGAGAACACGTGGCGCTGGAATCTGCAGGAGCCGGCGCCGGCCACGGATGCGGCGGCCGCGATCGCCACGATCGAGGACACCCGCGCCTACACGCGCCGCGTCTGGCCGGCCATCGACGGGGAAGTGCTGGTCGGAAGCCGCGACGACCCCTTCTTCGGCCAGGGGCCCGCGCGGCCGTGTGACTGGCTGGTGCAGGCGCTGGAAAACGAGATCCACCACCGCGGCCAGGCCCTTGTCTACCTGCGCGAGCTGGACGTGGAGCCGCCGCGGTGCTCCGAGCGCATTTGACGGAGCGGCGGGCCATGGGGTTTGCTGGTGAGCGGTGAGGGGGCTTCCCGCTGACCCGCCGCAGGCTCCTGCTGCTGAACGTCGCGATCGGCGCGGTGGTCGTGCTCGTGCTGGCGATCGTGGCGCACACGGCCCATCGGCCACGGCCCCTGATCCTCACTGGGAGCAGCTTCTACTGGTCCGTGCAGGTGACCGTGCGCCCGGGCACGGTCCGGGGACAGGCCCTGATCGACCTCGTGCCGACCTACCATGGGACGGGCACGGCCAACCACATGACGTGGCGGCTGGTGGATGCCGCGGGCCACACGGTGCAGCAGGGGAGCGACAACGGCCCCGTGCCGAAGGGCACGGTGCTGCCGGGGCAGGAGTTTCTGACGGACTCGCCGCCCCCGAATTGGGATGGCACGACCTTCGACGTCACCTGGCTGGAGATCAAGCCGACCAATCCGGGCGGGCAGGGGGTCACGGAGGAGATTCCGGTGGGGCCGGGCGGGGCGACGTAGCCCAGGCGCCCTGCAGCGCTGATGGACCCCGCCTACCGCGGCGTCGGGACGTGGCTGCCACCCGGCTGGAGCCCAGCGGGCCGCAGCCATGGTCGTGGCCCCCGCCTACCGCTGCGTCGGGACGTGGCTGCCACCCGGCTGGAGCCCGGCGGGCCGCAGCCATGGTCGTGCCCTTGCCTACCGCGGCGTCGGGACACGGCGCCACCCGGCTGGAGCCCGGCCCCCGCCTACCGCGGCGGCGGGACGCGGCGCCACAGCCGGGCCAGCTCGTCGCGGTGATCGGCCGTGACTTCCTCGATCAGGGCGTGGCCGCGGTCGGTCAGCTGGACGCGCAGGCGGCGGGCGTCGTCCGGATCGGCCGCCTTAACGGCCAAGCCCTGGCTGACGGCGCGGTCGACGAGTTCCGCCGCGCTGTTGGGCCGGATCATCAACTGGCGCGCGATCTCGCCGACACTCAGCCAGCCGCGGGCCTCACCGCGAATGGCCAAGAGCATCTGGTGCTGGGTCGGGGTGATGCCGGCGGCGCGGGCCCGGGCCTCGCTGAAGCGCAGGAAGCGCCTGAGCGCGTGACGGAAGCGCGCATGGGCGGCGAAGGTGGGGTGATCGAGCGGCGTCACGGCGGCCGCTCTGCTGGTTGCAGTCCAGCGTGTGGGGACCCGGCGCTTGCCAACCTGAGGCAAAGTTCTCCCCCCGTTGGTCAGGATCGTGTTGATCAGTCCCGGCGGGCTTTCCCGTCGCCATCATCCGCCACACGCTCGTGCGCCGGTGCGTAATAGTCCATTGAAAACCGCAGCCCGCGCCGCACCAGCTTGCCCGTCATGACGTTGTACGGGACAAGCCGCTCCGCCACGATGGCCGCCAGGGCCGTCGCCAGGAGCAACGGCACGATCGCCTGGAAGTCGCCGGTGACCTCGGCCGCGAACACCGCTGCCGTCAGCACGATCCGCGCGCTCCCCCCGAAGACGGCGCCCATGAACACCAGCGCCACCAGGCCCGGCGCAAGACCGGTCACACCCTGGAGCGCATGCCCGATCAGGGCTCCAGTGGCCCCGGCGATCATGAACAGGGGCGCCAGCACGCCGCCGACCGTTCCCGAAGCCAGGGCCAGCAACCAGCCGGCGCCCTTGAAGCCAAGGATGCGGAACAACTCGACCGTGGGCACCTGGCCGCCGAGCACGCTGCGGATCAGGTCATAGCCGACCCCCAGCACCTCAGGGCCCGCGAGGGCGATCAGCCCCACGGCGAGCGCGCCGACGGCCGGGCGCATCACAGCGCCCGCCCAGCGAATATGCCGGTATTGGTCCTCGATCCAGTAAAGCGCGCGGGTGATGCCCGCCGCTTCGAAGCCTGCCAGCACGCCAAAGATGGCGCACCAGAGCAGGCCGAGTGGCCCGACCGCGTGCGTCGGCGGGATCAGGAAGAGCGGCTGGGTGTCCATGATGGCGCTGCGCAGCGTGAAGGCAACGGCGGCTGCCATGGCTGGCAGGGCCACCGTGCGCAGCGAGAACTCGAACGTGATGAGCTCGATGGGCAACAGCACCGCCGCCACCGGCGTGCCGAAGATACCCGTCATGCCCGCGGCCGCCCCGCAGGCGATCAGCACCTTGCGCTCGGCCGCCGTGGTGGGCAGCACCTGGCCGAGCAGCGAGCCGATGGCGCCGCCGGTCTGGATGATGGGCCCCTCCGCGCCGAACGGGCCGCCGAGTCCAATCACGATGGCGGAGAAGATGGGCTTGAGCAGCGCCACGCGCGGCGGGATGCGGCTCTCATTGGTGAGGACGGACTCCATGACCTCGGGGATGCCGTGCCCGCTGAGGGCCGGGTGGCCATAGCGGATCGCCAGGCCGGCCAACACGCTGGCCGCGACGAGGATGGCGATGAGGTACACGCCGTGCGCGTACGGCGCAGCATGCACCTCGGCATACGCGGCGTCAAGGCGGTGGTAAAAGGCGACCTGGGTGAAGAGCCCAATGAGGCGGAGCAGGACCCAGGCAGCCGCAAAGCCAACGCAGCCGAGCAGGGCCGCGGCCGCGGTGAGGAAGCCGTATCGATGCTGCTGCGTACGCCGACCGACCTTTCGTGACGGGCGTCGCTTTGCGCCGCCCGCCAGGATGCGCACGCAGCCCATTATATCGTGACCCGACATAAAGCGAGCCACCTGTTTGCTGCCAGCGGTCGGAACGTGGTCAGTCGCCCAGCGAGCGGGCGGGAGCCAGGACAGCCGGGCGGGCCATGCCCCGCGCCGCGATCGCGTAAACGGCCCCCAGCAGGCTGAGGCCGCCGGCGACGGCAAAGCCGCTCCATGGGCCCATGTGGGTCATCACGTCGCCGAGCAGGGGCGCGCCGATCGGCGTGGTGCCGGCGAACAGCAGGAAATAGATGCTCATGACGCGGCCGCGCAGCTCGTCGGGGACGGTGAGCTGCAGCAGGCTGTTGGACGAGGCGGTGTACAGGATCGACCCGCCGCCGAGCAGGAACATGAGCACAACGGAGCCGGCGTACCCGACGGGCAGGGCGACGGCCATCTCCAGCACACTGAAGGCTGCCGCCCCGGCCAGGACCATGGCCAGCGTGGCCCGGCCGAGCGTGGCGACCGTCAGGGCGCCGATGAGCGCGCCGATGCCCATCGCCGACATCAGCACGCCGAAGCCCACGGCCCCGACCTTCAGGCCCTGGCTGGCCAGCACCGGGACCAGCACCTGCTGCAGGTTCATGCCGAACGTACCGATCGCGGCCATCAGGATCAGCACGAGCAGCGCGGTGCCGTCGTTCCGCACATAGCGCAGTCCCCCGGCCAGGGCGGGCAGCAGGGCTTGCCGGGCCCGAGCGGCGCGCCGGCGCAGCTCAGCGGGGCGCATGAGCATCAGGCCCGCGATGACGGCGACGTAGCTGAAGGCATTCAGGTAAAAGCATGCGAAGAGGCCGACGCTGGCAATCAGGGCGCCGGCGATGGCGGGTCCGACGGCGCGGGCGCCGTTGACGATCGACGAGTTGAGCGCGATGGCGTTGGGCAGGTCTTCCGCCCCGACCATATCGACGACGAACGACTGGCGGGTCGGGTTGTCCAGTGTGTTGACCAGGCCGTTGCAGGCCGCCAGCACGAAGACCTCCCAGAGGCGGACGGCGCCCGTCGAGGTGAGCACGGCCAGGATCAGGGCGAGCACGGCGTTGCTGCTCTGGGTGAAGATGAGGGCCCGCCGCTTGTCGAAGCGGTCGGCGAAGACGCCGCCCGCCAGGCCGAAGAGCAGGATGGGCACGTACTGGCAGGCGGCGACGAGTCCCAGGTCGAGGGCGGAGCCCGTCATCTTCAGCACGAGCCAGGCTTGGCCCGTGCTCTGCAGCCAGGTGCCGGTGACCGAGATCAGCTGGCCGAACCAGAACAGGCGGTAGTTCCGGTGGCGGCGGAGCGCCTTGAAGGTCGCCGTCACGCATCGCTCCCACAGCACTTCGTTCCGTGACAGACGTTATTATACGTCTGCCGCGGAGCTATTGCATCGGGATGCTGATGAGAACCAGGGGGAGATAGGAGGCCGCTGGCGGCACCCAGTCCACCTCCGAGGCCTGGCCCGCTGGCCAGACGGCCACCAGGAAGCCGGTGCTGCCATCCGAGGGCAGCACGTAGCGCGGGGCCAGGTAGACCCGGCCTCCCGCAGCCAGGGCGCCGTAGTAATCGCCGCCCACCGGCACGGCGACCAGCACCGTGCTCACCGAAGGCGTGCCCGTGATGCGGTAGGTCACGCCGTAGTTGCCGTAATCCGTGGTGGATTTGCCGGTCGTGGCGTCGGTGCCCGTGAGGTACGGGTCGGCCTTGCCGTCCGCCAGGACCAGGGCCTCCGGCTGCACCGCCGACGGGGTCAGGGCGATGTCGCGGGCGGCGGCGGTGTAGGTGCCGCGCCCGGCGCCGTCCCCATCGCTCGCCAGCTGCAGCTCGCCCGATTGGAGCGTCCGGGCCGGGGCCACGGCCTGGGCGTCGTTCATCAGCGCGAACGTAACCTGGGCCGGACCGCCGAGGGTCACGTCGTAGGCGCCCTGCACGCCGGTGCCCGGCGGGATGGCGATGCTCGCCTCAGCCGGGTCAAGCGGCACGGTGGCGCCGGGCTGGAGGCTGCCACTGGCCACGATGATGCCGGCGGGCGCCAGCAATCCGGCCGCAACCGTTTCGCCCTGGGCCTTCGGGCCACCCGAGGTCGTCTCCAGCCAGCGGTCCACCGCGTAGGTGACGGGGGCCGAGCCCTGGTTGGTGATGAGCACCACGAAATGGGCCGTGGCGCCGGTGGCGTTTGTGTGGTCGTAGTACAGGCGCGCTGGCCCGCTCACCGTAGCCTGGTACAGGATCTCCGGCTGGCTCACTGTCTCTGGGTTGTCGCTGAACAGCAGGGTGGGTGCCTGGGATGGCGCCGTCACCGCGGCGGGCAGGGCCGGCAGGGCAGAGACCTTCAGCCCGCCGAGGCCGAGCGGCGTCCCCACGCCCCCGGCCGTGGCGCCCTGCAGGCCCAGCACGGTGGCCACCGAGAAGCCCCAGCCGCTCGTCCACCCCGCCTCGGTGGCGGTGAGGGGCGGCTCATCCACGGTGGCGCCCGCCGGCGAGGAGAACCCGTCGCCGCTCACCGCGCGCACCCGGTACGCGTAAGGCGTCCCCGGATCGGCCTGGTAGTCGCCCCAGACCGTGTCGGAGGTGGTGCCGGCCTGCTGCCAGGCGCCTCCGGGGGCCATGCGGTCGACCGCGTAGTAGACGGCGCCCGAGACCGTCTGCCAGGCCACGTCGGCGTGGTCGCGGTAGGCCGTAAGGTAGGTGCCCTGCGGCGCGGCCGGCGTATGCAGCCGGGCGAGGACCAGGGCGAGCAGGTGGGCGGCGTCCGCCCGGGTGAGGAGGGCGGCGGGCCGGAAGCTGCCGTCCGGGTAGCCGGTGAGCAGTGCAGCGGCCACGGCGGCACCGACGGCGGACGCGGCCCAGGACGGGATCGCCGCGGAGTCGGTGAAGGCCGCCGGCTGCTGCGCCGCCGGGAGCTTCAGCGCCTCCGTGACGGCGAGCACGGCCTGGGCGCGGGTGACCGGTGCGGCGGGCAGGAACAGATCGTTCCCCACACCCCGCATGAAGCCGGCTTGACGCGCCGCCGCGACTGCGGCGGCGCCCCAAAACGTGGCGGGCACGTCCTTGAACACGGGTGCGGTCGCTGCCGGCATGGCAAGCCCGAGCCCGCGCGCCAGCATGGTGGCGAACTCCGCGCGGCTCACGGCGGCGGCGGGCAGGAAGAGGCCGCCCGGCTCGCCCGTCACCACGCCATCGGCCGCCAGCAGCCGCACGTCCGCCGCATCCCACAGGCCGTTGATGTCCGTGAATGTCGGGGCCGCCGCCGTCGTCAGGGCTGGCAACAGCAGCAGGATGGTAAGCAATATCGCGATCCAGCGGGGGCGCGTAATGGTCAACTCACCCTCTGCAGGATAGGCTTCGCTGCCGGATGGCCGCAAACGAGGGTCATGGGCCCAACCTGTCGAAACTTCGCCCTGTGGCGACCTTTGGGCGGAGATCAGCGACCTGGGCCCTGCTGGCCGGACTTGTCCTCGGCGGGTGTGGCACCGTCCCGACCCGCGCCGTCGCGGTGCCTGCCCTGGCGGCGCCCGCCACGCCGGCCGCACAGCCGCCCACGCTGACCGTGGCGCTGGCGAGCGAGCCCGTCGACCTGCAGCCCGACGCGCGCATCAACGACCCTGGCTACGCCATCGAGCAGAACATCTACAACAAGCTCGTCACGTTGGACTATGGCTACGACGTCATCCCGGATCTGGCCAGCAGTTGGGACGTCAGCCCCGACGGGCGGCAGTACACCTTTCATCTGGCCGCGGGCGTCACCTGGAGCGACGGGCAGCCGTTCACGTCAGCCGACGTGGTGTGGACCATGGACCACATTCTGGCGGACCACGGGGTGGCCGCCTCCAGCCTCAGCGCGATCGACCAGGTGGCGGCGCCGGACGCGGGCACCGTCGTCATGACGCTCAAGCACCCGGACGCGGCCTTCCTCGGCTTTCTGGCGTGGTATGGCACCTTCATTCTCCCGCAGCACGTCTACCAGGGGACGGACTGGCTCACAAATCCCGCCAACACGCACCCGGTGGGCACGGGCCCGTTCATCTTCTCCGACTGGCAGCGCGGCAGCCGGCTGACGCTGGTGGCCAACCCGCGGTACTGGAAGGGCGCGCCGGCCGTTTCGCGGGTGGTGTTCCGCTTCCTGGCCGATTCGGCCGCCGCCGTCCAGGCCGTGGCGTCGGGACAGGCGGACGTGGACGCGGACACGGTGCCAGCCGCAGCCCTCGGCCAGCTGGCCAAGAATCCGCAGGTGCAGGTCACCCGGTTCCTGGCCCCGAGCCGCTACTACCTCGCCTTCAACTTCCGGCGCCGGCCGGGGAGCCTGCTGGCCTTCCGCCAGGCCGTGGCCGCGGCCGTGGACCGCCAGCAGGTCCTGACGCAGGCGCTGGGCGGGGTGGGCCGGGTGGCCCAGGGCATGTACACCCCGGTGTTCGCCTGGGCCTACGACGCGGAGGCCCAGCTGCCCAGCTATGACCCTGCCGCGGCGTCGCGGCTGCTGGCGGGGGCCGGGGTCGCGGCCGGCACCCCGGTGGACCTGCTGTATTTCACGGGCTCGCCGTACGGCCAGATCGCGGCCAACGTGCGGGACCAGCTGGACCGGGTGGGTCTGAGCGTCCGGTTGGACCAGGTTGACGGCCCGACCTACAAGGCGCGGCTGGCCGGCAGTAACCCCGGCTTCGACCTGACGCTGCTGGATGGCTTTCAGGGGCCGGACCCGGCACAGTTGGCGGACCGCATCGGCAAGGGCGGGGCCGAGAACATGATGGGCTACGACAACCCGTCCATCGACGCGCTGCTGGCCCAGGCGAGCCAGCTGACGGGCGTGGCGGCGCGGGGGCCGCTCTACCAGGAGGTGCAGGCGCTGGCGCTGCCCGATTTGCCCATCCTGCCGCTGGTCGAGGTGGAGACGGACCTGGCCAGCGCCACGTACGTGCACGGCCTGCCGTGGACAGAGGCCATGGGCCAGGTCACCTTCAACGACTACAGCCGGGTGACGGTGGATCCGCACTAGGCTGGCGTCTCGCCTGCGGGCTGCCGGGGCGGGGATGACCAGGCTGGGGCGCCGGCTGCGGCGGAGATATCGGCGATTCGGCTGTGTCCTGAGTCACGCACTTGGGCGGTGACCAGCGCGACGAGGCGCCGCAGTGGGTGCGACCTCCTCAAGCTGGGGCAGAGCAATTCGGCGGCGCACCCCGACTATCACGTAGTGCTTGTCCACGCGCCGCCGCCACCTCCAGCCGCGGCACGGCCGCAGCGTATGTCATCGAGTTGGTGTTCCTCTTCCACCATCACCGTGCGGTCGCACTTCTGGCAGGCCACGGACGTCCAGCCTGATGATCGGAAGTACAGCCGAGCGCGTGG
>DATLTP010000065.1:0-16393 GCA_035533535.1 Bacillota bacterium | reverse complement strand
CCCCCTGCGGGAGCCCGCCCCCTGCGGGAGCCCGCCCCCTGCGGGAGCCCGCCCCCCTGCGGGCCCCCTCCCCCCTGCGGGAGCCCGCCGCCGGCACGCGCACCCCGCGGTCCACCAGCAGCCGCCCGTCGCGGAAGACGCCCACGATTCGATCCCGGTCCTGCAGGATCCCGATGTCCGCCAGCGGGTCCCCGTCCACCACGACGACGTCCGCCAGCAGGCCAGCCCGCAGCTCGCCCGTCTTCCCCGCAAGCCCGCAGGCCGCGGCGGCCGTGGACGTGGCCGCCACGATCGCCTCCATCGGCGTCAGGCCCACCTCTGAGACCAGCAGCGCCAGCTCCTGCGTGTGCCGCCCGAAGGGCATGGCGTTGCAGGAGTCCGTCCCGGCGAACATCTTCACCCCGGCGCGCCGAGCTGCCAGCATGGCTTCGCGGTGCCGCGCATGCGCGGCCCGCGCCTTCTCCAGCGCTTCGGCCTCAATCCCGCGCGCGGCGCCCTCCGCGACCAGGTACGAGGTGATGGTCAGGGTGGGGCAGAGGTGGCAGCCCGCAGCCGCCATGCCAGCGGCCAGCTCGTCGTCCAGCTCCGTCCCGTGCTCGATGGTGTCGACGCCGGCCGCCAGCGCCTGCGCGATCCCCGCCCGCGAGTGCGCGTGCACGGCCACCCGCCGCCCCAGCGCGTGCGCCTCGTCGACGACCGCCGCCACCTCGGCGTCCGTGTAGTTGCGCCATGCGACCGCGTCCCCCAGCGACAGCACCCCGCCGCTCGTGCAGATCTTGATCAGGTCCACCCCGTCGCGCACATGCGCCCGCACGGCCGCCCGGCAGGCGTCGGGCCCGTCGGCGACGGGGAAGGGCCGCCGGTCCAGCGACGGCGGGAAGAAGAGGTCCCCGTGGCCGCCCGTCATGCCGATGAAGCCGGAGGTCACCAGGCGCGGCCCCGCCAGGACTCCGTCGTCCAGCGCGTGCCGCAGCGCCACCTCCGGCCGGCCGCCCGCCATGTCGCGCAGGGTGGTGATGCCGCATTCCAGAGCCAGGCGCGCGTTGGCCGCCGCGTGGAGCAGCTGCTCCTCGACGAAGGTGGTGATGGGCCAGGTGCGCGGGTTGTACGCGTGCTCGCCGGCGTGGGCGAAGACGTGGACGTGCGCGTCGAAGAGCCCGGGGAGGACGGTGCGCCCGCTGGTGTCGATGCGCTCGCCAGTGGTGGGCTCCGGGACCTGCCCGGATGATCCGACGGCCGCGATGCGCCCGTCGCGGAGGACGACGGTACCATGCGGGATGCGCCCGCCACGCCCGTCGAGGACGGCTCCGCCGGAAAGCACGTAGGTCATGGCGGGGGGTTCGCCGGGGCCGCCCCGGTCGCCTCTGCGCGGGCGGCGATGCGCCGCCCGCCACGGACGCTGGCAGCCGGGATCTGGGGTTTGGCGGAGGCTCCCGCCCGGCACTGCCGGGCCGCGGCGCCCCTGCACACCGCGGGTGGTCCCTTCCGGCCGGACGGCCCCGGGGGGCATGGCCGCCAAGCGGAGACCATATCGATTTCAGGCGGGGGCCTGCGCATCTCCGCTTGGCTTGCCGCGGCCGCCGGCATCGGCCTGCTCCTGCTGGGCATGCGCCTGGGGGCCACGGGTCTGCGCGAGCAGTCGGACGGCGTCCGCCGGAGCCTCGGCCGCCTCATCGGCCGGCCCCTCCCCGCGCTGCTGGCCGCCGCTCTGGCGACGGGCCTCATCCACTCGAGCAGCGTCACGACCATGGCCATCGTCGGGCTGGTGCACGCCGATGCGCTGGACCTGGATACCGCGGCCGCCGCCATCATCGGCGCCAACGTCGGCGCCACGGTCTCGGTCCAGATCCTATCCTGGCGGCCGGGCCCGCTGCTGTGGCTACCGGTGGTCGCCGCCGGCGGGATCCTGTTGACCCTGGGCCGCAAGCGGCGGGCCCTCGGCGCCGGACTGGCCGGCTTTGGCTGCCTCCTGGGCGGCCTCGCGCTGCTGGATCTCGCCCTGGCCCCCCTGCATACGCAGCCCTGGTTTCCGGGCTCGATGCTCCTGCTGGCGCAGCGGCCCTGGGCTGGGCTGGGCGTGGGCACGGCCCTGGCCACCGTGGCCCTGAGCAGCAGCGTGACCCTGGGTGTGCTGCAGGGCCTGGCCGAGCACGGGCTGCTTCCGCTGGCGGCCGCCCTGCCCGTCGTCCTGGGCGCCAACATCGGCACAACAACCGACACGCTGCTGGTCAGCCTGGGCACCGGACGCTCAGGCCGGCGGGCCGCCCTGTTCCACCTGCTCTTCAACCTGTGCGGCGGCCTGGTCTTCATGGCGCTGCTCGGGCCGTTCGCGGCCCTGGTCGCAAGCAGCAGCGCCTTCCCGGCCCGGCAGCTGGCCAACGCGCACCTGATGTTCAATTTGGTGGCGGCAGTGGCCCTGTACCCCGCTCGCGGCTTGCTTGTGCGCCTCACGGGGGCCATATTGGCCCGTCCGCATGCCGGTTGAACACCTGCGCCAGGGTCAGGGATAATGAGGGGGTTCCTATTCTCGAATCGGCATCCCCGCGCGGTATCCCCGCGCGGACAATGCAAAGGGGGGCGCTCGGTTTGGCGCTGCGGATCGGGATCAACGGATTCGGTGCCATCGGCAAGCGGTTTTTCCGTCAGGTGTGGGGGCGCAAGGACCTCGAGGTCGTCGCCTTCAACGAGATCGGCAACGTCGCCGTCGCGGCCCACCTGCTGAAGCACGACAGCAACTACGGCACGTTTGCGGAGGAGGTCGCCACGGAGGGCCAGACGCTCCTTGTGGCCGGCCATGCCATCAAGGTCTTCGCGGAGCGCGACCCCGGCGCGATTCCCTGGCACAGCCTCGGCGTCGACGTGGTGCTGGAGTCCACCGGCCTGTTCACCGACGCGGCCAAGGCCGGCGCCCACATCACCAGCGGCGGCGCCAAGAAGGTCGTCATCTCCGCCCCGGGGACGGGCGAGGACGTCACGATCGTCATGGGCGTGAACGAGGGCGAGTATGACCCCGCCCACCACCGGATCATCAGCAACGCCTCCTGCACGACCAACTGCCTGGCCGTGACGGCCAAGGCCCTGGACGACGCCTTCCACATCAACCGCGCCATGTGCAGCACCGTCCACTCCTACACCTCGGACCAGCGCCTGCTGGACGCGCCGCACAGCGACCTGCGCCGGGCCCGGGCTGCGGCGACGAACATCATCCCGACGTCCTCCGGCGCCAGCAAGGCCGTAGAGAAGGCCCTGCCGCACCTCAAGGGCCACATGAACGCCTTCTCCCTGCGGGTGCCCACGCCGGTCGTCTCCGTGGTCGACCTGGTGGCCGATGTCGAGCGCGAGGTGAGCGTGCAGTCGGCGAACGAGGCCTTCAAGCAGGCAGCGGCAGCGGGTCCGCTTGCCGGCTACCTCGGGATCAGCGAGGGGCCGGTCGTCTCCTCCGACTTCAAGGCCGATCCCCACTCGGGGATCGTCGACCTGCCGCTGACCCAGGTCCTGGACGGGCACATGGTCAAGGTCATCTCCTGGTACGACAACGAGTGGGGCTACAGCGCCCGCCTGGTCGACCTGTTTGCCCTGATCGCCAAGGCCGGGGTCTAGAGGGCAAGTGGCGAAGCGGACGGTCCGCGACGTGCCCGTGGCGGGGCGCACGGTGTTGGTGCGCTGCGACTTCAACGTTCCCCTCCAGGGTCAGCGGGTCGAGGATGACACGCGTATCCGCGCCCACCTGCCGACGATCGAGTACCTGATCGCCCAGCGGGCGCGGATCGTGCTTTGCAGCCACCTGGGCCGCCCGAAGGGCCGGACGCCGGCGCTCAGCCTCAAGCCCATCGCAGCCGTGCTGCAGGCGCACCTCGAGCGGCCGGTTCAGTTCTGTCCGGACACCATCGGCCCGCGGGCCCGCCGCGCGGCCGACAGCCTGCTGCCGGGCGGGATCCTGCTGCTCGAGAACACCCGCTTCTACCCCGAGGAGGAGAGGTGCGACACCGCCTTCGCGCGCGCCCTGGCGGGCCTGGCCGAACTCTTCGTCAACGACGCCTTCAGCGCCGCCCACCGGGCCCACGCCTCGACTGCCGGCGTGGCGGCCTTCCTGCCCGCCGTCGCCGGTCTCCTGATGGAGAAGGAGATCGCCATGCTCTCCCGGCTCCTGGAGCCGGAGCACCCGTTCGTCGCCATCGTCGGCGGCGCCAAGGTCTCGGACAAGCTCAGCGTGCTGGGCAGCCTGCTGCAGCGGGTCGACAGCCTGCTGATCGGCGGCGGCATGGCCAACACGTTCCTGGCGGCCCTTGGCTATCGCCTCGGCAGCTCGCTCGTGGAGAGGGGAAAGCTCGCCGAGGCCGAGCATGTGATCGCCCAGGCCAAGGAGCGGGGCGTCAACCTTGAGCTGCCCATCGACCTGGTGGTCGGCGACTACTTCCTGGCCGACCCCGACCACCGCACGGTGGACGTGGGCGCGGTCCCAGACGACTGGATCGCCATGGACATCGGCCCCATGACGGCGGAGCGGTTCGCGCTCGCCCTGAAGGGCGCCAAGACGATCTTCTGGAACGGCCCGCTTGGGGTGGCCGAGTGGCCGAACTTCGCGGTCGGCACCCAGCACGTGGCGCGGGCCGTGGCAGAATCGCGGGCCTTCAGCGTGGTGGGCGGCGGGGATTCGATCGCGGCGCTGAACCGCCTGGGCATGGCGGACCGGGTGGGGCACATCTCCACAGGTGGCGGCGCCTCGCTGGAGTTCATCGAGGGCAAGACCCTCCCGGGCATCGCCGCCCTGCAGGACGCATGAAGCTCATCGCCGGCAATTGGAAGATGAACGACGGTGGCCGCCAATTGGCGGCCGCCATTGCAGACCGGATCGGCGCGCCCAAGGTCGGGGTGCTGCTGTGCCCGGCCTTCCCGTACCTGCGCGAGGTGGGGGAGGCCATCGCGGGCAGCGCGATCGCCCTCGGCGGCCAGGACCTCTATTGGGAGGCCAAGGGCGCCTTCACAGGCGCCGTCTCGGCCAAGATGCTGCTCGACATGGGCTGCACGCATGTGATCGTCGGCCACTCGGAGCGGCGCCGGCTCTTCGGCGACACGGACGCGTCCGTGGCCGCGAAAGTGAAGGCCGCGCAGGCGTCCGGCCTGATCCCGGTGCTTTGCATCGGCGAGACCCTGGAGGAGCGGGACGCCGGCTTCGCCCAGCGGCGTATCCGCGCCCAGGTGGAGGCGGCCTTCCAGCCCGGGTGCGTGGTGGCCTATGAGCCTCTTTGGGCCATCGGCACCGGGCGTGCCGCCTCGGTGGACGATGCCCGCGAGGCGGCGGAGACCATTCGCTCGGCCGCCGGCGCCGAGGTCCTGGTCCTATATGGCGGGTCCGTCACGGCCGCGAACGCCGCCGGCTACTTCACGGTCACCGATGGCGCCCTGGTGGGCGGCGCCAGCCTCGACGCGGCCGCCTTTGCGGCCATCGTGGCCGCGGCCGAGGCGGCGTCATGAGCCTGGCTGCCCTGATCATCCTGGACGGGTGGGGCTACCGCGAGGCGCGCGAGGGCAACGCCGTGGCCCAGGCCGCCACCCCCCGCTTTGATGAGCTGTGGGGGCGCTACCCACACACCCTGTTGACCGCCTCGGGCGAGGACGTCGGCCTCCCGGCGGGACAAATGGGCAACAGCGAGGTCGGGCACCTCAACCTCGGCGCGGGCCGCGTCGTGATGCAGGAACTGCCCCGCATCGACCATGCCATCGCCGATGGCTCCTTCTTTGAGAACAAGGTGTTGCGCGAGGCGATGGAGGCGGGGAAAACCCGCCACCTGCACCTGCTCGGCCTGCTCTCGGACGGCGGCGTGCACAGCCACATTCGCCACCTGCAGGCCCTCCTGGAGATGGCCGGCCGGCAGGGCGTGGCCGATGTGTTTGTCCACGTCCTCACCGACGGCCGCGACACGCCGCCGGACAGCGCGCCCGGCTACCTCCACCAGCTTGGCGAGCACCGCGTGGCGACAGTCATCGGGCGCTACTACGCCATGGACCGCGACCACCGCTGGGAGCGGGAGGAGGCGGCCTATCGCGCCCTGGTGCTCGGCGAGGGCCGGCGCGCGCCGACCGCCGAGGCCGCCATCCAGCAGGCCTATGCGCGGGGTGAGACGGACGAGTTCATCCAGCCCACGGTGGTGGGGGAGCCCGTCCCCATGCAGGACGGCGACGTGGTGATCTGCTTCAATTTCCGGGCCGACCGCATGCGCCAGATCACCCGCGCCCTGCTGCATCCGGACTTCGACGGGTTCAAGCGGCCGCGCGTCCCGAAGCTGCGGGCCGCCACCTTCACGAACTACGACGCCAGCTTCCCCCTGCCGACGGCCTTCCCCCGCGAGAGCATTCAGGACGGCCTCGGCGCCGTCGTGGCCAAGGCGGGGCTGCGCCAACTGCGCATCGCCGAGACGGAGAAGTACCCGCACGTCACGTACTTCTTCAGCGGGGGCGATGAAACCAAGCTGCCGGGCGAGGAGCGCATTCTGGTCCCGTCGCCCAAGGTGGCGACCTACGACCTGCAGCCGGAGATGAGCGCCCGCGAGGTGGCGGATCGGGCCTGCGCCGCCATTGCCGCCGGCGGGCTGTCCCTGGTCGTCCTCAACTTCGCCAACGCCGACATGGTGGGGCACACGGGCAGCCTGGAGGCGGCCATCGCCGCCTGCGAGGCCGTCGACGGCTGCCTGGGCGATGTGGTGGAGGCCATCCGCGGGGCGGGCGGGGCCTGCCTGATCCTGGCTGACCACGGCAACGCCGAGGTCATGGTCGACCCCGAGACCGGCCGGCCCCACACGGCGCATACCACCAACCCGGTGCCCTGCATCCTGGTGACGGACGACCAGGTCCAGCTACGCTCGGGCGGCCGGCTGGCCGACGCCGCCCCGACCCTGCTGCGCCTGCTTGGCCTGCAGCAGCCCGCGGCCATGACCGGCCGCTCCTTGATCTGATCGGAGGGAACCGCCGGTGAGCAAGATCGTCGCCGTGCATGCCCGTGAGATTCTGGACTCCAGGGGCAACCCCACCGTGGAGGTTGTGCTGCAGGCAGAGGGCGGCGTGCTCGGGCGTGCCGCCGTGCCATCCGGTGCCTCCACCGGCTCGCGGGAGGCCAGCGAGCGGCGGGACGGCGGTCCCCGCTACCTGGGCCGGGGCGTCCGCCAGGCGGTGGGCGCCGTGCGCGGCGAGATCGCGGCCGCCATCCTCGGCCGCCCCGTGGAGGACCAGGCTGGCCTCGACGCCGCCCTGGCGGCCCAGGACGGCACGCCGGACAAGTCCCGCCTGGGCGCCAACGCCCTGCTGGGTGTGTCGCTGGCCTGCGCCCATGCGGGTGCGCGTGCCCAGGGCATCCCCCTTTACCGATACCTGGGAGGCGCCCTGGCCGCCGAGCTGCCCGTGCCCCTGCTCAACGTCATCAACGGCGGCCGCCACGCCGACAACGGGCTCGACGTGCAGGAGTTCATGCTGGTGCCGCATGGCCTGAGCAGCTTTTCCGAGGCTCTGCGCGCCGCCGTGGAGGTCTACCACAGCCTGCACCGCCTGCTGGTGGAGCGCGGCCTTGCCACCGGGGTCGGGGATGAGGGCGGCTTCGCGCCGGACCTGAGACGGACCGAGGACGCCCTCGACCTGCTCCTGGCGGCCATTGAGCGGGCCGGCTACCGTCCCGGCGAGCAGGTGGCCATCGCCATGGATCCCGCGGCGAGCGAGTTCCATAAGCAGGGCGCCTACCAATTCGAGGGCAGCGCGTGCGATGCCGGCCAGCTCATCGACCGCTACACGGCCTGGGCGGGCCGTTACCCGCTGATCTCGATCGAGGACGGCATGGCCGAGGACGACTGGGAGGGCTGGGCCGCGCTCACCGCAACGCTGGGCCGGCGGCTGCAGCTGGTCGGCGATGACGTCTTCGTCACAAACACCGCCTTACTGCGCCGCGGCATCGAGTCCGGCGTCGCCAACGCCATCCTGATCAAGCCGAACCAGATCGGCACGCTCACCGAGACCTTCGCGGCCATGCGGATGGCGGCGCGGGCCGGGTACGGCGCCGTCATGTCCCACCGCTCGGGCGAGACGGACGACGCCACGATCGCGCATCTCGCCGTCGCCAGTGGCTGCGGCCAAATCAAGGCAGGCGCCCCGGCGCGCGGCGAGCGCGTCGCAAAGTACAATGAGTTGCTGCGCATCGCGGACGAGCTGGGGGGCGCGCAGCGCTTTGACGGCTGGCGGCGCCGGCTGTGATATCCGTGTGTGATATGATAAAGCGATTTTCTGGCGCGGCAAGGAGTGTGCATGACCCGTGTCCACGGCACTTCTGATTCTGCTCCTGGTCATCTCGGTCGGGCTGATCGCGGCCGTCCTGCTGCAGTCCGGCCGCAGCGCCGGCCTCTCGGGCGCCATCAGCGGCGGCGCCGAGACCTTCTTCGGCAAGAAGAAGGGCGTCGACGACTTCCTCTCGCGGTTGACGGTGATCCTCGCCGTGCTCTTCATGGCGCTGGCCATCGTGATGGCCTACCTGCAGCAGAGCGGCCACTAAAGCCGCCCGCGGGGGTGCAGGGCCGGCCCCGGCCGCCACGGCGTGCCGAGCGCCGGCAGGATGAAGCGGTCCAGCCCCCACCAGCCCGCCACGCGCCAGGCCAGCACAAGCCAGGTGGCGATGACGAACAGGATCGGGTTGGTGCTCACCGTGCCCGCCAGCAGGTAGCTGACGTTCATGAAGCCGCCGACAAACGCCGCAATGCCGGTGAATAGGCCGAGCACCAGCGCGCAGCCGACCAGGAACTCCCCCGAGGCCACCAGCGGCGCCCAGAGCCCCAGGTGCGGCAGAACCGTGCTCCGGAGAAACCCCGCGTACCAGCCCTGCACGGCCGGGTTGCTGCCGCTTGCCTTCCCCACGGCGCCCTTGATGAAGCCGCCCAGCTCCGCCCCCGAGGCCCACGCGGGGGTGCGAAGCTTGCCCCATCCCGCCACGGCCCACTGGTACCCGACATAGACGCGCAGGATGAGCCAGATCCAGGCAGACTCCGAACGGCCGAACAACCAACGGGCGATCCGGGGCTCGTCGATATCTCCATGCACCGCCGCCGACCTCCTAACGCAGAACGCGTGGAACCTCCTGGATGAGGATGAGCACGCCCAGGGCCATCAGCACCACGGCCCCCAGCCGTTCCGCGCCCTCGCGGATGCGCTCGCCGACGGCGCGGCCGACCGCCACGCCCAGCAGGGTGAGCGCAAAGGCCTGGATCCCCACGAGCAGCGACGTCAGGCCGACGGGCAGGCCAAGGGCCCCAAGCGACAGCCCTGCGGCCACCTCGTCCGTGCTGATGGCGAGGGCCGCCATGAAGAGGCTGCCGCCGGGCATCCCGCCCTCGATGCCGCCCTCAGTCTCCCGCAGCATGTGGATGCCCAGCACGACGAGGACGAGGCCGGCCACGACATTGCCCCAGCCGCCGATGAAGTGGCCCAGCAGCAGTCCGGCGGCCACCCCGATGAGGGGCATGGCCGCCTCCGCCGCCGCGAATGCCAACGCCACGACCATTCGCCGCCGGAGGGTCATCGTCCCGCCGAGCCCGAGCCCGACGGAGACCGCAAAGGTGTCCAACCCAAGTGACAGGACGATTGCCACGAGCCGCCAGTCCATGTGCGGAAGGCTTCCCCTGTCGCCGTGCCGCTTCCTTCTGGCGCGTCCATGCGCGCCATAGGCATGGACCAACCGCCGGCTGAGGCCGCCGGCAGAGGGGGGTCGACCATATGTCCGAAGCCGCCTTCGCTGTTGCGCCGGTCGCGGCGGTCGTGGCCCTGATCTGGGCGTACGCCGCCTTTGCCCGCGTTCGCGCCGCGCCCGCCGGCTCCCCGGAGATGCAGGCCATCGCCTCCGCCATCGCCCAGGGCGCCGCCGCCTTCCTGCGCCGAGCCTACCGCGCCGTGGCCATCTTCGTGCTGGTCCTCGCAGCCGTCATCGTGGCCCTGGCCAGCAGCGGCCACGGCCTGCTCCCTCCGGCCACCGCCATCACCTTCCTCGCCGGCGCCGCTTGCTCGCTTCTCGCCGGGTACGCCGGCATGCGCGCCGCCGTGACGGCGAACGTGCGGACCGCGGAGGCCGCCCGCAAGGGCCTCGGCGAATCCCTGCGCCTGGCGTTCGCCGGCGGCTCGGTGATGGGCTTCACCGTCACCGGCCTCGGCCTGCTGGGCGTCAGCGTCTGCGTGCTCGTCTTCGCCGACCCCACCCAGCCCGGCTCGCTGGCGGCCGTCAACGGCTTTGCCCTGGGCGCAAGCTCCGTCGCCCTGTTCGCCCGGGTCGCCGGCGGCATCTATACCAAGGGCGCCGATGTGGGCGCCGACCTGGTCGGCAAGATCGAAGCGGGCATCCCGGAGGACGACCCCCGCAACCCGGCGGTGATCGCTGACAATGTGGGCGACAACGTGGGTGATGTCGCTGGCATGGGCGCCGACCTCTTCGAGTCGTTTGTCGGCTCGCTGATCGCGGCCCTGGCCATCGGCGCCCTGGTCAAGCCGCTTGGCACATCCGCTCTGGCCATCCCGCTCTGGTTGTGCGTGGCGGGGCTGTTGGCGTGCATTTGTGCCGGGGCGCTTATGCGCCCCGGGAATCGACGCGACCCTGGCGCGCTCCTGCGCATGGCGACCATTGCGGCGGAGGGACTCTTCCTTGTGGCTGCCTTCGGCATCACAGTTTTGGGCTATCACCAGCCCCGCCTGTTCGGTGCGGTGGCCTGTGGCCTCGGCGTCGCCGTGGCCATTGGCCTTTTGACCGAGCACTACACATCCGCCAGAGGACGCCCTGTGGCGGGGATCGCCGAGGCCAGCCAGACCGGCGCGGCGACGCTGCTGATCGCGGGCCTGGCCGTCGGCATGGTCAGCACCGCCTGGCCGGCCCTGACCGTCGCCCTGGGCATGCTCGGTGCTTACGAGTGCGCGGGGCTGTATGGCGTGGCCCTGGCCGCCGTCGGCATGCTCGCGACCACGGCGATGACCCTGACCGTGGACGCCTACGGACCCATCGCGGACAACGCGGGCGGCATCGCCGAGATGGCCCACCTGCCGCCGGAGGTGCGTGAGCGCACCGATGCCCTGGACTCGGCCGGCAACACCACGGCCGCCATCGGCAAGGGCGTGGCCGTGGGCTCCGCGGCGCTGACGGCCCTGGCCCTGTTCGCCGCCTACGCCGCCGAGGCCCACATCGTCCAGGTCGACCTGCTGGCCCCGCGCGTGATCGCGGGCCTGCTGCTGGGCGGCATGCTGCCCTACCTGTTTTCCGCCATGGCCATGCGGGCTGTCGGCCGGGCCGCCGGCCGCATGGTGGCGGAGGTGCGCCGCCAGTTCCGCGAGATCCCCGGCCTCCTGCAGGGCACGGGCAAGCCGGACTACGCCCGCTGCGTCGATATCAGCACGGCGGCCGCACTGGCGGAAATGCGGGCGCCCGGTGCCCTGGCCGTCGCCCTGCCCCTGATCGTCGGCTTCGTGCTGGGCCGCGAGGCCCTGGCCGGGCTGCTGGCCGGCTCGCTGGTGACCGGCGTGCTCCTGGCCATCCAGATGGCCAACTCCGGCGGCGCCATGGACAATGCCAAGAAGGCCATCGAGGCCGGCGCCTACGGCGGCAAGGGCACTCCCGCCCACGCCGCAGCCGTGATCGGCGACACGGTGGGGGACCCGTTCAAGGACACGGCCGGCCCTGCCCTCAACATCCTGGTCAAGCTGATGGCGATTGTGGCGCTCGTGTTTGCGCCGCTCTTCCGCTGACGATCCACGACCACCTGGCCGCCGCCCTGGCGGCAGCCGGTTTGGGCCCGCCGGATGAGGTGCACAGCCGTCGTTGACCCACGGTGCCGCAGGTCCGATCATGCAAACGGAGCGTGCTCCTCACACGCTCCGCCCCACGGTCCCGGTCAGCGTTTGGGACGGTTGGTCGAACGCCTAGCCTTTGATCAAGGAGGGGCTAGGCGTTCGGCTTTTTCGGCGGAAAGCGCCTGTCAATGAGCAGCAGCACCACGATCAGCAGGACGACGGCGACGGGGACCGTGACCTGGATGCTCAACACCTTGAGGCCTGGTCGCGGGACGGCATCGCTACCGCTCTGGTGCTCCTTCTGATCTAAAGCCCCAGTTCCCAGATACTTTCATGAGCGCTCGCGTCCGTCCGGTAAACCGCGCCGGTGGCCGTCACCTCGACCAGGTCCTCCACGTGGTAGCTGTCCTCCGGCGGATCGCTGTAGCCGACCTCGATCATCATCATCATGCCGGCCTCCAGGGGCGTGTTCACCCACGGGTAGATCTGCGGCGCCTCGTGGATGGCCAGGCCGATGCTGTGGCCCAGGATGGCCCACCTGAACTCCAGGTTGAGGTCGCGGTAGGCGGCGCGGCCGATCTCGGCCAGCTCGGCGGCCGTCAGCCCCGGCTTCATGGCCGCCACCACGCGATGCTTGATCTCGGTGCACTTGGCATGCATGTCGCGCTGGCGCGGGGTCGCGCGCCCCATCACAACGGTCCGGGCGATGTCCGAGTAGTACCCGTCGATGTACCCGCCGGAGTCGGTCTTGATCAGCATCCCGGGCTCCACCGCGTGGTCACCCGGCAGTGCGTGCCACAGGCCCGTCCGTGGCCCCGCCGCCAGCAGCGGGGCGTTGATCATGTCGATTCCATGGACCAGCATCTCGTACTGCATCCGAGCGGCGATCTGGCGCTCGCTCTCACCCGGCCGGGCGGCCCGGAAGGCCGCGTCGATGGCATCGCAGGTGATGCGGGCGCCGCGGATGATCGTCTCGCGCTCGGCCGGGGTCTTCACGCCGCGCACGGCCTCGAAGAAGTCGTACGCGTCGCCGATCTCGAGGCTCGGCAGCAGCCGTCGCAGCTCGAGCAGGTGCCCGCCCGGAAAGCTACGGCCCTCGATGCCCAGCGTGCGCACGCGCCGCTCCGCCAGCACCTCGGCCAGGGCCCGCATGGAGTCCAGGCCCTCGCCCTGGTAGCCGCGCACATCCGAGATGAAGGTGTGCGATGTCGTCAGCTGCTCTGCCCGGCGCTGCATCACGACGAAGGCGGGCTCGCCGCCCTTCGGCCAGACGATGATGTGCAGCCGCTCGGGAATGAGGCGGATGTCCATGTTGTAGAAGCCGCTGAAGTACGGGACGTTCTCGGGCGACAGGCAGACCAGGGCGTCATGCGGCCCCTCGTCCACCAGGCGCCGGATCCGCGAAACATCCAGGTACCTGGCCCGGTCGCAGCGCTTTGGGTCGTGCACGGGCGCCACCCTCCCGGTTGAGGGCTTCCGTTCCTGCTCTGAGAATCCTCCGGCGCGCAGTGCGACCTGATGGTCCGGCGAGGGCGCGCGATCCGCGACGTGGCCGTGGTTGGTGGGCAGATCGCGGAGGTGGCCCCCGCCCCAGGCGCGGGCGGTCCACCACCACGGCCATGGCAGGCTTGTCCCCCCCGCATCGGGCACCGCGACCTCGCCAGGAACGGCGTCACCCCGAGTTCAGCGACTGCGGGCGCCGACGCTGACCTGATCGTGGGTGACCCGGAAGGGATGACCGTGGCCGGCGGGCAGATCATCGGCGTGGATGGCATGGAGGCGCCGACCATGGCCACGACGGCCGCGGGTGCCCCTCGCCTCCGCGACCAGGGCATCCCGCACCGCGTGGTGGACCAGTCCCGGTCCCTGCCTTATACAAAGGGCAACCGCTCCGGAACCGGGCGGGGCGCCGGCCGTCAGGACGGCGCGCCCAAATAGCGATCGAGGAAGTCGGCAATCGCGGGGTAGGCCACCAGCCGGTTCTCCAGCCGCGCCACCCCGTGGCCCTCGTTGTCGAAGGACAGGAACTCCACGGGCCGGTTCTTGGCGCGCAGGAAGCCCACGATCTGCTCGGCCTCCTCGTGCGGCACCCGCGGGTCGTTCTTGCCGTGGATCACCATCAGCGGGGCCGTGATCTTGTCGGCGTGGTTGATCGGCGCGATCTGGCGGAAGAACTCGCGGTCGGTGGCCAAAAAGCCATACTCCGCCTCGCGCAGGTACCGGCGCGTGGGGTGCGTGTTCTCCAGCAGCGTCTCCAGGTTGACGATGCCCACGATGTCGATCCCCGCCGCCCAGAGGTCGGCGTGGTGCGTGACGCCTGCCATCACCATGAAGCCGCCGTACGAAGCGCCATACACGGCGATCCGCTTGGGGTCGGCGCCGCCCTCCGCCTTCAGCCAGGCGACCGCATGGGCCATGTCGTTCACCGAGTCCATGCGCTGAAAACGGTCGTCCAGGTGCTCGTACGTACGGCCGTAGCCAGAGGAACCACGCACGTTCGGGGCCAGGATGCCGTAGCCGCGCCGCAGGAAGTACTGGTAAACGCCGTTGAAGCCGGGGCGCTCCATGCCCTCGGGACCGCCGTGGACGCTGACGATCACGGGGATCGGGCCCTTCACCCCCTGCGGCCGGTAGTACCAAGCGGGGATGCGGCGCCCGTCGAACGTGGGGTAGGTGATGGCCTCGGGCGCCACAAACGTCGCCGGGTCGATGCCCGCCAGCGTCGGCGGCGCCACCTCGGCGGCCGTGCCGGCCTGCAGGTCCGCCACCCAGACGGCCTCCGGGCGCGTCGAGCGGGCGATGGATGCGGCGATGCGGCCTCCGTCCGGGGACCAGGTGGGAGGAGCCGTCAGCACGCCGTCCGGCAGGCCGAGGAGGGGCCGGTCGTCGCCGCTCTTCAGGTCGCGGACGCGCAGGCGGCTGAAGCCACCCTCGTTCACCGCGTAACAGATGCGGGCGCCGCTCCTGTCGAGCGCCATGGCCTCGACATCGTGCTCAGGCGAGAGAATCCAGACGCGGCCGCCATTGGCCGTGATGCGCAGCACGCCGGCGAACTCGCGCCCCTCATCGCTGATGCAGAGCATGTCGCCGCCTTCGCCGATGAAGGCCGCCTGCTGGTAAACGGCTTCGGGCATGTGCGCGTTGGCGACCCGGCTCTCGCCCGTCGCCAGGTCGAGGACGTGCAGGTCCTGGTCGCTTGGGCTGTTGGAGTGGCTGATCAGCAGGCGGCGGCCGTCGGCCGACCAGTCGGCGACGCGGTGCTGGCCCTTGCCACGCCAGACGGGCTTGGCCTCCGCCCCGCCCTCGAGGTCCTGGACATAAACGGTGAAGTCGATGGGGTGCTCGCGGTTGGCGGAAAACGACAGGCGCCGGCCGTCCGGCGACCAGGCGCCGATGTGGTGGATGACATCCGGCAGGTTGGTCAGGGCGCGCTCGGCCCCATCCCCGCCGCCCGCCACGGCAAACAGCTGGTTGCGCTCGTTGCCGCCGCGGTCGCGCGCGATGATGGCAACGTCCGGGCCAGGGGAGTAGGTCAGGCCCCAGATGCGCTCGGCGCCGAAGGTCAGCTGGCGCGGCCAGCCGCCGGCGGCCGGCACCGACCAGAGTTCGGTCGTGCCCGTTGCATTCGTGATGAACGCGATCCGCTGGCCGTCGGGCGAGAACAGGGGGCTGCCGCAGCCGCGAATCCGCAGGTAGGGCGCGAAGGCGACGCTCGGTTCCGGCATGGCGGATCGCTCCTCCTCTTCACTTTGGGGCACGGGCGGGTTCCACTGACGGCGTTCGGCCTCGCCGTGCGCGGTTCCTCTCGCGTCACGAAAGAAGTCGCGAAAGAAGAGGAGGGCCGGACCGTGGCCGGATGGCAGCCGGATGATGTCGGGACCCGTGGCCGCATCGCGGCCGGATCACGGCCGGATCGTGGCGGGATTGCGGCCGGATCGCCGCCGTTACGCTGCCGCATCCGGTCCTACCGTTTATGGTAAGCGCGGGTTCCTCCCGCGCGCACGCGGGGACAGATGTGGAACTCGCGCTCGCCGAGCGGCGACTCCTCGCTCACCTCGACGCCGGTGACCGCGGCGGCTCGCGGGCCCTGCGCGCACCAGTCGACGAACGCCATCACGCCGTCGGCCTCGCCTTCCACGGCCGCCTCCACGCTGCCGTCCAGGCAATTGCGGACAAAACCCGCCAAATTGAGCCGGCGCGCGAGCTCGGCGGCCGCATAGCGGAACTGGGGCGCCCTGAACTCGCCCCTGGACGCGAACGCGCTTTCTGAGCATCGGCATGCAGGGGCGCTTCGCCAGCGTCTGCCGAGGCTCCTGGAGGAGATACTGGCCGTCTCTTGGGGCTTCCGTCGCCATTTCGCAGCAAATTGCGCGCTCAGGCGGGCAGGATAGCCGCGGAGCCGAAAACGGCCAAAGCTTCTGCAGGGCCGATGGGTCCCTGCAGGATCCAGCAGGAGGTGAGTAGGGTGGCGCAGGGAAGCAGCAGCAATCGCGCGTTGGTGCGTGAGGCGTCCGGCATGTTGGACCGCTTCAAGTACGAGGTCGCCCAGGAGATCGGCGTGAACCCGCCGGAGAACGGTTACTGGGGTGAGCTTTCG
>DATLTP010000064.1:0-7437 GCA_035533535.1 Bacillota bacterium | reverse complement strand
TGTAATGACCTTACGTCGCTTTCGACAGGGCAGGCCCCAACCCCCCTGCGGCGAACATGGCAGGGCGGAGGGCTGCCCGCCTTGGCCGACTTCTCAGCGTTCTTCGGAGCCGCGGCCGGCGCGTCGGCCGCGCTGATCGGGCTATTGTTCGTGGCCATGCAGCTCGAGCCGGCCAGCCTCACGCCGACCATGCGCGCCCGCCGGGCGGCGCTGGCCCGGTCCACCTTCTCGATCTAGGTCCTGCTGTTCATCGTCGGCCTCTTCTTCCTGATCCCCGCCGTCCCGACCTCGATCGAAGCCGAATTCATCCTTGGCATCGCCACGGTCGGCGTGCTGCGTGCCGTGCGCACCTGGATACCCGTGTGGCGGGGGCTCGCCCGCGACGCGCCCGACCGGCTCTGGCAGACGGTGTGGTGCTGGTCGGCCCACTCGTGAACTACGGGCTGCTGATCTGGTTTGCGGCCAATGCCCAGTGGGGGTCCTCTTCCGACCTGACCGTGGACACGGCGGGCGTCTTCATCGGCCTGTTCGTCGTGGTGCTGCGCAACTCGTGGAACCTGCTGGTCGAGGGCGCCACCGGCACCGAGGCGATCGCCATCGGAACCGGGCATGGCGGGCCGCACGGCCCGCCAACAAATCAGTCCCGCTCGCGCTGATCCATGTAGCGGCGTGGAGCCGCGTCGCCGGCGCCGGCCTTGGCGCGCAGCCGCTCCACCGCCAGGGCCGGGCCATCGTCCATTCCGAACGTGCCCAGTAGCAGCAGCAGCCCGCCAGGTTGCAGCCGGTTCAAGGCGGCCGCGATCGCGTCCTCGAGTTCGGCCTGGACGTCCAGCGTCATGTCGCCCGCCGCCGCCGTGAAGGCCCCCAACTCCTCGTCGGTCACCTCATAGTTCACCGGGTAGCGGCGCAGGCGGCTCCGGCTCAGACTCACAATGAGAGGCTGGAACACCAGGCGGCTGTTCCAGGCGGCAAGGGCGCGTCCGATGCGGGCGTTGATCTCGGGGCCGCGCTGGCCGCGGACGGCGTGCACAACCACCACCTGCGGGAAGGCCAGGTCTGCCACCGTGCGCAGGACCGTTTCGTAGCTGGCCTCGTTCATGGCCACGTCGTTCATGACGGTATAGGGGCCGACCGTCTGCGGCTCCAGGCGCCTGGGCGGGGTTGGGAAGGCTGGCAGGGCCGCGGCGATGGCTTCAGGGCTCACCCCGGCCCACAGGGTGGCGCCGATGGCCGCCAGGGCGTTGGACACGTTGTGGCGGCCGATCAGCGGCAGCAGCAGGGGAATGCGAAGCGGGCCGCCGCGGGCCAGGAGGCAGCCATCGGCTCTGCGCACATCCTCGGCCACCCCCACGGTGAAGCGCGTGCCACCGGCGTCGCTGTGCACGTCAAGGGCCCGCAGCCCGGCGTTGGGCGAGAACCCGAAGCGGATGGGGCGGGCCGCCGTCGCGGCTCCGAACCCACTCACAATGGGGTCGTCGGCATTGAGCACGGCGATCGCGCTTGCGGGCAGGCCCGTGATGAAGGCACGCTTGGCGGCCACGTACGCGGCGAACGTCTTATGGAAGTCCAGGTGGTCGGGGCTCACGTTTGTGGCGATGCCGGCGGCGAACGTGATGCCCGCCGTGCGGCGCTGCACCACGGCGTGCGAGGAGACCTCGATGACGGCGTGGTCACACCCGGCCTGCAGCGCATCGTGCAGGAACCGGTGCAGTCGGTGGGCAGGCGGGGTCGTCCACACTGGCCGGAAGGGAGCGCCGCCGTCGTCGACCTCAGTCGTGGTCCAATGGGCGACGCGCCGGCCCCCCGCCCGCAGCAACCAGCCAGTGAGCAGGGCGGTCGTGGTCTTGCCGTTGGTCCCGGTCACGCCGAACACGCGCATGTGCTCGGCCGGGCGGTCATACAGGCGGGCCGCCAGCTCGGCCAGGATTTCCTCAGGCGCGGGGTGGCGAAGGCCAGGCAGGCCGGACGGCCAGGGCGTCTCCGGCGGGGCGACCATGGCCACGGCGCCGGCGGCGGCGGCTGCGGCGGCGTAGCGCTGGCCGTGGGCGTGCTCGCCCGGAAGCGCCACAAAGAGGTCGCCCGGGGAGACGAGCCGGGAGTCGGTGCTGATGCCGGTGACCGTCGTGGACGCCGTGGGGCCGGCCGGCTCCCCGGCCAGGCCGGCGAGAAGGTTGTTGAGGGGTTTCGCCACCTGGGCGGGCAACGGTGGGCCTCCTTCGGCAGGACGCTGGGACGCGTCGGGCAATGGCCCGGAGCTACGCGGCGCCGCGGCTGCGGTCGTCATGGTACGCAGGGCTGGGATGGCCCGTGCGCGCGTACAGCGGGGCACGGGGGCGATTGGGCCGGACGTCCGGGGGTGCGGCAGGCGATCCGGCCGGGCGTCGGGGGTGCGGCGGCGATCCGGCCGGACGTCGGGGGCACGGCGGCGGTCCGGCCGGACGTCGGGGGTGCGGGGCAGGCGGCTTGGGTCCGCGAGAGGCCGGCGGCCTGCTCGTCCGACTTGGGGCCCGTGCCAAAAGCCGATGCGTGTGACGACGGCTGGGCGGCATTGCGTGGTTGGGGCCGGCCCCACGTGCAGGCGCGGCCTCCCACCGTTCCCTAAGGCAGGCAGCACCAAACGACGATGGCGTCCTCCCCGTTGCCAAAGAAGGCGGGGCAGGTGCCGATCTCACGCCAGCCGATGCGCTTGAGCACGCGCTGCTGCAGCGCGTTGGAGACCCGCACCTCGCCCAGGTACCAGCGGGCCCCGCGGCTGCGCGCGATCGGAGCCGCCTCCGTGAGCACGCGGCCGCCGAGGCCGCGCCGCCGGAAGTCGGGATGGGTGGCGTTGCTGATGACGTGGGCCGTGGGCCCGAAGGTCTGGAAGCCGAAGTAGGCTGCCACGCGGCCGCCCACGCGGTAGCCCACATAGACGGTCGCCGGGTCGTGCCACAGGGCCTCCAGGGCCGTCAGCGTCAGGGGCTCCGGAAAGACCAGGGCCTCGATGGCGGCGACCTGCGGCAGGTCCGCCAACTCCAGCGGAACCAGGGCGGCCGGGTCCGGCGTTGATTGGTACAAGCCCTCACCACTCCCCTGCAGGCTATGGCGGCGGTCGGCGGAGGGTCACGGGCTCAAGCCGTCCGCGACCACGCGCACCCGCGCAGGCTGTCGCATATTGCTAGTCCGCCCGGAGCGACAGGCGAGAAGGTGGATTGCGTGGAGGTTCCCCTCACGCCGCTGGCCCTCGTCCAGCGGGGATTCTGTCTGCATGGCGAGCGCCCGGCGGTCCTGGATGACGGTCTGGAGTGGACGTACGGCACGCTGCAATCGCGTGTGGAGCGGCTGGCCGGGGCCTTGCGGGGTCTCGGGATCGCGGCGGGCGACCGCGTCGCCCTCCTTTCCCCCAACACCGCCCGCGCCTTTGAGTGCTACACGGGGGTGCCGCTGGCGGGCGCGGTCCTGGTGCCCATCAACACCCGCCTCGCCCACGCCGACCTCGGCTACATCCTGCGCCATTCGGGCAGCCGGCTGCTGGTGGTGGACGAATCCCTGGCGGAGATGGCTTGGCCGGCGCTGGCGGATCGGCCCGACCTGCCGGTGGCCGTGATGCGGCAGGATGGGATCGCGGAAGCGAGCGAATATTCCGCCCTGGACTACGAGTCGCTGATTTCCGAGGCCCGGCCCGTGCCCTTCGATCCCGAGGGCACGGCAGAGTCCGCCCTGCTTTCGATCAACTACACCAGTGGCACGACCGCTCGCCCCAAGGGCGTGATGCAGACCCACCGCAACAACTGCCTGAACGCGGTGAACATGCTGCTGGCCATGGGGGTGCGCCGGGACGACGTCCACCTCCATGTGGCGCCCATGTTTCACGCCAACGGGTGGGGCTTTGTCTGGGCGAGCCTGGCGATGGGCGCCGCCAATGTGATGCTGCCGAAGGTGGACCCGGTCGACGTGTTTCGGCGCATCGACCAGTACGGGGTGACCACCCTCTGTGCGGCGGCGACCGTCCTGACGATGCTGCTTGAGTGTGCGCGGGCGTTGCCGCCCGCGCTCCGCCATCGTCCGGGTGTGCGCGTTGCCGTGGCCGGCATGGCCCCTCCCGCCGAAGTGATCCGCCGCGTGGAGGGCGAGCTCGGCTGGAGCGTCGTCCACATGTACGGGCTGACGGAGACGACGGCGTTTGCCACCTACCACGAGCCAACCGCGTCCTTTGAGCGGCTGGTGGGCGTGCAGCGCGCCGCCCACCTCGCGCGG
Organism: Bacillota bacterium; assembly: GCA_035533535.1. Lineage (GTDB taxonomy): Bacteria > Bacillota > Sulfobacillia > RBS10-35 > JAJYVM01 > JAJYVM01. Next base: position 3,201 of record DATLTP010000064.1, on the reverse strand, counting down.
CAGGGGGTGCCCCTCCCCCTGTCCGGTCAGGTGCGGGTGGTCCGCCCCGATATGACCGATGTGACGGCCGATGGCCAGGAGACGGGCGAGGTCGTGGTCCGGGGCAACGTGGTCATGGCCGGCTACCACGAGGACGCAGAGGCCACGGAGGCCGCCTTCGCCGGCGGTTGGTTTCATACCGGCGACGTTGCGGTCCGCCACGCCGACGGCTACATCGAGGTCCGCGACCGCGCCAAGGACGTCATCATCTCGGGCGGGGAGAACATCGCCTCGCTCGAGGTCGAGGGCGTGCTCTACCGCCATCCCGCCGTGGCCCAGGCGGCCGTGGTGGCGGGGCCGGACCCCCTCTGGGGCGAGACCCCCGTCGCCTTCGTGGTCCTGCGGAGCGGCGCCCAGGCGTCCCCTGACGAGCTGATCGCCCACTGCCGCGAGCGGCTTCCCCACTTCAAGGCGCCGACCCAGGCCCACGTGGTCAGCGAGCTGCCCCGCACGGCCAGCGGCAAGATCCAGAAGAACTTGCTGCGGGAGAGGCTGCGGCAAGGGGACCGGACGGACGGGAGCGAGCATCCATCGGACACGCGCCAAGCGTCCGAGCGGCCGCAGCCCCCCAGCCGGCCGGGAGGGACAATCCAGGGGACGGCGGACGCCGTCTGAAGCCCGCTCCGCGGGCGAAGGGGCTGATCCCCTGTGGCATGGGTCAAGCGCGCCGCGTGGCTGCTCGTCGGGTTGGCTCTGGCGTACGGGGCGTACCGGGCTGCAGGGTCGTACTTCGCGTCGAGGCAGCCCCAGCAGACCCCGTATGCGACGGCCGTTGTGGGCAGGGGCACGGTCACCGAGACGGTCGCCGATCCCGGCGTGATCGCCTCGGCCACGACCAGCGACGTGGCATCGGCCGCGTCCGGCCACGTCCAAACGCTCGCCGCCGTGGGGCAGCTGGTTCAGGCCGGCGACCCGGTGGCCGAGATCTCGGACGACCAGGGCCTTGGCGCCGCGGTTGCCAGCGCCCAGGCCAACCTGATCCAGGCGCAGGCCCAGCTTGCGGCGGACCTCAACCCTGCCCTGAACGTCACCGAGGCCCAGGTGGAAGCGGCAGCCCTGGCTGTTGAGCAGGCCAAGCTCGCCATGGCTCAGCAACAAATCCAGGTTGACCGCCTGACCGTTGCGGCCCCGTTTTCCGGGCTGGTCAGCGATGTCGGCGTGTCGCCGGGCCAGGTGGTGGCGGCCGGCCAGGTCCTCCTGGACGAGGTGGACGACAGCCAGGTGGAGGTCATCGTGCCGGTCCGCGAGGACCTGGCTCCCGGAATCGCCATCGGCGGTCCGGCGACGGTGACCATCCCCGCCACTGGGGCCACCGTGTCCGGCCAGATCGTCCAACTTGGCGACGGGCCGGGAGCCAGCATCGCATCCGGCCTCCCGGTCACGATCGTGCTCGACCATGTGCCCACGGGCGTTCTGGCCGGAATGGCCGCCCTGGCAACGATCACGCCGACAGGGCCGGCCGCCCGGGTTGCCACTGGCCCGATCTCAGCCACCGGCGTCGTGACGTTCCCAGCGACCGCGGCCGTGATCGCTCAGCAGCCCGGCACCGTGGCGAGCATCGCGGCGATCGGCCAGCGAGTCTCGGCGGGGTCCGCTCTCGTGGTGCTGGCCAACGCCAACCTCCAAGCCCAGCTTCAGCAGGCCGCAATCTCCGTCCAGGCCAGCCAGGCCAGCCTCGACGCCCTGGCGCACCCGCAGCCCGTGGCAGAGGCCACCATCACGGCCCAGCGGGCGCAGGTGGAAGCCCTCGCGCAGGCGCTTTCGCTCCGCCAGCGGGCCTATGCAACGCTGACGGTGACCGCGCCGTTTGCCGGCCAGGTTGCCGCGGTCAACACCGTGGTCGGCGCCGCGGTGGGCCAGGGCACGCCGTTGGTGAGCCTGCTGGATCCCGCGCACCTGGAGGCCCAGGTTGCCGTCGACGAGTTGGACGTGGCCAAGGTCAAGGTGGGACAGGCAGTGCAGGTCAGCGTGGCGGCCCTGGGGGGCCAGCCGCTGGCTGGCCAGGTGACGGCCATCGCCGCGACGGCCGTGGTCAGTAGCGGGGTCAGCACCTATCAGGGGACCGTGTCGCTGCCTCAGAACCCTGAACTGCGCGTCGGCATGTCGGTTCAGGCGTCGATCGCCATCGCCGGCGTCTCCGACGTGGTCCGCATCCCGGCGGAAGCCGTCCAGGCGGCAGCCGGCCAAGCGTTTGTCTGGGTGCCCGGCCAGCAGGGCGGCAGTCCCGTGCAGAAGGGAATCCAAACGGGCGTGGAGGGCGACGCGTGGACGGAGGTGCGCTCGGGTCTGGCGCCGGGCGACGTCATTGTCGTGGCCCAGGCCCAGAACTCTGCCAATCCGAGCAACATCCAGCGGGCGGCCACCCAGTTTTCAGGCGGGGGCCGTACGGGAGGTGGGGGCAGTGGCCATTGAGACGCGGCCGGTCGTCTGGCTCAAGGGGATCTCCAAGATCTACGCAGCGGCGGCCGCCGTCGAGGTGCGGGCCCTGGACGGAATCGACCTGCGAGTCAACCCCGGCGAAATGGTTGCCATCATGGGACCCTCCGGGTCGGGCAAGTCGACCCTGATGAACATTCTCGGATGTCTGGACCGGCCGACCGCCGGGGTCTACGAACTCGCGGGCCGGGATGTGGCCCGCCTTCCCGACGATGCGCTGGCCGAGGTGAGGAACCGGTTCGTCGGCTTCATCTTCCAGAACTACAACCTCCTGCCGCGCATGAGCGCGCTGGATAACGTCGAGCTGCCCCTCATCTACCGCGGGATGGCCGGACGCGCGCGCCGGCAGGCGGCAGAATCGGCCCTGGCCTCCGTCGGACTGAGCGGCCGAGTCCACCACCTCCCCGCCGAGCTCTCGGGCGGCCAGCAGCAGCGGGTGGCCATCGCCCGCGCCCTGGTGACGCAGCCGCAGGTGCTGTTGGCGGACGAGCCCACCGGCAACCTCGACAGCCACTCGGGGACCGAGATCATGGCCCTCGTCCAGCGGCTCAACGAACAGGGGATCACGGTCGTCATGGTCACGCACGACGAGCGCATAGGCCGCCACTGCCGCCGAATCGTCCGGCTGAGCGACGGGCGGATGGTCGGGGACGAGCCCGTGCAGGACCGGCTCCTGGCCGAATCGGGCCTTGAGAACGTGCCGGCATGAAGCTCAGAGAGGCAGCG
>DATLTP010000063.1:0-8825 GCA_035533535.1 Bacillota bacterium | reverse complement strand
CGGGGCGGCCGCCCAGCAGGTCCATGAACCTGGCGTCGGTGGCCTCGCAGAGGCGCTGGAGAATGGATTCGACCTGGGGACGGCTCAGCCCCGCATGCCCGAGGGCCAGGCCCAGGTAGCCGTCGAAGCCAGCCTCCCGGGCCCTGGCGTTCCGCAGGCGGATCAGCTCGCGCAGGCGGCCATCCAGCGCCCGGCTGAGGCGGCCATAGCTCAGCCACGTCAGGCGGCGCCTGGCCGCGTCAGGCTCCTTGCGCAGGGTGTCCCGCACGATGCCCAACTCGACCTCGCGCCCCCCGATGTCATACCGGGCGGCCACCAGATCGTTTGCCAGCTCCCGGCGCAGGCGGAGAATGTCCGCGTCGCCGTCCACCTGGGCGCGGCGGATGCTCTGCGACCAGAGCTCGACCCTCCGGGCGAGGAGGGGATCCGCGGCGCGGCCCTGCCACTGCACGCAGGCCGCAGCCAGGGCGGGATCCCGCTGCAGGGCAGCCTGCTTGGCCTCCAGCTCGGCCATGCCGGGCTGGGGACGCTTGCTCTCGTACTGCGCGAATTGCAGCTTCCCGTGGGCGACGCGGATCTGGTGCAGCTGTGCCTCGCGGTCGTCCAGGAAGCGCTTGATTTGTTCCTCTGTCATGGGCGAGGAGTTCACGGCCTGGGTGGCCGCAACCTGCACGTGGTAGCATTGGCAGGTGCAGCGCAAGTTCAAGCGGGAGGGATGACCAATCGCAGCTGTAGCCTCGGGCGATGCGTTTCCGCATCTGCCCAACCTGGGCGACCTCGCCGGCAACCTCGGGCAGCGGACGACGGTGTTGTACTTCTACCCCAAGGCAAATACGGGTGGCTGAACCCGCGAGGCGCTGGACTTCGAGCGGTCGCTCGAAGCGTTCAGGAGCCTTGGGGTCGCCGTGGTCGGCGCCAGCGCCGACATGCCCGCGGAGAATGCGGAGTTTGCCGAGAAGCAGGGGCTCCACTTCCCCTTGCTTTCCGACCCCGGCGCCGAGGCGATCGCGGCCCTGGGCATCAGGTCGGAGCGGGGCTTCGCGAAGCGCAGCACCTTCCTGATCGACGGCGCCGGCAAGGTCCGCCAGGTGTGGGAGGATGTGGTGATTGACGGCCACGCCGACCAGGTCCTGGCCCAGGCCAAGGCCCTAGCGTAGGTCGCGCAGCCGGTAAGACCGCCCGCGCCAGCGGATTTCGCCCCGCATGGCGGTCAGGATGACGGCCCGTTCATAGAGGACGACGAGAATCAGGCCCGAGATAGGCATGAGCAGGGCTGTCCAAGCGGGAACGCCCGCTGGCCGGTTGACGCCCAGATACAGGGCGAGGGCCATCGCAGCCGCCAGGGCCGCGATGGCCCTCGCTTCGGTGAGCAGAAGCAGGAACGGCCCCGCAAAGGCCGCCAGAACCAGCAGGCCGATCAGGACCCCCAGCCACGCCCGGTACCCGACCGGCGCCAGGGCATTCTTCTCGAATCCGCGCGCCATCTCGCCCAGGGTCCGATACCAGGGGACGGAGACGTACCCGCGCCCAAGGCCAACCGCCGACCGGTGTCCACCCTGCTTGACCAGCCGCCCAAGCATGACGTCATCGTCCGGGCGGAGGGCGATCGCGGCGTGCGTGCCGATGGCGCGGTAGGCCTCCGTGCGCACCAGGTTGAAGGCGCCCACGCCGAACGCGGCCGAGCTGTTGGGAGAAGCCACCCGCCCGACGCGGGTGACGCTGGTGAAGAATGTCGTGAACACGCCCTCCACGGCCTTGAGCAGCCAGCCGCCGCCCAGCAGCTCCGGCGCCACGGCCAGGTGGTCCAGGCCACGGGCCAGGGCCCACGCCTGACCGCGGGCGATGGCGTCGGGGTGGAAGATCACGTCCCCGTCCGTGAACAGGAGCCAGGGTGTCTGCGCCATCCCGGCGCCAAGCCAAAGGGCGTGATTCTTGCCAAGCCAGCCGTCCGGGAGGCCGCGCACGTGCACCACCTGGAGGCGACCCCCGGCAAGCGAGTCCATGATGGCGCCCGTGCCATCCGAGCTGCGGTCGTCCAGGGCAATAATGGCGAGGTCCGGATGGCGGCTGGCCAGCAATGACGTGAGGCAGGCGGCAACGCCGCCTGCCTCATCCCGTGCTGCGAGGACGACCGTGAGTCCAGGCAGGCTATGGGCAGGTGGCGTGCGTTCCAGCCATATGAAACTTGGCGCACCGAGCGCGCCGGATATCAGCGCATAGCCCCAGGCCACGACCAGGGCCAGAGCGAGAAGCGTCAATGCACCAGGGTCAACACCTGCACCTGGACGTTTTGGTAGCCGAAGGCGTCCGAGGCGGTGCCGGACCCGCCCACGTACAGGTCGATGCGGTTGCCGACGATGGCGCCGCCCGTGTCCTCCGCATGCTCCAGGATGCCCCCAGCAGGCAGGCCAGGCGTGGAGTACCCGGTGACCCACAGCCAGCTGCCAAGGGGGATGACCGATGGATCCACGGCCACTTCGCCCACCCGGGCGAGGGTGTCCGTTGCCGTTGTGGTCCCGACCCCTGGCTCATTGCTGTTGTATGCCGTTGCCTGCATGCGCAGGGTCTGGTCAACCCGATAGGTGTGGCCGTCGACGACCAGGACCGAGCTTCCCAGGGGAGCCAGCAGGGCCGCGGCATCGGCGCGGTCAAGGGGCATCTTCGGCTCAATGGTGCCGTCCGGGTAGCCGTGGATATACCCGCCCTCCACGGCAGCCACCATCGGCCCGAGGGCCCATGGGTCGACCTGGCCTGCGTCGCGGAAGCGGCTCAGGTCTCCGCCCGGCGCCGGCGCCCGGTCAAGGGCCTCCATGAGGATGGTGACCGCTTCCTCACGCGTCACGGGCTGGTCGGGCGCCAATGTGGCGCCCGTCACGAACGGCAGCCAGCCGCCTGACCGGGCGGCGGCGACATCGCCCGCGTACCAGGCCGTGAGGGGCACGTCCGGGTACGGGTCCTGGTCCGGCGCCCCGGCGTCGGACCCAGCGTGGGTCGCGCGGAAGGCCATGACCACCATCTCGGCCCGTGTCACGGGCCAGTCCGGGTGGAACATGCCATCGGGGAAGCCGGAGACGATGTGGGCGGCGGCGAGCCGCGTCACCGCCGGTGCGACCCAGCCGGCGACGTCGGCGAATCCGGAGGCGGAGGCCAGGGGCTGCGCGGCGATCGCCGCGCAGCCGAAGATCGCCAGGGCCGCCAGGGTTGCTCGTCGGTGGACGTCCATGTCCTCCCTATACCGCCTGTATCGTGTGGGATGCTGCCCCGAGCACAGCGGCGGCCGCCCCGACGCCAGCGCCGGCCGGCAGCTGGTGGCCACAGGCCAACAGGCCATTCTCCACGGCTGACACGACTGCCAGCAGCTCGCCGCGGGTGGCGTTGCCCATGTGCCCGACCCGGAAGACATGGCCCTTCAGCGCCCCGACGCCCGCAGCCAGGAAGGCGCCCTCCCGCTCGGCGGCCGCGCGGAAGGCGACGTCGTCGACGCCCTCGGGATACCGGAGCACCGAGAGCGTGGGCGCCTCAACGCCCGGCGCGGCCAACAGCTTCAACCCGATCGCAGACCAGGCCGCGCGCATCGCGCGGCCCTGCAGGTCATGGCGCGCGATGCGCGCCGCCAAACCCTCGGCCTCGATGATCCGGAGCGCCCGCTCCAACGCCACGACCATGTTCGTTGGCGGCGTGGCGAAGTACCCGGATGGATCGGACATGATCGGCAGCCAGTTGGCGATGTCGGCGTAGTAGGCGCCGATGGATTCGCCCATCTCGGCCCGCCGGTCCAGGGCGCGCTCGGACAGCCCCAGCAGCGCAAACCCCGGGGGCACGCCGATCGCCTTCTGCGAGGTCGTGACCAGGTAGTCCACGCCCCACTCGTCCATGGGCTCGGGCAGCCCCGCCGTGGCACAGACGCCGTCCAGGATGAAGTAGGCGTCCGAGGACCGCAGGACGTCCGCGTAGGCGTCCACGGGCGCGCGCACGCCGGTGGAGGTGTCCACGTGCGTCACGGTCACGGCCCGGTAGCCGCCGCTCTTCACGGCCTCGGCCAGCTCGTCGGGGTCCACGGCCTGACCCGGCCTTTCGGGGGACAGGGTGCGCACGTTCCAGCGGAAGCGGCGCCCGATCTGGGCGAAGCGGTCGCCGAACACCCCGTGGCTCACAACCAGCAGGCTGTCCTCGGGCTGCAGGCAGTTGACCAGGGCCATCTCCATGGCCAGCGTGCCGGCGCCGCCGATGACGATGGCCTGGTGGGCGTGCACCAGGGCGCGGAAGCCCGCGATCGCGCGTCGGTAGATCTCCACGAACTCGGCCTGGCCGTGGCCGTAAGTCGGCTCGGCAAGCGCAGCCAGGATCTCCTCGCGGACGGGGGTGGGCCCGGGAATCGCAACGATGGGCCGTCCGGGCATGGGTGATCCCTCCCAGGGCCGCACTTCGCTGCCCGCGCCGCATTGGCCTGCCGGGGGCCAGGGCCACGCGGCCAGGGGCGAAATGGTATGATAATGCGGAATTGCGCGCGAAGGGAGCGTTTTGGGCAGCCTGTCGCTAGCCATTTCGACCTATCGCGGTCTGCAGCTTGACCCTTTTCAGATCCGCGCCCTGGCCGCAGTCGACGCGGGCCACAACGTCCTCGTCTCCGCGCCCACGGGTACGGGTAAGACTGTCATCGCCGACTACCTGATCGAGCGCTCGATCGCCGCCGGCGCCAAGGTTGTCTACACGGCGCCCATCAAGGCCCTGAGCAACCAGAAGTTCGCCGATTACACGGCCCTGTTCGGCGAGGAGAAGATCGGCATCCTCACCGGGGATGTGGCGATCAACCCTGACGCCCAGGTCGTCATCATGACGACGGAGATCCTGAGAAACCAGCTGGTCACCGCCGACAGCCGACTCGAAAACCTCCGTTGGGTCATCTTTGATGAGATCCACTACATCGCATCCGACCGCGGGATCGCCTGGGAGGAGAGCATCATCCTCCTGCCGCGCGCGGTGCGGGTCCTCGGCCTTTCCGCCACCATCGGCAACCTGGAGTCGCTGGCCGCCTGGATGGAGGAGTCGCTCGAGGCCCCTGTGGTGCGCATCAAGGAGGGCCGGCGGGCCGTCCCCCTCAGCGTCCGCTTCGTGACCCCCGCGGGGCTTTTGCCCTACCAGAAGGCCGAGCAATCGCGGGCGGAGGGCGGCTTCGAGGGCAAGACCCTCAAGCACCTGCAGCTGGTCGACGAGATGCGTGCCCAGGACGCCCTCCCTGCCCTGTTCTTTGTCTTTTCGCGCATCGGCTGCGAGGAGCGGGCACGGGAGGCCGCCGAGCGCCTGGACCTGCTCACCCGGAGCGAGCGGGCCGACCTCCAGACGGCCCTGGCCGAAATGAAGGCCCGCTACCCTGGAGCCGGCTCGCTGCGCTTTTTGGAGCGCTGCCTCCTGCGCGGCGTGGGCTTTCACCACGCCGGCCTGCTGCCCTCGACCAAACGCATCGTGGAACAGCTATACGGGCGCGGGTTCATCAAATTGCTTTACTGCACCGAAACCTTTGCTGTCGGCGTCAACTACCCGGTGCGCGGCGTCGCGATGGAGACGGCCCGCAAGTTCGACGGCCGCGGCTTCCGCCAGCTCTCGGTCATGGAGTTCCAGCAGATGACGGGCCGGGCGGGGCGGCGGGGGATGGACGAGCGCGGCTACGCCTTTGTGGGCGTCGACGGCCGGGACCGCCAGCCGCTGCCCAACTACGGGGCCCTGCCCCTGGAGCCCCTGCGCAGCCAGTTCTTTGTCACCGAGGGCACCGTGCTCAACCTGCTGCGGACCTTTGGGCGCGAGCGGGCCGTCGAACTTTTGGCCCGCAATTTTCACGAGTACCAGCGGCGGCGGGACGAGGAGTCCCTGCGCGACCGCCTGGGGGCCCTGCGCCGGGACGCCGCGGGCCTGGTTGGCCAGGCCTGCGAGCGGCTGGGCACCCCGGCCTGTCCCCTGGTGCACAGCCGGCTGCAGGACGAGCTGGATGTGGAGCGCAAGCGGCGCAAGAAGCGGCGCAACTCCCGCGGGCGCGCCGCCTCGGGCCGGACCATCCGCACGCTGCAGGCGCAGTTGGCCGATGGCCCCGCCTGTCCGAAGCCGGCCGTCGACCCCTGCCGGGCCCTGGAGGCGCCCTTCGCCCATGTCCAGGCCCGCATCGCCGAGATCGAGAGCGAACTCGGAGCAGTCGACTCGGCCGCGGCCTACCAGGCCCAGATGGACATCGTCTGCGAGCGGCTCGAGCGCCTGGAATACATCGAGGGCGACCGCCTGCTGGCCCGGGGGGAGGTTGCCCGCCACCTGCACGTCGAGCCGGTGCTGCTGACCGAGCTGCTGTTTGAGGGCTTCTTCCACGAGGAGGACGAGGAAACCATTGCGGCCATCCTGGCCGCCGTGGACTACGACCCCCGCCATGACGACGCCTGCTTCGGCGTCAAGCCGCTGCCGGCCGCGCGCTACGTGGAGCGCCTGGTACACCGCCTGCGGGCGGCGGGCTGCACCATCACGTTCGAGCCCGTGGTCTCGCCCCTGATCCAGCAGTGGTCGCGAGGCGCCAGCTTCGGCGACCTCATCTCCCACACCACCATTCAGGAGGGCGACCTCATCGGTGCCGTCCGCCGCGCCGTGGACCTCCTGCGCCAGCTGCGCACGGCTGCCTCCGGCGACGCGGCCCTGCAGGACAAGTTCCGGCGGATTCAGGACCGCATCGACCGCGACGAAGCATCCGTGCTGATCTAGGTATGGGTGGTGGCCCGCCATGAGCGGGGAGACCGCCCGCTGGCTGCAGCAATGCTTTGGGCGGCGCAGGGCCACCTGACGTGCAACTCCTTCTGGTCTGTGCGATCGCCGCCGCCTTCATGACCAGCAACAACATGGTCGACCCGCTGGCGCCTCTGGCTGCCTCGGCCCTCCACGCTTCGCCGGCCCTGGTCGGTCTGGTCATCGGCGCGGGGAGCCTGGCGCCCCTGGCCCTCGCCGTCCCCGCAGGCGCCTTCACCGACCGGGTGGGCAGCAAGCGGCTGACCGTGCCGAGCCTGCTCGCCATCGTGGCTGGGACCGGGCTGACGGCAGGCAATTTCGGCCTCGGCGGGCTGACGCTGGGGTTGGTCCTCAAGGGGCTGGGCCAATTCGGCGGCACCCTCGGCCTGCAGGCCTTCGTGGCCCACATCCCCGGCCGCTCCCGCAACGAGACCTTCGCCATCTTCGCCGTGGCGGCGGCTGTGGGCGGGTTGTGCGGTCCGGCGCTGGCCGGCGCCCTGGCCGCGCGCAGCGGCCTGAGCACCGCCTTCTGGTGGGCCACGGGCCTCGCGGCTCTGGCCGCAGGCCTGGGCTTTCTGATCGACGGGCGAACGGCGGACGGCTCCGGGGTGCGGGTGCGCCCGCGGGCGACCCTGGTCGCCGCCGGGCAGCTATTGCGCACACCGGCCATCGGCACCGCGGTCTGGACAACCTCCGCCATCCTCTTCGCCGATGTGCTGACGGGCTCGTTCTACCCGGTCCTGCTCGCCCAGCGCGGCGTCGCGCTCGGCACGATCGGGCTGCTGATCTCCCTGCGCGGGCTGGCGTCGTTTGCCGTGCGGCCGAGCATTGCCGGGCTGACGCGGCGGATGGACCGCTGGTGGCTGGTGGTGGCCGCCATGGCGGCTGAGGTCGTCGGCACCGCTACTGTGCCCCTTTCAGCCGCCATGGCGCTCCAGATCCCCGCGGCCCTGCTCTGCGGCGTCGCGACCGGCTTCAACCAGCCGCTCTCGATGGCGGTGGTGGCGGACCACGCCCCACCCGGGCAGCGCAGCAGCGCCCTGGCCATGCGCCTGGCCGGCAACCGCATGGCGCTGCTCCTCAGCCCGTTGCTGCTCGGCCTGGTGGTCACCGGCTTCGGGCTGCCCGCCGCCTTTGCCGTGGCCGCCCTTTTCCCGCTGGGTGCGGCCGTCTACGTGCTTCGCTTTCAAGCCCGCGGCGGTGAGGCCGCGGCCACCAGGCACGAGGTCCAGAGCGCGGGGTAGTCCAGGCTGGCCGCGAGTCCGTCGTGCGCAGGCGGGGCCGCGACCTCCAGCCGGGGCCGTCCACAGGGCGGGGCAGTTCATGCGGAACGCCCGTCCGTCAGGCGCGGGGCGGAGCCGCGGCCTCACGTGGGCAGGTTCCAGTCCAGGCTGACTGCCCGTCCGTCATGCGCAGGGGGGACCGCGGCAGGTCCAGTCCAGGCGGACTGCCCGTCCGTCATGCGCAGAGTGGGACCGCGGCAGGTCCAGTCCATGCGGACCGCCCGTCCGTCACGCTCGCGACGGGGCCGCGGCCTCCAGCAGGGCTGTCCAGAGCGCAGGGTAGTCCAGGCCAGCCGCCCGCGCCATCACCTCGAAGAACGAGCCGCCGGGGCGCAGGGTGGGCAGGGGATTGATGTCGATCAGCTGGGGGTCGCCGGCGCCATCCCAGCGGAAGTCCAGCCTTGCCATGTGGCGGACCCCCAGGAGGCTGCAGGCGCGGCTGGTGAGGGTGTGCAGGCGGCGTGCCAGGACCGGCGGCACATCGGCCGGGCAGGTGACCGGCAGGCTCCGCCAGAGGTCCTCCTTGTCAGCGGCAATGCTGAAGCCACGGGGGGGCATGGCCACCTCCAGCACCGGCAGGAGGCGGTTGCCCAGGATGGCTGTGCACAGCTCCCGGCCTGGCACGTAAGCCTCGACCAGGGCCGGCTCGCCGTAGGCGGCCTCCACCCGCGCGGCCTCGGCCGCCAGCTCGCGGGGGCTGTTCACCCGCGAGTCTGCAAGCAACCCCTTGCTTGACCCCTCGTCGTTCGGCTTGACGAAGAGCGGGTAGCGCGCGCCATGAGGCGC
>DATLTP010000062.1:0-2306 GCA_035533535.1 Bacillota bacterium | reverse complement strand
CCCCCCCCCCCCCCCCCCCCACGACTGCTGCAGCCGCCCCGGCCGCCGCTGCGCCCGTGCACGCCGCCAGTGCCGCGGCTCCCGCCGCCGCCCGCGCATCCGAGGTGGGCAGCCGCTACTCCCCGGCCGTCCGGCGCCTGGCGGCCGAGCATAAGATCGACCTCTCGCAGCTGACGGGCAGCGGCGCCGGCGGCCGCGTGACCCGCGAGGACGTGCTCGCCTTCGTGGGCAGCCGTTCCGCGGCGCCGGCCGCCCTGGTGGCCTCGCCCTCGGCGGAGGAGGAAGAGGAGCCCTCGGGCGTCCTCTTTTCCCCCACGCCGCTTCGCAGCCGCACGCCCGCCCCTGCGGCCCCGGTCCTCCAGGCGGCGCCGGCGGCGCCGCCACCTACGCCTGCTGCGGCTGCTTCTGCTCCTGCGCCCGCAGGCACGGACGCCGGAGGCCGCCCCGGATGGGCGGACGAGGAGCTCCTGCCCCTCACGGCCATGCGCCGCACCATCGCCGAGCGCATGGCCCAGAGCAAGCGCGAGATCCCCCACGCCTGGATGATGACCGAGGCCGATGTCACGGGCCTGGACCGCTTGCGCGAGCACGTCCGGGCGGAGTTCCAGCGCCGCGAGGGCTTTGATCTGACGTACTTCCCCTTCTTCATCAAGGTCGCCATCGCCGCCATCCACGAGTTCCCGGCGGTGAACGGCCACTGGACCGACCAAGGCGTGATGGTCCGCCGCCGCATCAACGTCGGCATGGCCGTCGGCCTCGAGGACGGCCTGATCGTTCCCGTGATCAGGGGTGCCGACGGCCTGTCCATCGCCGGCATCGCCCGTGCCGCCCGCGACCTGGCCATGCGGGCGCAGGCGGGTAAGCTCCAGCCCGACGACGTCCAGGGTGGAACCATCACCTTGAACAACACCGGCACCTTCGGCTCCATCGCCTCCATGCCGATCATCCCGCCAGGGCAGGCCGGCATCGTCACCATGGAGCGGGTCGTGCGGCGGCCGGCCGTGGTGGGGGATGGCGGCATCGCCGTCCGCTCGCTGGTCAACATCTGTTGCTCGTTCGACCACCGGGTCCTCGACGGGCTGCAGATCGGCCGCTTCATGAAGCGGGTGCGCGAGGGCCTGGAGGCCTACGCCCCCGGGGACAGCGTGTACTCGCATGGCCGACCAGGTGATGCTCTCGGACATCGGCGAGGGGGCGGCGGACTGGCGGCGCAAGCCCGCCTGGCTGAAGGTGCCCCTCCCCGGCAACGACACCTACCGCGAGGTTAAGGACCTGATGCGGGGCCTGGACCTGCACACGGTCTGCGAGGAGGCCCGCTGCCCGAACATCGGCGAGTGCTTCGGGCATCGCACGGCCACGTTCATGATCCTCGGCCGCATCTGCACCCGGGCCTGCCGCTTCTGCGCCGTGGAGACGGGCCGGCCGACGGGCCTCGACCTGGAGGAGCCCGCGCGCGTGGCCGACGCCGTGGCGCACCTGGGCCTCCGCCACGTGGTGGTGACCTCGGTGGCGCGCGACGAGCTCCCCGATGGCGGGGCCGGCATCTTCGCCGCCACCATCCGCGCCATCCGCGAGCGCGCGCCCGATTGCGGCATCGAGGTGCTGATCCCCGACTTCCTTGGGGAGCCGGTTGCCCTGCAGACGGTGCTGGACGCGCAGCCGGACATCCTCAACCACAACATCGAGACGTGCCGGCGGCTGACGCCGTCGGTTCGGGCCAAGGCACGCTACGACCGCACGCTGGAGTTGCTTGATCGCGCCCGCCGGGGCGGCAAGGGCGGCATGCGGACCAAGTCCGGGTTCATGGTGGGGCTGGGCGAGAGCGTGGCGGAGTGCCTGGAGGTCATGCGCGACCTGCGGGCCGTGGACGTGGACATCCTGACCGTCGGCCAGTACCTGCGGCCCAGCGCCCAGCACATTCCGCTCGTGCGCTACTATACCCCGGCCGAGTTCGGGGAGCTGAAGCAGGCCGCGATCGGCATGGGCTTCCGCCACTGCGAGGCCGGGCCGCTCGTGCGGTCCAGCTACCATGCCCACGAGCAACTGGTCCGTGCGGGTTCCTCCCGCACGGATGCCGGTTCAACGGCGGCCGCCAGGGGCGCCTGAGTCGATGGCCGCCGCCTGCGCCTGGACCTGGCTCGGCCGCGTGGACTACGCCGAGGGCCTGCAATTGCAGGCCCGGTTGGCTGCCCAGCGCAAGGAGGGCGAGGGCGTCGACCGCCTCCTGCTGCTGGAGCACCCGCATGTCTTCACCCTCGGCCGCCAGACCAAGATCGAGGACCTGCTCTGGGACGAGGCCGAGCGCG
>DATLTP010000061.1:0-3029 GCA_035533535.1 Bacillota bacterium | reverse complement strand
CGGCCGCCGGCGGGCAGATCACGGTGGGGATACCCAGGCGCCGGGCCAGCCCGGTGGCGTGGATCGGGCCGCCCCCGCCAAGGGCCACCAGGGCGTGGCGCCCAGGGTCCCGGGCCTGCTCCGTGACGTGGCGCCGCGTGGCGATGGCCATGCTCTCGTTGACGAGCTCGTGGATGCCGCGCGCGGCCTCGATCGCCGTCAGGCCGAGCTGGCTGCCGAGGCGCAGGAGGGCCGCTTCGGCGGCACCGCGGTCCAGGCGCATGCGCCCACCGAGGAATGAGGCCTCATCCAGGTAGCCCAGCACCAGGTTGGCGTCGGTGACGGTGGCGTCCTGGCCGCCGAGCCCGTAACAGGCCGGGCCTGGATCGGCTCCCGCGCTCTGCGGACCGACCTTCAGCAGCCCCAGGGCATCCGCCCGCGCGATGCTGCCGCCGCCCGCCCCGATCTCGATCAGGTGGATCGTGGGCACGAGCAGCGGGATGCCGCTGCCCTTCTTGAAGCGGGCGCGGTGGGCCACCTCCGTAGCATGGGTGGTGGCCGGGCGGCCCGCGGTGATGACGCACATCTTGGCCGTCGTGCCGCCCATGTCGAAGGCAATTAGGTCGCGCTGGCCGGTGCCGGCGGCATACCGGCAGGCGGCCATGGCCCCGGCGGCCGGGCCGGACTCGACCAGGCGCACCGGGACGGCCTGGGCCTGCTCGGCGCTGGCCAGGCCCCCATTGGAGAGCACCACGTAGAGGCGGGCGCGGGGCGCCTTCTCGGCCAGGCTCCCCTGGATCCGGGCCAGGTACCGCGCCATCAGGGGCTGGACATAGGCGTTGGCCACCGTCGTCGACGCGCGCTCGTACTCGCCCGATTCGGGCGCGATCCGCGAGGAGATGGAGACGGGGACGCCGGGAAGCCCCTGCCGCACAGCGGCTTCCACCTGCTGCTCGTGGGCCGGGTTGGCATAGGCGTGCAGCAGGCAGACGGCCACGGCCTCCACGCCCTCGGCGCGCAGGCCATCGACGACGCGGGCGAGCGCCTCGGTGTCCAGGGGCACCAGGACCTCACCCGTGGCGCCCACCCGCTCGCGCGCCTCCAGGCGCAGGCGGCGGGGCACCAGCGGTGCCGGGCGTTCCAGGAACAGGTCGTAGATGTCGTAGCGGATCTCCCGGCCGATTTCAATGGCGTCCCGGTGCCCCTCGGTCGCGATAAGGCCCGCGCGCGCGCCCTTGCGCTCGATCAGGGCGTTGGCGACCAGGGTCGTGCCGTGGATCAGCACGGACACGTCGGCCGGGTTGACGTCCCCCTGGCGCAGCAGCTCGTCCACGCCATCGAGGACGGCCCGGCTGGGGTCATCTGGAGTGGTGAGCCGCTTCCAGACCCAGGCCCGGCCGGACTCCGCGTCCAAGGCCACGAAGTCTGTGAAGGTGCCGCCGATGTCCACGCCCAGGCGAATCATGGCCGCACCCCGTAGGCCCGGGCCGCCGCCTCGCGGGTGACGCGCCCGTTATCGACGTCCTCGGTGAGCAGGTCGCGGTCGCGCCCGGCCGGGTCGCCGAACCCGCCGCCGCCCGCCGTGCGGATGACGAAGCGGTCGCCGGCCCGCATCTCTGTCAGGACCTTGGGCGGCAGCACCTGCCCGTTGCGGGTCATGCCCGCGGTGGCACCGGGCAGCCCACCCGCCCGGCCGGCGGCCGGTGTGCGGGTGCGCTCCAGCAGGGGCAGCAGCCGCGCCGGCTCGGCGCCCGTGAACTCAAAGTCGATCCGCTGGCCAAGGCCGCCGCGGTGCGCGCCCGGCCCGCCGGAATCGGCGATGAGTTCGCGCCGCCAGAAGAGCACCGGGTAAAGGCGCTCAAGCATCTCCAGCGGGATGCAGACGGTGTTCGTCGGGAAGGCAGTGGCCGAAAGCCCGTCGTTGTGGAGGCCGGCCCCCAGCCCACCGGCGGCGTTGATGGTAAAGGCATAGTGGCTGCCGCTGATGACGGAGCGGTGGGGCGGCGCCCCGCACTCCGCGATGACGCGGTCGGGCGCCGCCTCAGCCAGGGCGGAGAGGACCACGGTCGGGATGTAGTGGCCGGTTTGATGGCGGACGCTGACCGGGGCCCCCCAGCGCGGGTTGAGCACCGAGCCCTCGGGCACCTGGACGTCAAAGGGCCGCAGCGAGCCGTCGTTGCTGGGCGTCTCCGGATCCAGGGCCGCCTTCAGGGCAAAGACGGTCCAGGCATAGGTGTAGTTGCGCACGGCGTTGAGCGCGTGGCGCGTCTCGGGCGAGGAGCCGCTGAAGTCGACGATGACGCGGTCGGCGGCCGCCGGGACCGTGACGGCCGCCTGCAGGTGGATTGGTGCATCGATGCCGTCTGCGTCCAGCCCGTACCGGTACGTCCCGGGCCGGAGCTGGCCGATCGCCGCGCGCATGGCGCGCTCCGAGCGGTCGTAGATGGCGGCGCCGAGCTCACTCAGGTCGTCCAGGCCGGACTCCGCCAACAGCCCCTGGACCGTGTCCGCCAGTCGCTGCGCGGCCACCAGCTGGGCGTTGAGATCCCCCAGGGTCTCCTCGGGCAGCCGGGTGTTGAGCCGGATGAACTCGAAGACTTCCTCCACGGGTCGGCCCGCGCGGAGGATCTTGCAATCAGGAATTCCGAGGCCTTCCTCATACACATCGCGGTTGCTGACCTGCATCCCGGCCCCGCCGATGTCCTGCCAGTGCGTGTCGTTGACCGCAAAGCCCACGGCGCGCCCGCGGTGGAAAATGGGTCGGGCGATGGTCACGTCGTTGCGGTGGCCGGTGCCCTCCCAGGGATCGTTGCTGATGGCGGCGTCTCCCGGCTGCCAGGCAGCCAGGGGGTACTTCCGCAACAGGGCCCGCATGGTCTCCGACTTGACGGCCGTATGCAGGGGCGTGCTGACCAGGGACTGGGCAAGGGCGGCGCCCTCCGCGTCCATCAGGGCGCAGGTCAGGTCGTTGGACTCGCGCACGGAGGCGGAGAAGGCGGTGCGGACGAGGGTCGTCACCGACTCCTCGACCATGGCCACCAGGCGGCTCC
>DATLTP010000060.1:0-14651 GCA_035533535.1 Bacillota bacterium | reverse complement strand
CGGTGTCGAGCACGCGCAGGGTGCTCCACTCATCGCCGTGGTCGGAGTAGCCGTAGGCCAGCAGGCGCCCGTCGGGGCCCGGCCACCACCAATCCAGGGACACCGTTGCGGCGGCGCTGGCCGCATTGGGGTCCAGGATCGGGCGGCCGTCCTTACAGAGGACGGGCTGGTCCCGGCCCGGGTCGCGGCGCTGGTAGAAGAGGTGGCCGCCGACGGACTTGGGCGCGGAGACCGAGCCGCAGTCGACGAGCTCGCGCAGGCGCTTGGCGATGGCGGCGCGTTCGGGCAGCGGGTCCAGGGCCGCGCGGGTGGCCTGGTTCTGGTGCTCGGTCCAGGCGGCGACCTCGGGGCTGTCGCTATCCTCAAGCCAGCGGTAGGGATCCTCAATGCGTTCCCCGTGGATGACGTCGGTGACGATCTCGCGGCGGGTGGCCAGGGCGATCACTCCTGGCCAAGTGGCTTCGCCGCCCTTGCCGGCCACCCTGCCCCGGACCCGCGGCCCTCGGCGGGGGCCAGTCCCCTGGGCGGGCCGCACCCGGGCCGGGAGCGCCGAGGCTCAGCCCGCGCGGGCGTTGATCAGGGGCGGGAACGTTGGCGTCCGCAGACCCAGCTGCCAGAAGGTCGCGGCGCCGGCCACCCCGTCGACAGGCAGGTCCGCAAGGCGTTGGAACTCGGCCACCGCCTTGGCCAGGCGCGGCCCGCCCTGGTCGTGCATGCGCACCTCCCACCCCAGGTGCGGGAACAGCGTCAGGGTGAAAAAGAGGGCGTCCAGGCCGGAGCCGCGCTCGGCGCTGAGCGGGCGGCCGCCCCAGCCGGTGTACGCAAGCAGCGCGTTGGCGGTCTCCGGCCCGACGACGCCGTCCGCGGCCACGCCGCCGTCCATCTGGGCGCCGACCACGCGCTGGAAGGCGCGCACCGCCTCCTGGGTGGCCGCGTCGAAGCGGCCGTCCGGGACCCGCCCAAGCAGGCGCGCGAAAATCTGATGGTTGCACAGCCGGTACTGGAGCCCCCGGACATCCTCGCCCTCCGCGCCGAGCCGCAGTGGGCGGCGGCCGAACACCCGCCCCTCGGCCGTGGTGGGCTGGCCGCAAACCGCGAACACCGCCGGGTCGCAGTCGCCCGCGGGCGGGAGCCCATACCGGCTGCGCAGGGCGGCGACCGCTGCGGCGGTATCCGGTCCGTACCCGCCGTCCGCTGCCGGCCCCGGCAGCACCCCGGAGCGGCCGATCAGCACCTGCAGCACCTTGACGTCCGTACCGACCAGCCCCGGTCGCAGCGTGCGGCTCCCGAACGCGACGTGCGGCAGGGCGCCCTCGAAGCGCGCCATCGGCCTTCCCCCCTGTCCCGCCATATGCGCAGGGCCGTCCAGCGGTGACTTTACGGCAGCGATATGAGATGTTACGGTAACGACGAAATTGGATTAGTCATGGCTAACATCTGAATTCTGACCGGCATATACCGGTGCCGGAAAGGAGGCGGACCAAGTGGGTTCCAGCCCGCACCAACTCTCGCGCGCCGAGGAGGACTACCTGTCGGACCTCTACCGCCTGGCGGCGGACGGACCCGTGCGCACGGGGGAGATCGCGCAGCGCCTCGGCGTCACGCCCGCGTCCGCCAGCGGGATGCTGAAGCACCTGTCGCACGAGGGTCTCGTTGAGCACCGGGGCTACGGCGCCACTTCTCTCACGCCAGACGGCGAGCGCGCGGCCCTGCAGGTCGTGCGCCGCCACCGGGTGATCGAGCGGTTTCTGACCGACACGCTGCAATTCGGATGGGAGCAGGTCGACGTCCTGGCCCACCAGATGGAGCACGCCCTGCCGGACGTCGTCGTGGACGCCATCGAGTGCCTGCTGGGCGACCCCGCGACCTGCCCCCATGGCCATCCGATCCCAGACCGCGACGGCCACGTCGCCGCGGAGCCAGCCCTGACCGTGGCGGGGCTCCTCCCAGGGGAGCGGGCCAGGGTGGAGGAGGTCGACGAGTTCGACCCGTCGCTGCTCGCGTACCTGCGCAGCCGCGGGCTGGTGCCCGGCGCGCTCCTGCTGGTCACGCAGGTCAACCCCATCGACGCGACCGTTGTGGTCGAGGTGCCCAACGTCGGCCCCACGGCCCTGGCCCCGGCCACTGCCCGCGCTGTGCGCGTGGCGCGTGAGATCCCCCAGGGAGGCAAGACATGATTGAACCCAAGGCGGTGGACGGCGCCGAACACCCACCGCATCCCAAGCTGCAGGCAGCCGCCCGCGAGGCGATCGACGGCCGGCGGCGCGGCCTGCGGGCCATCCTGCCGTTCATCGGCCCCGCGTTCATCGCCTGCGTGGCCTACATCGACCCGGGCAACTTCGCCACGAACGTGCAGGGCGGCGCCTCGTTCGGCTACGACCTGCTGTGGGTCATCCTGCTGGCCAACGTCATGGCCATGCTGCTTCAGGCGATGTCCGCCAAGCTGGGCATCGCCACGGGCCGCAACTTGGCCGAGGTCTGCCGCGACCGCTTCCAGCCATGGGTCTGCTACGTCCTCTGGATCACCCAGGAAGTGACCGCCATGGCCACCGACCTGGCCGAATTCCTGGGCGCCGCCATCGGCATGAACCTTCTGTTCCACATCCCGCTGCTGGTCGCGGCCGTGATCACCGGGGTGGCGGTCTTCCTGATCCTCGCCATTCAGGGCGAGGGCTTCCGCGGCCTGGAGATCTTCATCGGCGCGATGGTTGGGATCGTGGCCGCGAGCTATGTGGTGGAGACGCTGCTGGCCAAGCCCGCCTGGGGCCAGGTCCTCTACCACAGCTTCGTGCCCTCGCTCCCTGGCAGCGACGCCATCCTTCTGTCTGTCGGCATCATCGGCGCCACGGTGATGCCGCACGTCATCTACCTTCACTCCGGCTTGACGCAGAGCCGCATCGCCACCGTGAACGACCAGGAGAAGCGCCGCGTGTTCCACTTCGAGAAGATCGACACCGTCGTGGCGATGGCCATCGCCGGCCTTGTCAACATGGCGATGCTGTTCATGGCGGCCAAGGTGTTCCACTTCACGGGGCACGCCGGTGTCGCCGACATCAACAGCGCCTACCAGACGCTCACGCCCCTGCTTGGCGGCCTGGCGAGCCTCGTCTTCGCCATCTCGCTGTTCTTTTCGGGGGTCTCGAGCTCGCACGTGGGCACGATGGCCGGCCAGGTCGTCATGCAGGGCTTCGTCGGGTTCAGCGTTCCCATCTGGCTGCGCCGCTCGCTCACGATGATTCCCGCGGTTGTGGTGATCCTGATGGGGCTCAACCCGACCATGACGCTTGTGGTCAGTCAGGTCGTGCTCAGTTTCACGCTGCCGATCCCGGTGATCACCCTGATCATGTTCACCAAGCGCAAGGAGATCATGGGCGCGCTCGTCAACGGCCGCCTGACGACGGTCGCGGCCATCGCCTGCGCCACCATCATCCTGTTCCTCAATGTGGTGCTGATCTACCAGACGGTCGGCGGCGTGCTGCCGGGGTTCGGCTCATGATGACCAACCACCGCCGCGTCATGGTCCCGCTGGACGGCTCGCCGCTGGCCGAGGCCGCCCTGCCGGCCGCGTGCCGCGCCGGCCTGCAGCCGGTTTGGTGTTCGAGCGTGGCGGCCTCCCTACTTCCGGTGCCCGTCGTGGAATAGTCGTGCGATAGGGGAGCAGGTGGCCTCGGTGGACTTCGGGTGTCCCGCGGACCCTGCCCAGCGCGCGCTGCTCAACCGGTTGCGGGTTCTCAGGCATCTCCTGGTCCGCATGCTGGCGTTCGTGGACAATCGGGGCACCGCGCTGGAGCGGTTCAATCCTCCCGGACCAGCGCGCGGGTCTGCCGGCGGGTGGCGACCGGGGCTGCAGTCAGGCGGCACCGGGCGGCGTGAGGGCGTCATGCGGCGTCGGGCGCCGTCGGGCGGAAGCCGAGAGCTATCCGTGCGGCGGCTGCCGCCTGACCGGAGCCCAGTGACCTGAGCCGCCAACCGCCGCGAGGGCCCGGCGACATCGAGCCGCGACCGGGGCTGCAGTCAGGCGGCGTCAGGACCGGCGCGCGTCTTGCCATGTACCGTGGCGCCGCCGCCTGGTCCGCGTCCCGGGGCCCCCAGCGCGTCCCGGACGCCTTGCCCGCTGGCCATGCTCCGCGCATCATGTGGGGGAGACCTGGCAGGGAGGGAGCATGCCATGCCCAGCCGCCGCGAGCCCGCCAAGGCCGCCACACAGCCCCGGCTCGGACCGCCGCCGAAGCTGCGCCGCGTGCTGGTGCCGCTGGACGGCTCGCGCCTGGCCGAGGCTTCGCTGCCGATCGTCGCCCGCCTGGCGGACCTGAGCGGCGCCACGATCGTCCTGCTGCACGTCCTGGAGCGCCGGGGGGCCACCACGGTGCACGGCGAGCGGCATCTGAGCGGCCCGGACGAGGCCGCGGCCTACCTGGCCGGTGTGGCCGCGCGCCTGCAAAGGCAGGGGGCCCAGGGGGCCGCCCGCCAGACCGAATGCCATACGCATGACGTGCCGGTTGCCGACGTGGCGGAGAGCATCGCCGTCCACGCGGAGGAGCATGCCATCGACATGGTCGTGCTGAGCACGCACGGCGAGAGCGGCATCCGCGACGCCCTTTGGGGCTCGATCGCCCAGCAGGTGGCCCAGCGGCTCACCTGCCCGGTCCTGCTGGTGCGCGTGCCGCCCGGCGCGGAGCCTCCAGCCACAGAGTTCGACCCCAGAACCATCATGGTCCCCCTGGACGGCACCCTCGCCGCGGAGGCGGCCCTGCCACACGCCCTCGCCTTGGCCGGCGGCCTGAACGCCAGCCTGCGTTTGGTATTCGTGGTGCCCACCGTCGACACGGTCTCCGTCGAGCAGATGGCGAGCGCCACGTTCATGCCGGGCGCCAGCCGCTTGGTGCTCGACGTCGCCGAGGAGCAGGCCCACCAGTACCTGGCCGGGCTGACGGCCGTCACGTCCGCCCGGGGTGTCCGCACGATCCCCGAGGTGCGCCGCGGCGAGGCCGTGACCCAGCTTGCCACCGATGCCGGCGAGCACGCCGACGGCTTGGTGGTCATCGCCACCCATGGCCGCGCGGGCCTGCAGGCCATCTGGAGCCGCAGCGTGGCCGCCCGCCTGCTGCGCCGCACGGATGCCCCCATCCTGCTGGTGCCGATCATCGAGTAGGCCCCCGGCCCACCCGCCTGCCAAACGAACCCGCTGCTGCCGTCCAATCGGCGCTCGTGTATGCACGAGCGCCGATGTTATCATGCCAGTGGTCGCAGTTAGGCGGGCCTGAAACCCTCCCGCAACCCGACTGAAGCGTGAACCGTGAACCGTGAAGTGACTTGAAGTGAGATGAGGACGCGGATAAGGAGGCCGGCCCATGAGCGCAGTGCCGCATGAAGGCCCGCTCACCCGCTCGGAGGAGGATTACCTCTCCGACCTCTACCGGCTCGGCGGCGAGGGCCCCGTCCGCACCGGCGACATCGCCGGCCGGCTGGGCGTGACGCCCGCTTCCGCCAGCGGCATGCTGAAGCGCCTCTCGCGCGACGGCTTCGTCAACTACCGCGAGTACGGCGGCGCCACCCTGACCGCCGCGGGCGAGCGGGCCGCCCTGCTGGTCGTCCGCCGCCACCGTGTGGTGGAGCGCTTTCTCACCGACATGCTCGGCTTCGGCTGGGAGCAGGTCGACGCCCTCGCCCACCAGATGGAGCACGCGCTGCCCGACGACGTCGTCGACGCCATTGAGCAGCTGCTGGGCGACCCCGCCACCTGTCCCCACGGCCACCCGATCCCCGATCGCCAGGGCCACGTCGCGGCGGAGCCCCGGCTGAGCATCGCCGGCCTCCGTCCCCAAGAGCGCGCGGCGGTGGTCGAAGTCGAGGAGGCTGACCCGGCCCTGCTCGCCTTCCTCCGCGATTGCGGCCTCGTTCCGGGCGCCCTGCTCCAGGTGACCCAGCTCAACCCGATCGATGCCACGGTGGTCATTCGGGTCGGCGACCGCCCGCCGACGGCCCTGGGCCCGAAGACGGCCAGCGCGGTGCGCGTGGTCCGGGCCGATGCTCCCGCGGACGCCTCGCCCAATGCCTGAGTGGGCGCCCAGCTCGTCGCATTCCGGGGCGGCCGAGAACAGCCGCACTGTGCGCGAGGCCCGTGCCGCGCTTGCCGGCGAGCGCCGCGGCATCCGCGCGGTGCTGCCGTTCATCGGACCCGCCGTCATCGCCTCCGTCGCCTACATGGACCCTGGCAACTTCGCCACCAACATCCAGTCAGGCGCCCTCTACGGCTACAACCTGCTCTGGGTGGTCCTGATCGCCAATGTCATGGCGATGCTGTTTCAAAACCTCTCCGCCAAGCTCGGCATCGCCACCGGCCGCAACCTCCCAGAGCTTTGCCGCGAGTATTTTTCGCACCGCACGGCCGTGATCTTCTGGATCGTGTCGGAGATCGCGGCCATGGCCACCGACCTGGCCGAGTTCCTGGGCGCCACCCTCGGCCTCAGCCTGCTCTTTCACATGCCGATGCTGATTGGCGCCGTGATCACCGGCATCGCCACGTATGCGATCCTGGCCCTGGACCGCTTCGGCTTCCGGCCCATTGAAATCATGATCAGCGTCCTGGTCGGCGTGATCGCGCTGTCCTATCTGGTGGAGACGGTGCTTTCGCGTCCGGACTTCGCCGAAGTCGCGCGCCACACGGTGACGCCGTGGCTGGG
The DNA here is from genome assembly GCA_035533535.1 of Bacillota bacterium. Classification (GTDB taxonomy): domain Bacteria; phylum Bacillota; class Sulfobacillia; order RBS10-35; family JAJYVM01; genus JAJYVM01. The sequence continues at coordinate 7,968 of DATLTP010000060.1, read as the reverse complement.
CGGACCCGAGAGCGTCCTGCTCATGGTCGGCATTGTCGGCGCCACGATCATGCCGCATGCTGTCTACCTGCACTCCGGCCTGACCCAGAACCGCGTGGTGCCGCGCTCGCGCGAGGAGGCCGTCCGCATCCACCACTTCGAGCTGGTGGACGTGGTCGTCGCCCTGGGCGTCGCCGGCCTTGTGAACATGGCCATGCTCTATATGGCGGCGGCGGTCTTCCACAACACCGGCCACGCCAATGTCGCCGACATCACCACGGCTTACAAGACCCTGGAGCCGTTGCTCGGCGGCGCCGCGGCCGCCGTGTTCCTGGCCTCGCTGCTCGCCTCGGGCCTATCGAGCTCGGCCGTGGGCACAATGGGCGGGCAGGTGATCATGCAGGGCTTCGTCGGGTTCCGCATCCCCGTGTGGGTGCGGCGCGTCGCCACCATGGTGCCGACGGTCATCGTGATCGCGATGGGCGTGGATCCGACGCAAACGCTCGTGATGAGCCAGGTCGTGCTGAGCCTGGTCCTGCCGATCCCGCTGATCAGCCTGGTGATCTTCACCAGCCGCCGCGACCTGATGGGCCCGCTGGTCAGCAAGCCGGCCCTGCACTGGCTGGCCCTGATCTCCACGGCCGTGATCGTGCTGCTGAACGTGGTGCTGCTCCTCACGACCGCCGGGGTGCCGCTTCCCATTGGTTCGTGAGCGGCGTCGCGTTCGCGCCGCCGCCGACCGGAACGTTCCAAGCCGGCTGGCCGGGGTGGGGCCTATAATAGGCGGCGTGGAAACGCGGTTCTTTCGCTGGTCGGGGCTCTGGTTTCTCGGCGGGCTGATCTCCGGCCTCTGGATGCTCGGCCTTTATCCGCTGCTGCGCGGGCGGCCGTTTCTGCCGTCCTTCGCCCTTCAATTCGCGTCTTTCAACACGGTCAAGGGCCTTCACGTCAGCTGGCTGGTCATGGGCTGGCTTGGCATGCTGCTGGCCGGGGCGGTCCTGCGCCTGGGGCGCAAGACCGCCACTTCGCGTGCCGCCGCCGAGACGGCGGCATGGCTGTGGATGGTATGGGGTGCGGGCAGCGCGATCCTCTACCTGGCCCATCTTGGGCCGCGGTGGAGCTTCACGTGGGAAGTCGCGTACGGGTGGGCCTGGGTCCTGATCCTGGTGGCGGCGTTTGGCGGCCGGGTGCGGATTCCGGATCGGGTGCCCGCCGCCGCTACGGCTGCCGTCATCGCGCTGGCCGCGCTGCTTGCCCCGACACCGCACGGCCGCGGCGCGGCGCTGGCCCTGCCGTCGGTGCAAACGTTTGAGGTCGCCGCCGCAGCGATCGTGGCCGCCGTGACCTGGGCCCTGCTGGGCCGCCGCGACACGTGGGCTTGGGTTGCCGCCTGCCTGGCCTGGGTGGGCGCGACCTGGCTTGGGGGCCTCATGCCCCTGGCCGCGGCCGGCTGTGTGATTGCTGCCAGCCTCTGGGTCATGATGCGCCTGCGGGTTCGGGCCCAGGGCCGGGGGCGGATCTTTCTCGGCTACGCTGTCGTCGCGACCGCTGCGGCCGGACTCGCGCCCGCCGTGGGCGCTTTGCTTACGCCCCTTGTCGTTGCCGCCACGCTGAGCTCGGTGGCGCTTGGGGCCGTGTACATCCTGTCCGCGCCCACGGCGGGCGCCTGGCACTGGACCTCGCACGTCCTCGGCTTCACGGCGCTGGTGGCCGGCCTGCAGGCGGCCGCGTCCTCGGGCGGCTTGCTGGTGGCCATATTGATTTGGGGCGGCGCGCTGGCGGTCGTCGCGGGGGCAAGCGTCTTCGTGCTCGGGCTGAGCCGGCCTACGCGCGCATCATCTGCAGCTCCCCGTCCGCTGTCCCAGCAGGCCTGAAGCCATGCCGCTCGTAGAAGCGGATGGCGTGGGCGTTGCCGGGGTGGACGCCAACCCTCATCTCACCTTGCGGTCCCCGCTTCAGAAGCAGGTCGCCGATGCCGCGGCCCTGGACGTCCGGCAGGACGTACAGGGCGCTCAGGCGGGCGCGCCTGAACTCGGCGAACGCCAACAGGCCTCCCTCCGGATCCTCGGCAATGAGCAGGCGCTCGGCCCTGGCCAAGCGCCGTGCGAGCGTCTCCGGGTTGTACGCCTGATCCAGGAAGGCGCGCTGGTCGTCATCGGGGATCAGGCCGACGTATGTGGCCGCCCAAGTCCGCCTCGCAATTTCCTCGATGGCGCGTAGATCCCTGGTCTCCGCGGATCTGACGCGCGCGATGGGCCATCCTTGCGCGATCAGCGCATCCCGCCTGGCGCCGAGAAAGTCGACGTGGGGGATGCCGCCGCGGTGGTCCAGCGCCTCCGCTGGGACGCCGTGCGCGGTGGCCCACGCCGCCAGCCTTGCCTCGTCGGCGCACAGCAGCTTGAGGATCCGGCCGCGGGGCCGGTCGCTGGTGCCCGGCCAGGGATGATCCAGAAAGGCGAGCTCCCCGGCCCTTGCCCGGGTGAGGGCGTCTCGCCATGCCTGATGCGGCAGGGTCCGCCACCTCCAGGGGAAAAAGTATACAACTGAACTGGCGATGCACGGGAGGCACCCGTGCACCGTTGGACGGGGAGGCTGCCTGGTGATCGCCGGCGTCGGCTGCGATCTGGTGGAGTGCGCGCGGCTGGCCCGCGCCCTCGAGCGCACCCCCCGGCTGGCGGCCCGCCTGTTCACGGCGGCTGAGCGAGAGGCCGCCGGCGGGCGCGTGGAGCGGCTGGCCGGCCTGTTTGCGGCGAAAGAGGCCGTGATGAAGGCGCTGGGCACTGGCCTGCGGGGCGGCAGTTGGGTCGAGGTCGAGGTCGGCCACGACGCCCAGGGCCGGCCGCTGCTTCAGCTTCACGGTAGCTTCGCGGCCGTGGCCGCCGCTCAAGGCGTGCGCGCCCTCCATCTTTCGCTTTCCCACACCGCAGGTCTCGCGATGGCGCAGGTGGTGGCGGAGACATGATTCCGCTGGTGACCGCGGCTTCCATGAAAGAGCTGGACCGCAGAGCGACCTCCGAGTTCGGCCTGCCCGCTGCTGCACTGATGGAGGCCGCCGGTCACGCCCTTGCCGCCATGGCCGGATGTCGGCGCGTCCTGGTGCTATGCGGGGGTGGCAACAACGGCGGCGACGGCTTCGCAGCGGCGCGGCATCTGATGGCTGGCGGCGTGGAGGTCCGCGTGGCGACGACCTCCGAGCCCACGGTTGAGCCCGCGCTCTCTCAGATGGCGGCCTTGCGGCGGGCGGGCTGCGAACCAGTTCCGTTCATGGCCGGCCTCCTTCAGTCAGCCGATTTGGTGATCGACGCCCTGGTCGGGGTGGGGGCGCACGGCGCCCTGCGCGCGCCCCTGGCAGCGGTGGTGGAGGCCATCAACGCCTCGGGAGTCCCCGTTCTCGCAGCGGACGTCCCGTCGGGGCTTGGTGCGGGCGGCCCCTGCGTGCGGGCCGCCCGCACCCTGTGCCTGGGCGGCACCAAGTACGAGTGTGTGACCCGCCCCGAGCTGGCCGGAGAGGTATCCTGCGACCCGCTGGGCATCCCCCCGGCAGCCTGGCACGGCCTCAGCCCAGACCTGGGCCTCCTTGAGCCTGGCGACATTCACTTGCCGCACCGGCCAGGGGGCGGCCACAAGGGCACCTTCGGCACGGTGGTGGTGGTGGCTGGCTCGCCGGAGTACGCGGGGGCCGGCCTGCTGGCGGCGCATGCCGCCCTGCGCTCGGGCGTGGGCCTCACGTTCCTGGCCACATCCGCTCCGGGCCTGGCGGGACGGATACCCGAGGTGATCGTCCGCGACTTCGACGAGGATCTCCTTCACGGCGCCGACGCGGTGGCTATCGGTCCCGGTCTGGGCCGGTCGCCGGCCGCCGTCGAGACCTTGTCGCGGGTCCTCTCCGCCTGGCGCGGCCCGCTGGTCATGGATGCCGACGCCCTGAACCTGAGCAAAGCCATCCCGTCTGGTGCGGTCATCACCCCCCATCCGGGGGAGGCGGGCCGCCTGCTGGGCATCTCGGCCGCCGAGGTGGAGAGGGACCGCCTCGCTGCGGTTCAGCGCCTGGCGGCGATGGGCGGCGTCGCGGTCCTCAAAGGAGCCCACACCCTGATCGCCACTGGGGAGCGCATGTTCGTCAACTCCACCGGGAACGACGGTATGGGCAAGGGCGGCACGGGCGACGTGCTGACTGGCCTGCTGGGCGGCCTGCTGGCCCAGGGCATGGCCGCCGCCCAAGCCGTGCCGGCGGCCGTCTACATCCACGGCTTGGCCGGGGACCTGGCCGCCGCGCGGCTGGGGAAGCGGGCCATGGCTGCGGGCGACCTGATCGGTTCCTTCGGGGAGGCCTTTCGCACCCTTGGCGCATAGGCCGACCTGGGCGGAAGTGGACCTCGGCGCCGTGGCCGCCAACACCAGGGCGCTCCTGAGGCCGTCCACCCAACTCATGGCGGTGGTGAAGGCCGACGGCTACGGCCACGGCGCAATTCCGGTGGCCAAGGCCGCGCTGGCGGCCGGAGCCACCTGGCTCGGCGTGGCGATCTGTGAAGAGGCGCTGGCGCTTCGGGCGGCCGGCATCACGGCCCCGATTCTGGTCATGGGCTGGACGCCGCCTGACCAGGCTGTTCAGGCTGTCGCCGCCGACATCGACCTGACGGTCTTCTCCCTCGAAGACGCCGCCGCCTACGGCCCCGCCCGCCTTCACGTAAAGGTCGACACGGGGATGAGCCGCCTGGGCTTCTCCGCCGCCGAGGCCCCGGCCGCCGTGGCCAAGATCGCAGCCCTGCCCGGGGTGCAGGTCCAGGGCATCTTCACCCACTTCGCCGGCTCCGACGAGGACGACCTGACCGGCGCCCGCCGCCAGCTGAACGCGTTCAGGCGCGTCCTGGAGGCCCTGCCCGTTCGTCCCCCCATCGTCCATGCCGCCAACACGGCTGCGCTGCTGCGCCTGCCCGAAGCCCACTTCGACCTCTGCCGCGCGGGCATCGGCCTCTACGGCTACGGCGGACCCGGCCTCCGTCCCGCCCTGCGTTGGCTAACGCGCATCGCGCAGGTCAGGACGCTGCCCGCGGGTGCCGGCGTCAGCTACAACTGGACCTACGTCACCACGGAGCAGGAGCGTCTGGCGACGCTTCCGGTGGGCTACGCCGACGGCTTCCCGCGAATCCTCAGCAACCGCGGGACCGTGCGCGTCGCTGGCCGCGATGCGCCGATCCGGGGCCGGGTCTGCATGGACCAAATGGTCGTGTCCGCGCTGGAGGGCGAGCCGGGCGATGTGGTCGCCCTTGTGGGCGAGCACCAGTGGGCGGACGACCTGGCCGCGCAGGCCGGAACGATCCCGTACGAGATCCTCTGCCGCATAGGGCCGCGGGTCCCCCGCATATACCTGTAGGCTCCTCGAACCCCAGACCTGCCTTCCGCATACCTCGTTGGAAGCCGGGGCGCACGCACGCCTGGCACGGCGATTGCAGGAGGCTTGGCCGTGGAGGTCCAGAGAGGGGACGTGTTCATCGCTGACCTCGACCCGGTCGTCGGCTCCGAACAGGGTGGGCTGCGGCCCGTCCTGGTCATCCAGAACGACGTGGGCAACCGCCACAGCCCGACAGTCATCGTCGCCGCCATCACGTCGCGGCTGGAGAAGGCCAGGCTCCCCACCCACGTGGCCCTGCCGGGTGAGGAGTTCGGGATGCAGCGCACCTCCGTGATCCTGCTCGAGCAGATCCGCACGATCGACAAGCGCCGCCTGGGCCCGCGCCTGGCTCACCTCGCCGGGGCCGTGATGCGCCACGTCGACAGTGCGCTGCGCACCAGCATTGGGCTTCCCTGAATCCGCGTCCGCGCGGGGGAGCCCGCGCGAGCGTTGCACTTGGCATCCGCGCGGGAGCAGCCCGCACGGTGCATTGAGCCCGGGTCCGCGCGGGGCGAGCCCGCGCGAGCGTTGCACTTCCGCATCCGCGCGGGAGGAGCCCGCGCGAGCGTTGCACTTCGCATCCGGTGCGGGAGGAGCCCGCACGAGCGTTGCACTTCGCATCCGGTGCGGGAGGAGCCAGCACGAGCGTTGCACTTGGCATCCGCGCGGGAGGAGCCCGCGCGAGCATTGCACTTGGCATCCGCGCGGGAGGGACCCGCGCGGACCATGAAGAGGAACCGATGGCACCATGGGCGTAATTACCCGGACGAGGGGGCGCTTGCCGTGCGACCGGTCATCGGCATCACCTGTGGTGACAGCATGGATCCGGGGACCGAGGTCCTTTCGCTGCCCGCCAGCTACACCCGGAGCGTCTACCGGGCGGGCGGCCTGCCGGTCCTGATCGCCCCCCCACGCGACGCCGCCGACCCGGAGGAGGCGCTGCAGGCCCTGGAGCGCCTCGACGGCCTGCTGATCCCCGGTGGAGTCGACGTCAGCTCGGGCCAGTACGGGGAAAACCCCCATCCCGCCCTCGGCCGGATCAACCCGGACCTCGACGCCCTGGAGATGCCCCTGATCCAGGCAGCCCTGCGGCGCGACCTACCGCTTCTGGCCATCTGCCGCGGAATCCAGGCCCTGAACGTGGCGGCCGGCGGCACCCTGGTCCAGGACCTGCCCGCCCAGGCGCCGGGCTGCATCCAGCACCGGCAGCTGGCTGCGCGCTGGCATGCCAGCCACTCCGTCGCCGTTACGTCGAGCAGCCGCCTGGCGCGGATCCTCGGCGGTGAGCGGGCTGAGGTCAACTCCTTCCACCACCAGGCCGTGAGTCAGGTGGCCCCGGGCTTCGTGGTGACAGCAGCCGCTCCCGACGGTGTCGTGGAGGCCATCGAGTCCCCCGACCACCCCTTCGCCCTTGGCGTGCAGTGGCACCCCGAGGGGATGTGGGAGCGCCACCCGGTGATGCTGGAGCTGTTCACCGCCCTGGTTCGCGCCGCGGCTCCGGCTGGCGCGGCGAAGTCCCGCTAAGGCGGGGTTGTTTGGCTGCCGAGGCGCCGCCGACCCTGACCTGGCGCAACCATCCGTTCGTGGAGCGGCCGCGGGCGTCCGCGCTCGTCTGCTTGGCCGTGCTCGTCTCGTGCTGGCTGGGCTGGCACCTGCTGGGCGCCGCGGGCGTCGGGCTCGTGCTTGTGTTCATCCTGCTTTCCCTCGGGCCGTACATCTTCCCCACCACCTACACCCTCGGACCTGAAGGCGCCGCTGAGCGGCGCGTCTGGCAGACCCGAACTTTCCGCTGGGATGACTTCGAGGGCTACGACGTGTACCGCGATGCGGTGCAGCTCGTGCTCGACCCCCATCCCCTGCGCAACCGCGTGCAGAAGGGCCTGCTGCTGCCCCTGAGCGGCGCCGACCGCGACCAGCTGCTTGCCGTCGTTGAGCATTACCTTCCCACAGAAGGCACGCCTACGTAGGCCCCATCACACGTACTTCGCGTGGTGAAATGCCAGGAGCAGGAATGCCCACTCACCCGGCAGAATCTACTCGAACGAGGGGGTAGGCCTGCCGGGGTACATCTGTCTCTCCAGGGAGCCGCGAACCATTCGGGGGAGGTGATCCGTCAATGCTCGCTCCGCAGTGGCTCGCCGCCACCGCGCCGAGGTGGGGCATCTTCCATCCCGGTGCGGCGGGCGCGTTCATCAGTTTGCTGATCTTCGCCATCATCGTTTACGCCATGATCCAGATGGCGCGGGCAGGTCGCCCCATGCGGACCATCCACGCGCTGCCAGGACTCGACGCCATGGATGAGGCCATCGGCCGCGCGACGGAGATGGGCCGACCCACGATCTTCGTGATGGGCATCGGCGATGTGACGGACCAGATGACCATCACGTCGTATCCGGTCCTGGCCCATGTCGCCAGCCAGTGCGCCCGGTACGACACCCGCCTGATCAACCCGAACCGCCAGCCCCTCGTCTACGCAGTCAACGAGGCCATCATCCAGGAGTCCTACCTCGAAGCCGGTCGCCCCGACGCCTTCAACCCGGAAGACGTCCGCTTCCTCACCGACGACCAGTTCGGATTTGCCGGTGGCGTCATGTCGA
>DATLTP010000059.1:0-4601 GCA_035533535.1 Bacillota bacterium | reverse complement strand
TCGTCACCGTCACCGTATCCGTGGTGCCGTCCCAGGCGACCTGGTTGCCCAGGGCGTCGGCCACAAAGCGGAGCGGCACATACGAAGTCCCGTTGCAGATGAAGCCAGCCGGGTTGCCATTGGCCACCTGCGGCGTCACGGAGCTTCCGTCGAACACGAACTGCAGGGGCGCCACCGCGCAGTTTCCGGCCACGTTGTACCCGGACGCGGTCGAGGCGCCAGAACCCGAGGCGGCTGGCGCCGGTGGCGTCGCGGGCGTCGTGACGGTCACGGTGTCGGTGGTGCCGTCCCAGGCGACCTGCTTGCCCAGGGCGTCGGCCACAAAGCGCAGCGGCACGTACGAAGTCCCGTTGCAGATGAAGCCGGCCGGGTTCCCGTTGGCCACCTGCGGCGCCACGGAGCCCCCGTCGAACACGAACTGCAGGGGCGCCACCGCGCAGCTCGACCCAACGTCGTACGCCGCGACGGGTCCCGAGACCGCGCAGCAGGCCACCAGAGCCGCCGCCCCGAGCCCGAGCCACCGATGCCTCATCCGCGATGACCCCCCTGCGCCGTGTAGGTTGCCGCGGCCCGCCGGAGCTCGTGCACCAGGTTGCCGAGGGCGAGGTTCACATCGTCCGCGCGGTAGCCCCGGAGGGGGCCTGCGGGCTCGGTCGCCGTGGGGCGGGAATCCGCCGCCGCGTCCACCTGCAGCCAGGTGGCGCCACCGCTCGTGCTGCGCTCCACCGTGTGGCAGTCGTGGTAGCCCACCCCCCACCCCGCCATCCGCGCCGCGGCCGCTGGCGGTACCGCGGCAGATCCGATGGGGCCGCCCCTGGCCAGTGCGATCCGCGCGCACTGGCTCATGCCGGCGTGGCCGCCGTCCAGTTCCCCCGGCCATAGAGCAGCATGCCCGCGATGTAGGTCAGGCCGACCACGACGAACGTGGCCTGAAAGCCCCAGCGGGCCAGGACCACGGTGAGCGCCAGCGGCCAGATGGCGCTGGCGGCGAAGGTCAGGGCGTAAAAGACGCTGAACGCGTGCTCGGACAGGCTCCCCTCGGTCAGGTCGCCCAGAATCGCCTGCTCGACGGGGCTGCAGCCGTACACCAGCAGCCCGAGCGCCACCAGGGCCAGCATCAGCCCCCAGATGGAGCCGTGGATGAGGACCACCGTGGCGGCGCAGGCCACCGCCGAGGCCGCGAGCAGAACGCTGAGGAAGCGTGCCCGTGGGAAGCGGTCGGACAAGCGGCCGGCCAGGTACGGCCCGGCCACGCTCGTGGCCGTGAAGCAGGTGAACAGCAGCCCAGCCGCTGCCGTGCTGAGGTGGAGCCCGTCGACCAGCAGGAGCGGGATGAGCGTCTGCAGGACGCCGATGCCCTTGCCGCCGGCCGTGACCGAGGCCGTGTAGATGAGGCGGCGCACCATGGGGTCGCGGAGCGGCACCAGCGCCTCCGCCAGGCCGCCGCCGCGTCGGCCGGAACCGTGGCCCGGGCCCGCATCCGCGCTGGCGCCGAGGCCCCGCTCGACCGGGAGCTTGAGCAGGACCAGCGCCGCGCAGGCGATACACGGAACCGTGAACACATAGAGGGCATCCCGCCAGCCCCAGCGCGCGATCAGGAACGTGGCCAGCAGCGGGCTGAGCACCGTGGCGATGTTGGCACCGGAGAAATGGACCGCCAGGGCCGTGCCCCGCTCCTTGCCGAACCAGCGGCTGAGCATGGCGCTGGCCAGGGGGTGGTGCGGGCTCTGCGCAACCTGGCCGAAGGTGACGGCGGCCGTCAGCTCGCCGTAGCTGTGGCTGGCCGCCGCGAGGCCGATGCCGAGTGCCACGCCCACCTGCTCACCCGCGATCAGGCGCTGGGCGGGCACGCGCCGGGCCACCGAGCCCCAGATGCCCTGCAGCAGACCGCCCACGACGCGCGTGAACGACAGCATGGCCCCGAGCTGCACAAAGCCGAAGCCCATCACGGGCATCAGCAGCGGGTAAATCAGGGGCAGCACGGCGCCGCGCATGTGGGTCGTCATGTGGGCGCAGGTCAGAATGCCGAGGCGTGCCCGGCGGTCGGCGACATCCAGGGCCGGGGAGCCCGGCCGGGCGCTGGACTCCAGGGGCGCGGCGGACTCCGTGTGTCACGACCTCCGACGCAGACGCTTCGCTTCCCGAGGGGATCGGACCTGCAACGATCGACCGTGTTAGCTATCCCACACAGGCTGGGGGTCGGAGAAGTGACCTCAAGCGGGTAACTTCGGCCCCTTGGGCACCAAGGCCGCTTATGTGGCCCATCCTACAAAAGCGCTTGCTTCTGCCCGATACAAGCCTTGCACGCCCGCAATGTTCCGCTGCCCGGCCCCGGATCGACCACAGAGACGGAGGATGCGCGGTGAGGCGACGTGTGATCGGGTGGCTCACGGCTGCGGCCATGGTCTGTGCCATGGTGCCGCTCCTGCCAGGGGTGGCCGCCGCAGGCGGCGGTGTGACGGAGAGTCCGAACATCGCCGCGGTCCCGACCGGGAAGGTCATCTGGACGAGCAACTTCTCACTCTTTTTCCAGGTCACCGTTCCGAACGGCGTCGCCCCGCCGGCGGTCACCTACGCGGATTGCCCAGGCGCGTGCAGCCTGGGCCAGCTTTCCACGCAGGGCATCCAGAACCTGGGCGGCAGCACCACGTACCAGTACATGGCCCAGCCCCTGCCGAACGTGGCACCCCAGCCCCTCACGGTCTCCTACTCCGTATACAGCACCCCCTATCAGGACCAGGCGCTGGTGGGCGTCGACAACTCGCTGCTTGAGTTCGGCCCGCCCAGCGCCACCGCCGTGTCGTTCACCGTCTTCGCCCATGCCGGTGGGACCGTGAGTACCTCCTCCGTCCAGGTGAACTACAACGGTTCCCCTGTGTCGGTGAGCCCCACCGCCAACGGCAACGGGAGCGCCAGCGTGACCTTCAGCCATGCGGTCCAGGCCAGCGACCAAATGCAGGTCTCGTACAGCGACACGGTGGGGAACCTGTATGAGACGGGCGGGCAGCCAAGCTCGGCCGCCCAGTGGCTGACGGGCGCCGTCACGGACGGGTCAGGCAACCCCGTACCGGGTGTGCAGGTCATGGCCTTCAACCCGTCGGCGCCGCCCAGTCCGGCACCACCCAGCTACACCGGCGGCGACGGCCACTTCATGCTGCCGATCTCGGCCCCGGGCAGCTACCAGGTGCAGATCCAGCCGCACGGCACGTCCTACGTGCAGCAGCAGACGTCCGTGACCATCGCGGCTGGCGCGAACACGCTGCCCACCGTTCAGCTCAGCACCCCGGTGGCGACGGTGTCGGGCGTCGTCTACGACGGCTCGACCACCCCACCGACTCCGCTGGCGAACGCGTTCGTCAATTTCTTTGAGATGACCCAGAACCCCAACCCGAACGGGCCGCCGGCCGGCGGTCAGGGGCAGACCGATGCCGCCGGACACTTCACCGTCGCCCTGCCCGTGGCGGGCCGGTACGGGATGAACGTCCAGCCGCCATTCAACTCGAACCCGCACAACCTCGTCGCCTACACGGCGACGGAGGACGTGACGGGGGGCGCGCTCAGCCTCAACGTGACCCTGCAGGCGGCTTCCGCTGTCCTGACGGGCACGGTGACCGGGCCAGGCGGACCCGTGGCCAACACGCCCGTCAGCTTCATCAACGTGGCCGGCCAGGGCTTCGCCTTCGCCCAGACCAACGGCAGCGGCGTCTACAGCCTGCCGGTCGGCCCGGGATCCTGGCAGGTCCAACTGATGGGCCAGAGCGGCAGCACGCCCCTGCAGGATCTCAATGTGCAGCAGAGCGTAACGCCAGCCGGTGACCTCAGCGACGGCCAGGTGGTCGTCCCCGCCGGCAGCGGCCAGACCATCACGGACAACATCAACCTCACGGCCTATGACGTCCCCCTGGACGTGGCCGTGACCATTGGCGGCACCGTCCCGCCGGCCGCCTTCGCGTTCGCCACGCAGGGCGGGGTCGGCCCGAACGGCCCCCACGCCGGGCCGGGCGTTTTCGCCAGCCCCCAGATGAACTCCGACGGCACGACCGGTGACTACGCCTCGACCGGCAAGCTGCACCTGCACCTGACGGCGGGAACCTGGCAGGTCGGCGCCGCCATCGGCAACCCGCAGACGGGCATCCCGACCTTCCGGCAGTTCACCGTCACCATCACGGGTTCGGGAAGCTCGGCCAACGTCGCCGTCACGGGCCGCGGCGTCTCCCTGACGGCCGGCAGCCCGCCCCTGGCGACCGTGGCCCTGCAGGGCCACAACCAGGTGATCACAGTCACCGTCCTGGGGGGAGCCAATGCCCAGCCCGTGCAGGGCGCCATGGTCGGCGCCTTCAACAGCGACGGCGACTTCATCCCGGGCGACGGCGCCCCGCCACAGACCGACAGCAGCGGCCAGAATACCATCCACGTGAGCCGCGGCCTGTGGAACGCCGTGGTCATGGCCCCCGGCTACGGCATCTCGGCGCCGGAAGCGGTCGATACGACCGGCGGAGCCGGCTCGTACAGCGTCACCATCAACCTGGGCGCGCAGTTGCCCTACACGATCTCCGGCAGCGTCATGGCGGGGGGCAACCCCGTCATGGGCGCTCAGGTCA
>DATLTP010000058.1:0-4178 GCA_035533535.1 Bacillota bacterium | reverse complement strand
CGCTACCAGTACCGCCTGACCCTGCGCCGCCAGCGCTGACGTGCTCACCATCCTGGAGCGGCTGGGCTTGGCGGGCTGGTTCGGCGCGGCCATCTGGTTCAGCGCCTTTGGCACCTCCGCCCTGTTCGGCCAGCTGGGCGTCGCCGGCGCGGCCGGGGCCCTGGATGTGCTCTTTGCCTCGCTGTTTTGGTTCTGCGTCGGCTGCGGCGCCCTGGCCACTGTCGGCGCCCTGGGCAGCCGATCGCCACTGCGCATCGCCCTGGCCGCCGTGGTCCTCGCCGCCGGCCTTTTCCTCAGCCTGGTCGTGGAGCCCTGGTTCGCCCAGCCCGGCATGTTCGCCGCCGCCCACACCACCTCGTTCGCGGTGGCATTGGTCGCCTGGCTGGCCGCCGCCGCCGGACTCATCGCCCAACGCCGTTAGGTGCGGTACGATCTGGCCGTGGCACATATCGTGGTCATCGGCGGCGGTATCAGCGGCCTGGCGGCCGCCCACTTCCTGAAGGGACGGGGCACCGTCCTGGAGGCGTCCCCCCGCTTGGGCGGCAAGATCCTGACCCAGACGGTCGCCGGCCTGCCGCTGGAGGCGGGCCCGGACGGGTTCCTCGCCGACCCCGGCCTGCTCGATCTCTGCGCCGACCTTGGTCTCCAGCCTGTCCAGGCGACGAGCACCGACGCCTACTTCCTGGATGGTGCGGGCATGCGGCCCCTGGTGACGCACGACATGCGCCATGCGGGGGTTTCGGGTCACGTGCCCCCCCGCTTCTTCAACCTGCCCGGTGGCCTGGACTCGCTCGTGACGCGGCTGGCCGAGGGCCTGGACGTTCGCCTGAACACGCCCGCCACCCGGCTCATCCCCGCTCCGGACGGCGGCATGCTGGTCAACGACCTTCACGCCGACGCCGTGATCGTGACCCTGCCGGCCCCGGCCGCCGCGCGGCTGCTGCAAACCGCCTGCCCTGCCGCGGCTGCGGCGCTGGCAGCCTTCCCCTACCTCGACCTCGGCGTTGTGACGCTGGTCTACCCCGGTGCGCCCTGGACGCTGGCCGGCAGCGGCTTTCTTGCCGCCGCCCGGCCCGGCCATGTGGTCAGCGGCTGCACCTACCTGTCGGTCAAGTGGCCGCATGTCGCCCGCGAGGGCCTGACGACGGTGCGGGCGACCGTGGGCGGCTCCGGCGACCGCGCGTGGGCGGCCATGAGCGATGACGCCCTGATCGCCCAGGTCCACCGGGAGCTGACGGAGGCGCTCGGCCCGGCCCCGGTCCCGGAAGCGGCGCGCGTCGTGCGCTGGCCGGAGGGCATCTCCGATCATCGCAACCGCGACCTGCGGCACCTGGAGGAGGCACGCGCGGCCCTGGCCGGCCTGCCAGTGCTGCTGGCGGCCGGAGGCTACATGGGTGGGGGCATGACCGCCTGCGTGGCCGAGGCCGCCCGCGCGGCCGAGCAAGCCATCGCAGCCGTCGGCTAGCCCGGCTGCGGCCGGCTGAGGGCGGCGATATACCGCTCGGCTGACTGCAGGACGGCCTCCCGCGCCCCGGTCTCGATCACGCCACCAAAGGCACCGTAGAGGCGCTCGAAGGCGAACGCCCCCGCCGCAGCCGCGATGCGCCGCACCTCCCAGGCCGGTAGCGGCGTCAGATTCGGGTAGCTGTACATGAAGCTGACCCAGTCCCTGTGCGGCACGCACTGAATGGTGTCGCCCGTCAGCAGGGCGCCCCGCCCGCCGGCCCCCGCCGCCCAGTGCAGCACGGCCGCGCCGTCGAAGTGGCCCCCGAGCCGCGCCAGGGTCACCCCGTCCACCAACTTCAGCACATCGCCGGTCCAGAACTCAACCCGCGGCGACGTGCGCACTGCCCACTGCCGATCTGCCGCGTGCACGTACACCCGCGCCCCGAAGGTCTCGGCCCACTCCACCATGGTCGTGTAGTAGTGCGGGTGGGAAATGGCGATGGCCGCGATCCCGCCGCGGGCCCGCACCCGCGCCACCGTCTCCGCGTTCAGCAGCGCGATGCAGTCCCAGAGCACGTTACCGCCAGGCGCCTGGACCAGCAGCGCCCGCTGGCCGATGCCGAAGCGCGGCGTGGTCTCGATGCCCACCAGATCGGGCTCCACCTCGGTGAACACGTTGTGGTGCTCGGTCATGGCCTCCAGCGACGTCCACGTCTGGCCAGCGCGGCGCACGTACTGGCGGTCCTCGTCGCAGACCACGCACCGCTGCGGTGGCCGTTCGGCCGGCGGATACTGAATGCCACACGTCGGACAGACCCATGCCGTCACGGCCGCATGTCCCCTCTCAAGAGGCAGCATTCGGCGCCCCCGGGCTGCCCCCCCTGCCCTGACCGATGGCCCTGCCACCGACGGCCGGCGCCTGCTACGGTGAACGTGGAGGCGAGATGCGATGCGAAATGTCTGGCGTGCCTGGGCCGTCGCCCTCATCGGCGGCTGGTTCTTCGTCAGCGCCTGGTTGTTCGACACGCAGGTGGACGAGTTCACCGTGTTTGGCGGGCTGATGCTGCTGATAGGGCTGTGGATCGCTTCCGACGAACCGGGCGGACAGCTGTGGCGGGCCTGGCTCTTGGCCGCCATGTCGGGCTGGATGGCCGTCATGCCTTGGGTTGTGCCGTTCGGGCCGGATCCGCTGGCCGCCTACACCACCCTCGCGCTGGGCCTCATCGGTGCGGTGGTCTCGATCAGGATGGTGCTGGCCGCCCAACGGAATTGACCACGCGGCCCCGGCCCATGCTTCCATGAAGCGACTCCGCAGGCCCCAACGCCATCAGGCCGGCCCTCCGCACGACCGACGCTGCCGCCATCGGCCTTGACCTGCCCGACCCGTTGCTGGACCTCGCCCGCACCACGGCCGCCGCGCGGGCCCTGCGCAAGGTCGACTTCCGCATGGGCGAGCTGACCCGGCCCGAGGTGCCGGGCGGGACTCCGACGTGGCCATCTGCGTCATCGCACCGCTTGTCGCCCCCGAGCTGGCGCCGGGCGGCACCCAGCCGGCCCACACGGGCACCCAGCCGGCTCACACGGTTGACTGGAGGCCGTGGCGGCAGAGCGGCCCGACCTCCGCCCCGCCCAACACGCGCCCGGAGCTGGTCCGGCTCTTCGCGTTGTGAAGGCTTAGGGCAGCAGGCGGCCGGGCGCCGGGGGCGTGCCGAAGCCCGCCTTGGGCGGCAGGACCTGGATCAGGTTCTCCTCGAGCGACGCCAAGGAGGCGTGGAGGTCGTTCGGCACGTCGTCCTGGTCGACGCGGCCGGAGATGACCGCCTGCTCCAGGACGTGGAGGGCCAGGCTGAAGCGCACGGCCCGCAGCCGGTCGTCGGGGTCGGGGATGCCCAGGCCCCGCGCCACGGGCCGCAGCGGGGCGGCCAGCGCCTCAAGCGCCGCCAGGTAGTCCGCCAGCCGCTCCGGCAGCAGGCCGTCCAGGTAGCCCCGTGCGGCAGCCACCTCGTCCGGCTGCGGACGGGCGCGGACCAGCATCGATGCGAGTTGTCCCGCGATATCCTCGCCCAACCCCGTCACGCCTCCGCCAGGATGTCGTGCGGGGGCGCGCATACGCGCGCCCCCACCAGACCGGATTCTCAGTGGATCAGGCCCTTGTCGGCCTCCG
The DNA here is from genome assembly GCA_035533535.1 of Bacillota bacterium. Taxonomy (GTDB): domain Bacteria; phylum Bacillota; class Sulfobacillia; order RBS10-35; family JAJYVM01; genus JAJYVM01. The sequence continues at coordinate 568 of DATLTP010000058.1, read as the reverse complement.
CCATCTCAAAGGCCACGACGCCGGGGATCATCCAGTGCTCCCACATCTCGTCGACCTTGCTCTGGAAGTACGCGTAGTCCTCGTCCGTGAAGTGGGCGAAACGGCCCTGCTTGGCCAGGTACTCGCGCACCGGCTTGCGCTTGGCGCGGCCCGTCAGGATGTTGCGCGTCGGGCCCGTGAACGACAGCTTGCCCTCCACGACCTCGTAGAGCGGCCAGATCCCGCACTCCACGGCCAGGTTGCCGATCTCGTGCGACATCTCGGGGTCGTAGTGCCAGCCCTTCGGGCACGGGTCCAGGGTGTGCAGAAACGTGGGGCCGCCCGCGGACAGGGCCTTCCTCACCTTGTTCATAAAGTCCAGGCCGTGCGAGGCGCAGGCCGTGCCGATGAACTTGCTCTGGCCGGCGTGGCCCGCGGCCAGCAGGCCGGGCGTGTTCTTCTTCCAGCGGCGGTGCATGATCCGGTGCTTGGTGCCGGCCGGGGAGAAGGTGGTCACGGCGCCCCACGGGGTCGAGCCCGAGAGCTGGATGTCCGTGTTCGCGTACGACTCGTTGTCGTACAGGATCAC
>DATLTP010000057.1:0-19714 GCA_035533535.1 Bacillota bacterium | reverse complement strand
AAAAGGCACCCCATCGGCGCGCCGCAGCACCTGCTCTAGCACAGCTCGGTCCTCCCGCGCCCCACTACCGAGCAAGTGGGAGAGCAGGGTTGATGCGTCCGCTAATGGGAGGGGACCGAGCGGGTGGTGCCGCACCAGGCGAGCTTGCGCCAGATCGGCCAGCAGCACGCCCAGCGGGTCAGCCGGCCCGACCTCGGTGTCGCGGTAGGCGCCCACCACGCGCAGCCCGCCCGCCCCTATTGTGCCTCCATCCGTGCGGGCAGGCGTCATAGGGGGGGAGCGCAGCAGCGCCATGAGCAGGTCGAGGGCGTCGGCGCCGGCCCAATGCAGGTCGTCGAGCAGGAGCAACGTGCCCGCCGGGCCCGCCACGTTGGCCAACAGACGGGCCACCGCGGCGAAGAGCAGGCGTCGCTCCTGCTCCGGCGGCAGTGGCGCGGAGGGCAGCGGTTCTAGCACCCCGGCCAGTTCCGGCAGCAGGCGCACCAGCCAAGCACAACCAAGCACCGCGTCACGCAGACGGGCCGACGTCAGTGCATGCAGGTGCCGGGCCAGCGCGTCGAGCAGCGGGGCATAGGGATCCTGGCCGCCGCGACGGTGGCAACCGCCTTCCAGCACCGTCCAGCCTTGCATGCGCGCCTGCCGCGCCGCCGCGTGCAGCAGGCGGGTCTTGCCGATGCCCGGCTCCCCGGCCAGCAGCAGGAAGGGAACGGCCGGTCCCGGCTCGTCGGCCCCGGCCAGGAACGCATGCAGCAGCGCCAACTCGGGCTGCCGTCCCACCAAAGGGGCGAGGCCAGCCGCGGCGAGCGGGACGGGGGGAAGCGTGACACGCCGGTCATCGGAGGGCGCGGTTAGGCCGCTCGCCGACGGGTGGACGAGCGTCTCAACCGGGCCGGGAGCGCTACCATGAGCAGGCGCGGCGACCGCCAGGGCTTCGGTGATGGCTAGCTCTGGACGCAGTGCCTCGCCGGACGCCCACGCCGCGGCGAAAGCGTCGGATCCCAGCACCTGCCGCGCTGCGGCGTGGGTCGCCTCGTAGGGGGTGCGGCGATACGGTGGCAGCGGCGTGCCCATCGCCGCGCGCCACGCTGCCGCTGCCCCGCACAGCCGCGCCCCGCATGCGGCATCCCCCGCGGCGACCGCGACCCGCGCCAACTCCTCCAGGCCCGTCACCACCAGCCAGTGCGGCCCCGCCGGCCAGCCCTGCGCCACGCCTTTCGTCAGTGACGCCCGCGCCCGCTCATAGTCACCCTGAGCGCAGGCGACCTGCCCCCGTGTGATCAGCAGCTCCACCACCCCGCCACGGATGCCGTGCGCGCGGAACAGCGCCAGCGCCTCCTCCGTTCGTGCCGCTGCTCGCTCCAGGTCGCCCTGCATAGCCGCGGCCAACGCCAGATTGTTCAGCGAGAAGCCAGTCCCCCATTGGTGTCCCTGATCCTGGCAGATAGCCAGGCTCTCGCGGCAGTACTGCTCGACCTGACCCGCGTCACCCTGGTCGCGCGCGACATCGCCCAGTCCCAGGAGTGCGAAAGCGGTCCCCGCGCGATCGCCCAAGGCGCGATAGACCGCCAGGCACTCCTCATAGACCGCGGTCGCGCGCGCATAATCTCCGCGCTCTCGCGTAATGAGCCCCAGCCGGAAGAGAGCATAGGCAATACCGGCGCGATCCCAGAGTGCACGGGCCAGGGTCAGGCTCTCCTCCCCCAGCGCTAACGCCTGCTTGTACTGGCCCTGGCCGCGCGCCATCACCGCGCGGTGGGCCAGCACCTGGGCCACCAGATCGGTGCGTCCCAGCGCGTGGTACAGGGCCAGGCCCTCTCCAAGGACCGCATCCGCGCGCACGAAGTCGTCCTGGTCGTGGGCCAACCAGCCCGCCCCGGTCAGGGCTGTCGCCCGCACCTCCGGCGCGACGGCATCCGTCCCTTCAGCGGCCAAGAAGCCCTCCAGCCAGCGGCGGCCCTCGCTCAGGTGGCAGTGGCGCTGCCAGAACGGCCACAGCGCGCCGGCCAGGCGCAGCCCGAATGCACTGTCCCCATCGTCCCGCGCCCAGCGCAGTGCCGCGCGCAGGTTGTCGTGCTCGCGCTCCAACCGCGCCAGCCACGTCGCTTGCTCAGGGCCCGTCAGCGCCTCGGCCGCGTTCTCAGCCAGCGCCAGGAAGTAGGTGGCGTGCCTCCGTTGCACCGCTACGGCATCGCCGCTTGCCTCCAGACGGCCCAGCCCGTACGCGCGGATCGTCTCCAACTGCCGGAACCGGGGCGTGTCGGCCTCCCCTTCCTCCAGCCGCAGCAGGTGCGCCTCCACCAGCACGCTCAACGCATCCAGGAGCGCGGGGCGCGTCATCCCGTCGCCGGTCTCCTCCGCATCGGCGCAGATCGCCTCGGCCGCCTCCGGGGTGCAGCCGCCCGCGAAGACGGCAAGTCGCCGGAACAGCACCTGCTCATCCGGCGACAGGAGATCGTAGCTCCAGGCGATGGTGTCGCGCAGCGTCTGTTGCCGCTGGGGCAAGTCGCGCGGCCCGCCGGTCAGCCCCATGAGCACCTGGTCCAGCCGCGCCAGCGGCAGCACCCCCACCCGCGCCGCCGCCAACTCGATGGCGAGCGGCAACCCGTCCAGCCGCGTGCAGAGCGCCGCCACCGCGGCGGCATTGGCGTCGGTCAGCGCGAAGGCTGGCCGCACCGCCCGTGCCCGTTGCACGAAGAGCGCCACGCCCGCGACCTGCCGCAGCACCTCCGGGGACGCCGCGCTCGCGAGGTCGGGCAGGGCTAGTGGCGGCACGGGATAGACCTGCTCGCCGCGTAGATGCAGCGCCGCGCGGCTGGTCACCAGCAGGCGCTGCTCAGGGCAGGTCGCGGTAAGCACCGCGACCTCGCTTGCCGCCGCCAGGACGTGCTCAAAATTATCCAGCAGCAGCAGCAGTGGCCGGGCGCGCAGGTACGCGATCAGTGCGGTGTGCAGCGGCTGGCCGCCCTGTTCAGCGATGCCCAGCGCCCCCGCGATGGTCGGCAGCACCAGGCGGGCCTCGCGCAGCGGCGCCAGGTCCACGAAGACCACGCCGTTGGAAAACTGGGCGCGGATGGACTGGGCGACCTGGAGGGCCAGGCGGGTCTTGCCCACGCCGCCCGGGCCGGTCAATGTCAACAGGCGAACGTCGGCGCGCCCGAGCAGCTGTGCGATGGTGGCCTGGTCGTGCTCGCGTCCCAGCAACGGCGTCGGCGGCGCCAGTAAGCCCCCTGGCTCGCCGGCCCTGACACTGGCCATATCCGGCGAGGCGGCCACCGCGGTCCGCGTCGGCGCGGAGAGGGCGCGCTCGATCGCGGGGGGGGCATCTGGTGGTGCGCGCCAGGCCGCCCGTAGGGCCGAACGTGCGGCGGCGTCCATCTCCAGGGCGCTGGCCAGTGCCTCCAGGGTGTGCCGATACGGCCGCGCGCGATCACGCTCGATGTTGCCGAGGGCGCGGACGCTCAGACCGGGGCTCACCCGCGCCGCCAGCTCCTCCTGCGTCAGCCCACGCCGCTCGCGCCGCGCGCGCAGCAGCCGGCCCAAGGAGTCTGCCGCTCCTGCTTCATCCCGCCCATGCCTGTCCGTGCCCTGTGCTCCGTCTCCGCCCATGCCTGTCCGTGCCCCGCGCTCCGTCCGTGCCGTCATAATAGCACAGGCCGCGCGGGCGCGGCAATCGGGTGTACCGGTCCACTCTCCGCGCCAGTACGAGCGCGGCCCGCACCGCGGCGGTCTCACCGGCACTCTTATAGGACATCTGGCCAGACTGCCAGTGAGACTGCCGACTGTTCCTCGACGGCGGTCGCGTCAGACCCCAGACTAGGACGCAGGACGGCGCCAGGAGGACGCCCGGCGCGTCCGCTTGAGCAGCGGCGCGGTAACCGCGGCGCAAGCAGGGGGAGAGCCATGACGCGGGAGGAGAGCGGGGCAACGCGGGACTCCAGCGGGAATCGCGCCCCACGACTAACCCGGTGGATGACAACGATCAGTAGAGGCCGGAAGGTTCCTGCCCGGCGCGAGGAGGAATGATCGATGAAACGTCAAGAGGAGATACGGCTGATGAGCAGAATCTGGAGCCTCTGGGCTCGTCGAGGCCGCCGCCCGCTACGGGCGCTGGCCATTGCCGCCGCGCTCCTGGGCGCGGTGACGCTCTCTCTGGGTCCGGCACAGGGCCCGGCGACGGCCCACGCGGCCACCTGCTCGAACAGCAGCGGGCAGGTGGTGGACTGTGCGACGGGGCACCCCCTTGGCCAGGATGTGGCGCCGCACGACTATGGACCGCCCTCGCTGCTCAACTTCGTCCAGCCGCTTTACGCCGCGACCGCAGCCCAGATCCAGTCGCTACGGGCGCTGGAGGGGCAGGCCGTCGACGCGACCATCCAGGCGCACGGCTTGCCCTCGATCGACGCTGCCGCCCTGCAGAGCTGGGGCCGCGCCGACGCCGAGGCCGCGCTGTGGGCGCTGCTCGCGCAGGCCATCCAGACGCCAGCCGCCTCCCGCGGCGCTGACCAGCAGAACGCCGTTGGCTGGCTGACCGCCGTGGCGCGGCGCCAGGACGTGCAGGCTGCCGACGCGGCTGGCCTGGAGTACGTCAAGTGGGCCGGCTTCGACCAGGCGGCTTACCAGAAGCTCGTGGCGACCAACCCCAGCCTGGACGCGCTGCGCGCGTTGCTGGACGGCACGCCGCTCAACTACAACACCTCCAACACGAGCCAGGCGACCGGCGGCTACTGTGTCTATCGATCGCCCGCGCCGTACCAGGACGAGTACACGGCCAACATCTTTACGCCCTTCGCCCAAAACACCGCCTCGCCGACCTGCTACGGCAACGGCGGCGTCGGCAGCCTCTTCGGCGGTCCGCCGACGCCGAGTTACGACCAGTTCGTCAAGTGGGGCGAGGCCACGGAGAGCGAGCAACTCGACCACTCCGCTGGCTTTGCCGGAATGGCGCACGACATCGCCGTCAGCGCGGGCCTGGGTGGCGCCCTGGTCTCCGCCGGGGCGGCTGGCGCCGGCCTCAGCGCCGCCCTCGCCGACGTCCTGGTCGGCAGCGCGATCCAGGCGGCCCTCTTCCCCTTTACGGGTATCGACGCGGCTGTCTTCAGCTCCGCCGCGGAGGCCGCGGCCCTGGCCGCGACGGGAGCGGAGGCGGGGGCGGCGACCGCCGCAAGCATCGGCAGCGCCGTGGGCGTTGTGATCACAGCCCTCACCGTGGCGATCATCGCGGGGATCAACGTCGCTAATGCTGCCAATCTACCGGGCCAACTGGCCACGCTGGTCGCCGATGCGCCCGCCACCACGCCCGACCTGGCGGCGCGCCTGGCCGACGCGGAGAAGGCGAAGGGCCTGTACGCCCTCTTCGTCGGCGCCACGCTGCCCGCTCCGCGCTTCACCACGTGCGACAACTCCTTTTTGATCGGCGGCCCGCGGAGCAGCGCGATTCCCTGCCTCAACGCCCCCGCCATCCCCGCCGCCACGCCCAGCGACCCCTTGTTCGTCATTGCAGCCAGGGGCGCGTCCACGACCAGCACGGCTCCCTCATTCAGTTGGGTGGACGCGGGCGCCGGGACCAGCGCCACGGCGCGGCTGCACGACACCTGGTTCATCGATCACGTCGCTGCAAGCGGCAGCCTGCCCGCGGTCACGGTGCAGACGCTGCAGATCCACTACTCCGACTGGGCCGGCGCCGAGCACAGCGCCTGGCTGATCCATGACCCCCAGAAAGGCTACATGTTTCTGAGCATCGGCGATGCCACCGCCGCGGGCGGCGCGCTGGACCTGGCCACCTGCGTCACGACCGGCGCCTGTTCCTACAGCGCGACCATCCACTACGTGGGGACCGACGGCACCGACTACACGGCCTCGGTCATCGCGCCGCCCGTGCCCCTGGTCGCGCCGACCTACAGCACCCCGGCGCTGGCCGGCAGCCCCATCACCTTCAACGCCCATGGCATCTCGCCCTCTGGCCTCGACACCGCCTACCGGTGGCGCTTCGAGCAGCCGGGCGCCATCGCGGCCTGCTTCTCGGGACAGCCGTGCGACCCCTACCCCTACAGCGCGCCCGTCAGCGGCCCTGAGGCACAGCACGCCTGGGATCACGCGGGCACGTTCCACGTGGAGTTGACCGCCACCGATGCCGCGGGGCGAGCGACGGTGGACACCTTCACCATCGACGTCGCGGCGACGACGAGTCTGCGCTGGAGCCCCGCGCCCTCGATCCGCTACGGCACGCCGCTCGATGGCGCCATCCTGAACGCCATGGACAGCACCCTCACCCCGCCCCCGGCTGGCGTGACCTGTCTCAACGGCCCCTGCCCGGTGACCGAGACGCCCGTCGCGGGCACGTTCTCGTACAGCGTCGATGGCGCCCCGGCCAGCCCTAGCCAGGTGCTGGCCGCCGGCGACCACCGGCTGCAAGTCCAGTTCAGCCCCAGCGACCCGGCCCACTACGTGACGCCCGCCCCGCTGGCGAGTGATCTGGTCGTGGAGGCGGCGCCGCTGACCATCACGGCCCCAGACCGGCGCATGACCTATGGCGGCGCCGTGCCCCCCTTCGACGCCGCCGCCAGCGGCCTGGTCAACGGCGATACCCTGGCGTCCCTCGGTCTCACCTGTGGGGCCAGGGATGGCCTGGGGCCGGTGAGTCCGTCCTCGCTGCCACGCCAGTATCCCATCGAGTGTGCCTTTGACCAGCGGCCGGCCAACTACGACGAGCAGCGGGTGCCGGGCACCCTGACCATCAACCCGGCGCCACTGACGATCGCGGCGAACGACCAGCGCATGGTCGCCGGCGGGGCAGTGCCCAGCTTCACCCCTCGCTATAGCGGCTTCGTCAACGGTGACACCGAGAGCCACGCCGGGGACTTTCACCCGCCGACCTGCCGCGCCAGCGATGCCGCGGGCCTGCCCGTGAGCAGCGGCACGCCGGCCGGCAGCTACCCGATCACCTGCGCGGGCGCCGACTCCCACGCCTACCGCATCACCTATGTGCCGGGCACGCTGACCATTCTCCCCGCGCTGTAGGCGCGCCGCGCCACCGCGGCGACGTGAGAGCCTGGGGTGCCCCGCCCGGCGCCCCAGGCTTCTCCCGTCAACACCGATAGCCACAGCCCCACGTGGTCCACGACGACCCGCGTGCGCAGGATAGCGCGGTCCACGAGTAGCCCGATGCGAGCCATGCGCGCCATGCACACACCTGCCCTTGACCGTCGCCAGGGCAACGCGCCGTTCATCCCGATGCCGCTGTACGCGGTCACCTCCTGCATGAGAATGCGGTGAGGTGCATAAAGATGCCACTGGTCACGCCATCCATCGGGTGTCATCATGGTTAGAGGCAGGGGGCAGGGCACCCCGCTGTCCCTGTTGTGGCAGGCCCGAGCTTTGGCTGATGCACGGCGAGCCGAGTTATGGTGCGGCTTCCCGATCGGCCATGAAGGCGTTAGGCATGGCTCAAATGCGGTTGACAGTGTGGAGTTAGGCGGCGATGGCGACCTCCCGACGGGGCGGGGCGGCGGTGGCCGGTGGCTGAGCGGCGCGCGGCGGGTAGCCGAGGGCCTCTAGCCAATCGGCAGGAACGTCGATCCCGCTGCGGGAGAGCGGCGAGGTGTCCTTGTACACGCCGCGCGGTGCCAGGCGATGGTTGTGCCAGACGGTGAGCAAGGCGAGCATGCCGGTGAAAAGCGTGCGATGCACGGCCAGATGGGGCCGCGGGCCGCTGTGCCAGTTCTCCACCAGGCTGCTGGCGCGCACCGCGCGGTCCCAGGCCAGCAGCCCCACCGCCGCCTCCCCCAGCAGGGCGGTCACCTGCTGCTGGGGTACTGTCAACTTAAGTGCCGCGCCCTGGCGGGCCGGGATGGGTATGAAAAAGGCGTGGTATGGTGAGTGCTGGGCAGCGCAGCGAGGTCGAAGATCGTTTGGTGCGGGGAGCCCGCAAGTTAAGTTGACCGCGGGGTGGGGTCGGCAATGATGAGTGTCGCCAGGCGGGGCGGCCAGCGCCGCCTGAGCACGGGAGAGAAACTGCCTGCTCCGTTTCCACCCCACGCGCTGCCCACGCGAGAGGCCAGAGAGCGAGCACGGAGGGAGCGCGAGCGACGGAGGTGGTGTATCGGCGATGTGCGGGGCTGGATGTGCACAAGCAGTCGGTGGTAGCCTGCGTGCTGACCAGCACCGCGAAGGGCACGGCCAGCCAGGAGGTGGAGACCTTCGGCGCCATGACGCGGGACCTAGAGCGCCTGGCGGTCTGGCTGGCCGAGCGGGGCGTCGAGCAGGTGGCGCTCGAGTGGACGGGGGTCTATTGGTGGCCAGTGTACAACATCTTGGAGGAGGCAGGGCTGCCGGTGACCCTGGTGAACCCGCAGCGCACGCAGGTGCGGCCGGGCCACAAGACCGACCGCGGTGACGCCGCCTGGCTGGCGGATCTGCTGCGGCACGGACTGGTGCGGGCGAGCTTCATCCCGCCGGCGGAGATCCGGGCCTTGCGCGAACTGACGCGCTACCGCGCCAACCTGGTGCGGGCCCGCGCGAAGGAAGTGCAGCACCTGCTCAAGACGCTGGAGGCGGCCAACATCAAACTGGACGCCGTGGCCAGCAATGTGGTGGGGGTGAGCGGCTGGCAGATGCTCAGCGCGCTGGCCGCCGGGGAAGACGATCCCGCGGCCCTGGCGCAGATGGCCAGGGCGCGGCTGCGGGCCAAGCTGGAGGCCCTGGAGCAGGCGTTCGTCGGGCGGGTCAAGCCGCACCATCGCCTGTTGATCCGGGCCAGCCTGGACCACCTGCGCTTCTTGGAACGGGCCATTGAGCAGTTGGATCTGGAGAGCACTAAAAAGTCGGGGGGTCTCAGGCCGCCTCACGCGACTTTTCTGACAGAGCCGCAGGGATCTGGACGCCGGTCAGCGCCGGGATACCGCTGCTCAGTCACCACTATGCAGCAGCGAATCGGCTGACCAGGCGGACCTATGGCGACCCGTTTGTTCTCTCCTGGATCTCCGACAGGGTGGGAACGTCGTAGAAGGTCGCAGCCAACCAATCGAACGCGGGGTGATCGCCGCCGATGATTGTGCGCATGAGGTGGTCGCACACGCCTAGTCCGCCATCACCATTCGTCATCAGCACGATGCCCATGCCGGTGGCCGGCTCCGCCAGTGCCATGCTTTTGTAGCCAGGATTGTCACCCCAGTGCCAGAACGCCGTTCCGGAGCCAGTGTCTTCGAGGCCCCAGCCAAGACCCCACGCTATCGTGCTGGTCAACCGGACTTGCGGCTTGAGCAGGTCGGCGGCCCATCGCCTATCCGGGTGGGTAGGTGTCTTGAGCGCGGCCAGCATGGTACACAGGAAACGCGCGAAGTCAGAAGGCGTGGTGTGTAAGCTCGAGGACGCCTCCGGCCGGCCACCCACGTAGGGCTCGCTTGGTCGACCTGCGCGATCGTGTGCAGCGGCGACGGTAGTATCGCCGGCCGCGGCCCAGCGGTAGCTGCTTGCGGTCATGCCGAGCGGGTCGAACACGGCTTCTTGCATATGAACTTCGAGCGGCTTGCCAACGATCTGCTCCACGACCGCTTGCAGGTAGAGGTAGCCCTCGCCGGAATAGCCGAAGACCGTACCAGGGATCGTATCCCGTACCAGCCGGCCACCATCGGGGCGCCAGTTGGGCCAGCCGGTCATGTGGCACAGTACGCGCCGAGCTGTGATCTCCGAGAGCAGCGGGTCGTCAACTACCTAGGGTTCGCGGAGGTACTCAGTCAATGGTGCATCAAGGTCGAGATTCCCGCTCTCGACCAAGGCACGCACTGCGTAGGCGAAGAGTGGTTTGCTCAACGAGGCTGCCTGGAATACCGACTCCGTTGTGAGGGCGCGCGCTGGCTGCACACAAGCACGGCCGAATGAGGCGACCCAGTCGAGCGTGGCGTCGCGCACGACTGCGACCGAGAGTCCGGGGACGCACGCTCCCAGCAACACGTCCGGGATGTCACTCGACAGGCGCTGAATGGAAGGGCCAAGCCGGTCATGCATGGCGTACTCCTACGCGGGCACCAGAACATCAGCGGGATTGCAGCCTCTTCGTAGCGCCGCCAGCTATGGCTTTCGCCGGGGCGGGCGCTCAGTTGGTTGCAGCTCCTGCGCCCGCGCGATGTACTTATAGTAGGTGTTGCGCGAGATGTCCACGATCTGACAGATCTCACGGATGCTGTACGTGGGATCTTTCTGGAGGGCCAGCGCGGCTTTCTGCTTCACCAGATTCACGCCCATCGGCCGCCCTCCTTTGCGCCCTCTAGCCCGCGCCGCTGAGAGTCCCGCGTTGGTGCGCTCCCGGATGAGGTCCCGTTCGAACTCAGCGAGCGCGGCAAATAGGTGGAACACCAGCCGACCACCGGAACTCACCGTGTCGATGTTCTCCCGCAGGCTCTGGAAACCCACGCCTCGCGCGTCCAGATCGTGCACGGTCTGCACCAAATGCGGAAGGGACCGGCCCAAGCGATCGAGTTTCCAGACCACCAGCGTATCGCCGGGCTGGCAGGCTGCGAGGGCCTGGGTCAAGCCTGGCCGCTCCGCTTTCGCGCCACTCACCGTGTCGGAGAACAGGCGCTCGCAGCCGGCAGTGTGCAGGGCGTCCATCTGCAAGTCGAGCTTTTGCTCGCCGGTCGATACCCGAGCGTAGCCAATCCGCAATTGTGTCTCCCTCGACTCGGGGCGTACCACGGTCTGACGCGGCTGATGGGTTTCCTGGTCTCTACATTTCGTAGACCGGTTTCATTGTATCATCGAGGCAGTCCGCAGAGTATCATTGCCAGAGGGCGAGCGCCCGACGGCCAGCGATCCGAAAGCCTGGTGGCATAGCCCAGACAAACGAACCATTTCCTGCACCAGGATACGCCCGCAGTTCCTATTCGAGAACAGGTTCCTGATGCGGGATCTGCAAGGCGAGGGGGAAACGATGTGTGGCGCCGCGCAGCCGGCAAAGGTCACCATCTATCACCTGCGGGTCACGTTGCGTGACGTCAGTCCGTTGGTCTGGCGGCGGTTGCTGGTGCGGAGCGATACGACCATCGCGCAGCTGCATGACGTGCTGCAAATTGCCATGGGCTGGGAGGATGCCCACCTGCAGCAGTTCCGTATCCACGGCAAGGCATACGGTGTCTACCACGAGGGTGGCATGACCTTTGCCGACAATCCGCACACGGTGCGATTGGCCGATTTCCGGCTCCGCAAAGGCGAGCGGTTTGTCTACGAGTACGACTTTGGCGACTTCTGGCAACACGACATCCGGCTCGAACAGATGGGGCCGCCCACTACGCGCGTGCACTATCCCGTCTGCACTGTGGGCAGCGGCGATTGCCCGCCCGAGGATTGCGGCGGTCCCGCCGGCTACGCCGCCTTTCTCCTGGAACGTGGCTCCCGATCAGCCATGAACGAGGTGTCTGAGGCGATGGCCGTGGTAGCAGAGCGGATCCGCGACTGGCAGCAGGGTGGAGCACGGCCGACGTGGGACGATGAAGAACTCAGCGACGCGATGGACCGGATGAGCGACTGGCTGAATGAGGCGCCTGCGGCCTTCAACCGGCGCGCGGTCAACGTGGCATTGCGCGAGAAGAGCGAGGAATGGACATGCACTTCCGCACCCAGGTAGTCGTGGTCGCCGATGATGGCACGGAACAGCAACAGGAGATCGCCGAGCTGTCGCGCACCGAAGCCCATATCGAAACACTCGGCCTGTCGCTCGCGGAGAACAAGTTGCTCTCATCGAGGCTGCAGCAGGTCATGGTGGCATACCAAGTCGGCGTCTATCTCCGCACGCAGCGTGCGTGCCCAGACTGTGGCAAGCAACGCCACCTCAAGGAACAGGGAACTGCCCCGTTCCGCACGCTCTTCGGCGTGGTAGTCGTGCCCAATCCGCGGTGGCTGCACTGCGCGTGCCAACCCCACGAGCAGACGAGCGTTCGACCGCTCGCCGCGCTCCTGCTCGAACGCACCAGTCCCGAACTCTGTTATCTGGAGACGAGTTGGGCCGCCGATGCCTCGTACGGCAGCGCCACCAAGCACCTGCACGATGCCTTTCCTCTCGACCAACGGCACAGTGACGTCACCGTGCGCAACCACACGCTGCAGGCGGCGCGGCGCGCCGAGCAGCGGCTGGGCCCGGAACAAGGGATGTTTATAGACGGCTGCCAGGCCGCACGCGAACGTCTGCCCATCCCCGACGGTCCCCTGTTCGTGGGCTTGGACGGCGGTATCGTGCGGGCACGACGCAGTAAGACCAACGCGCGGACCGCGAACCTCTTCGAAGTGATTGCCGGCAAGAGCATCCTTTCTTTTCGCCGTGACGATCCCGAGGATGCACCCTCGCCGAGCAAGTGTTTTGCCCTCGTGCAGAGTGTCGACGTGAAGCCGAAGCGACGGCTCTTTGAGTTGTTGACGTCCCAAGGTATGCAGGCCAATCAGCAAGTCACGTTCTTCTCGGACGGCGGCGACACGCTGCACCGGATTGCGGAATACATGAATCCCGATGCCGAGCACATTCTGGACTGGTTTCACCTGACGATGCGGATTACCGTTCTGCAGCAGTGCGCGCGGGGGCTGGCCAAGGCCAAAGCCGATGTGGCGGACGAACGGACCTTGGAGCGGCGGGTGGAAAGCGTCAAGCACTACCTGTGGCACGGCAACGCAGCCAATGCGCTGCGCGGGCTGGAGGACCTAGGCGATGATCTCGACTGCTGGGAGTACGACGAAGACGGAAACCCACGGCCTCAGCCTGATAGTGAGAAGGCGGCACGGATGCTCACCTATGTCCAGGAGTTCGCCACCTACGTCACCAACAACGCGGGGTCCATCGTGAACTATGGCGAGCGCTATCGGAATGGAGAACGAATCAGCACCGGCTTCGTCGAGTCCACGATCAATCAGGTGGTGAGCAAGCGCATGGTGAAGAAGCAACAGATGCAGTGGACCCCTGCGGGAGCGCATCTCCTACTGCAAGTCCGCACCCAGGTGCTCAACGATGACTGGGAAGACACCTTCCGCTCATGGTATCCGGCGTTCCGGCCCATCCCGGCTCCTGAAGTGGAGTCGCGTGAGGCGGCCTGAGACCCCCCGACTTTTTAGTGCTCTCCTGGAGCGCCCGCAACCAGGCGACGAGGATCGTCCCAGCCCGGACAGCGAGCCCGGGCGGTGAGCGGCGACCATGGCGCGGGCCTTCCTCGATGGGGAGAGCCTGCCCGAAGCCGGGCCGCGGGACGTGCCTTTCACCGCGGCCACCCCGTCCCGGCTGGCGGCGCCGCGCGGGGACATGAGCAGCGTCCCGCACTGGGCCTGCGCGGATGGCGTGGCCCTGTCTCAATGCCAAGGCGGCGCTGCTCCGCCGGCCTCGCCCTGAGCAATGGTCCGGCGGCAAAACTATTTTGCCAGCGGGGGCCTTCACGCATCCGGGGTTCGGATGCGCCGCCGCCCGCCGGGACGTTCGGACCTGGTTGCGGAGCGGGTTGCCGCGGGCGCGCGGGGGGCGTTCGATTCCGAACGGGTGATCGCTGGTAAGCGCGTGCCGAGGCGAGAGGCGTTCGGATCCGAACGCCCCCCGTCCCTGAGTGCAGCGAGGCTGCGTGGCCGAGTGAGCCGTGGCGTGGCGCTGATCCGCCATCGTCGCCGCGGCGGGTCGCGGATGGCGAACGTTTCGCTCAGTGACGCTCCCCGGCCGGCCGGCAAAATAATTTTGCCGATCCGCGCGCAACCGGGCCCGAAATGGCGGTGCTATCACCTTGCCTGCCCGGAAAACCCGCCAGGGGATCGCGACGGCGGCTCACCCCCATTCCTGCACGGGGATGCGGGCAGCGTGCGCCTCTGGCGACGAGCCCACGCACCCTGGATGCAGGCCGGCGCTCAGTCCGCGCCGGCATACGGCGCCACGCTGTAGCGCACCTCGAAGACGGTGGCGGCCTGGAGCGGGCGGTTGCCGGTGACCCAGGCCAGACGCGCTGGGTCGTCGATGGAGAGGGTGAAGTTCTCACGTCCCTCGCGGGGGCCGCGACGATATTGGTCCCTCGCCAGGGCGATCCCGTTACTGCCCCGGCCGCTCGCCACCAACCGCCAGCCACGCGCGAGCAGCCATGCCTGGTACCAGGCACGCACCTGGTCGGCGGAATCCTCCGTCAGCAGGATGGCCCCAGCGGCCCCGGCGGTCTGGCCGAAGCCCTGCGTCCGCTCGTCGCCGCCCAGGTGCCCGGCCAGCGTGGCCCCAGGATAGACCAACTGCCCCTCGGGCCGGGCCGCCGCCGCCTTCTCGGTCACCGGCCGCCTGGGCGGCCACCCGGTATCCCTGAAGCGTGGGCGGACGCGGCTCCAGAGGCCCGCCGCCCGTTCCAGGAGGGCGCAAAAGATCACCAGGGCCACCACCATGAGGGGCCTTCCTTCTTGCTGGGTGTCGGCTCAGGGCGCGCGGATCGCCGTACCTGAGCGCCATGGGCGCGGCGCCGCAGCCAGTGGCAGCATAGCACTGTCCAGGCCCCGCCGTGCCGTCCGCAGGTGCGTTGGGGCACCCCCCGTTCCAATTGGAACGCCTCCCGTCCCTGATTGCCGTGAGGGTGCGAGGCAGGCTGCCCGGCGGTTCACACCAGCTCGGCGCAGGGGTCGGGCAGGGTGCGGCCATGGCGGCGAGACGGGGCGGACGCCGGGCCAACTCCGGGCAGACAGCGTGGCCCCGGCCGATAGCCCCAGGATACCACACCCACGCGGCATTTCGCCCGATCGGCAAGGCCGCTCGCGATCCTGCACGGAGCCGTGACGCTGGCCGCGTGAGGGTATCGCACGCCATGGCACGGCCTTGCACGGGTCGATTGCACGGCCTTGCACGCCATCGCACGCGGCGCGGCCTACGCGGGCGGCGGCTCCACGGCGTACCCCCGTGCCACGAGCCGCTGCCGATCCGCGCGCAACTCGGCGTCCACCAGCCCTTGATGCTCCGCGTAGTAGCCAAGCGCCTCGGTGATTTGGGCCAGAGGGAGATCGAGGTCGAGCGCTGCTTGTTCGGGGGTGAGATCGTTGGCCCGCATGGCGGCCACGAGCTGGCCCACACTCAGATTGCGGCCCCGCACCCACGGCCCGCGCCGCCAGGGGTGCGCCCGCTGCTCCAGCTGGGTGTGCGCACGACGCTCATCCTCGGTCTGGGCCATGCCGCCGCCTCCTTTTCCGGGCCATCGCGCCCTGGGGCCAGCGTAGCACGTCGTCCGCCACAACAAAACGTCTTGCCGCCGGTCTTCCGGTCGGGACCACCCGCGCCCCTCGCGACAAGGACCACGCCGCGCGGCGGCGTGGTCCTTGCCCGCCACGGGAAGCGCGCGGCCTTGGCCCGTACCAGTCCCGGGCTACGGAGGCGTTGGGCACCCTGGGCAGGCTAGGCCACCAATGGCACGCCGGCCGCGGTGGCCGCGGCGCGGAGCCGTGCGTCAAGCGTGGCCATGGGCAGGCCCTCTCGCAGGGCAAGCTCAAGGTAGGCGGCATCGTAGGCCGTCAACTGGTAGCGACGGGCAACAGCCATGATTGCTCCCCAGACCGCGGTGGGCGCGCCCGGATCGACGGCGATCGCGAGGGTCCGGAGCAGGCGGACAAATGCCTCGGCCTGCGCCTGCGTAATGCGGCGGCGCCGCTCGGCCAGGAGCAGCACGTTGGCCACCTCCAGCGGCCAGATGGCGGGGGCGGCGGCGTCAGAGCTGCTCAAGCGGACGAGCACGCCGTCCGAAAAGGGGGTTGCCTCATCGGCGAAACACCAGGCTAGGGTCATCGAGCCGTCCAGCACAAAGCTCATCGTCGCCCTTCTTCGATGAGCTCGCGAAGGGAAAGACCGCCAAGGGTGATGGTTTGCCGGATCTTCAGCCACTGATCGAGAGCAGCGCCGGCATCGTGGCTGGTCTCCCCACGGGGAGGAACGAGCCTCGCCACCGGCATGCCATGCTTGGTAATGATGATGGTCTCCCCCCGTGCCGCCTCGGCGAGCAGCCGCGGCAGATGGGTCTTCGCCTCGTAGGCGCCCACGGTCTTCATCACGCTCCTCCATTCTCACTAGTCTACGACTAGTCTACCTGGTGCCGTGGTGGAAGGCAAGCCGCGCGCGTGGGGAAGGCGTCCTGATCCGCGTCCGCCCGGCATCGCCCAGCGGTGGACCAGCCCCACGCGGGGGAAGGGGGTCTGGGAACGACACGGCCGAGAGATCGGGACGAACTAGCCCCGCCGGGCTGGGAAGCAGAGGGACCACCGCCATCGGTTGCGTCCTGGGGTTCGGACCAGCCCCTCCGGGCGGGGAGAAGCCGCCGCCGCCTCACCGGTGACCGTCAGTGGTTCCGGGCCAGCCCCGCGCGCGGGGAGAAGACGGTATGCGTGATTTTCCACATCCAAGGTGACCTGGGCCAGCCCCGCGCGCGGGGAGAAGACGCTCCGGCCGCGACCAGCCCATGGCCAACATACGGACCAGCCCCACGCGGGGAAGAGACCCCGCGCCGCGGCGAGGGTCAACGATGCGAGGGCGCGTGGGCCAGCCCCGTGCGCAGGGAGAAAACGTGGGCCACCTATCGTTCAACATGACGCACGGCGGGCCAGCCCCGCAAACGGGGAGACGTTCACCGCGTACTGATCGGCGGTGATGGCAACCACGGGCCAGCCCCGCAAACGGGGAGAGCACGCCGCACCGTCCGTTCACCCAGGCGGCGCCTTGCTGCTTCTCGCCTACCGCGCCGCCTCCCTCGCGACAAGGGGACGGCCCCACCCAACGGGGAAGGAACGACCAGATCAACGGGCCGCGCTAGGGGCCGATCGTGACCGGAGCGGCGCCGTTGTCCCAGAACAAGGTGGTCACCCACCAGGGACTGAAGACCCCGACCGTCACCTCATAGTTGCCCGGGCCGGGTGGGGTCCAGCTGATCGTTTCTGTCACCGCCTGCCCGGGCGTGAAACTCTGGCCGGGGAAGGACTGCTGGTTCAGCAGCGCCCCGCCGGCGGCGTGGACCTCGATATCGAGGATGCCGCCCACCAGCGCGCCCGACGTATCGGTGATCGTGGTGGTGATGCTGACCGGCGCGGCGCCGCTGACCACGGTGCTCTGACTGAACGTCACGCTCGTATCGCCCACGCCAAAGAAGGCGGCTGAGTCGTTCCAGAGCAGCATCGAGGACCACCCCGCCGCGAAGACCCCCACGGTCACCCGGTAGAAGCCGCTCGCCCCGCCCGGCCAGCTGTAGGTCACCGCGGCCGACTGTCCGGGCTCAATCGTTTGGCCCGTGAACGCCTGCTGGCCCACCTTCACGTCGTGCGCGTCATATACCTCGATGTCGATGATCCCGTGGTCGAGCGCGCTCACCGTATCGGTGATCACGGCCGTGATCGTCACCGGGCCGCCGGGGCTGACCGGGCCGGGGCTCGCGGTCGTGCGGTCGGTGAGCGCACCCGAGAAGGGCGCCGGGGTCGCGGTATCGGTCGGAGTCGCCGTACTGGTTGGGGTCGCCGTGGCTGTACTGGTGGCCGTGGCCGTGTCGATCCCGGTGGGGGTGCTCGTGGCGGTGCTGGTAGGGCTCGGGGTCGCCGTGGCGGTGGCGGTGGCGGAGGCCGTGCCGGTGCTGGTGGCGGGCACCGGCCGGGGGCGGGATCCGCTGGGCACCCAGGCAGCGGGCGGGATTAGGGTCGCTCTGGTGAGGGCGGTGCCGGTTGGCGGGGTGGGAGGCCAGGACGATCCGCGCAGGCGCACCGGGACGACCACCGCCACCTCGGCGGCCTGGGGCACCCAGAGCAGGGCGGCCGCTCCATCCTGGCTGTGTACCCGAAGCGCCACCTGGTACCGACCCGTGATCGGCGCCGGCCACCAGAAGCTGCGTCGCACCCCTTGTCCACGGGCCAGGGCCAGCCCGCCGAAGACCCGCCGGCCCACCCGCCGGCCATGCGCGTCGTCTACCTCAATCGCGATGGTCCCGGTCCGCAGGGCAGGCTGGGTCGGGCTGAGCGTGGTGGTGATCGCGAGCCAGCCTGCCACGGCGCGGGCCACGGTCGTCTGGCGCAGCAGCGACGGCCCGAGGATCGGGCGATCCGCCGCCCGGGAAGCCGCCGTGGGGCCTACCGTCTTGGCCGAGACACCCTGCCAGGAGAGCGTGGCCCCGAACAGCGCGGCCACCACGACCAGGCGCGCGACCAGGGCCAGGCGCGGGCGGCGCGGGCGGCGCGGGCCAGCCGCGCGCCTACCCGAATCGGACGGCGGCGTACCCCGCCAGGGACCCTGAAACGGCATACCTCAACCTCTCGTATCGTGAGCTACCCACCGGCACCATGGACCAGAACGCTCACGCCCCGCCTCACGGTGCGCCATCCGTTGCCGCGGCATACGATCCGGTGCGTGGCCCACATTCCTGCTAGCAGGTAGGTAGCCCAGGGTGGGCGGCGGCGCAAGGGAATCCGGGGGTCCGGCGCGGCTCAGCGATCCGGCTCAGCAAATCGAGCATCCGCCCCTGCACGGCGGCGCTCACATGCGTACGCTGCTGCTTCTCGCCTACCGCGCCGCCCCACTCGCGGCAAGAGATCCCGAGGGCAAGCAGCCGACCTGCTTTCAGGAACGAGCGTCGTATGCCGTCGGTGCGGGGGTAATGTGGGGCGCCGCCGTGCGATACACCTCGGCTAGGAGGTCGAGCCGGGCCGGAGCATGATCCCCCACGATCCGCTCACTTTCTTGCCACCGGTGCGGATCAGCGCGGGCGACCATCCGGCCCAAGTCCGCCAGATCGTCAAGCGTCGCGCTGGTGAGTTTCATCAGGATCAGGTATGGCAACGCCAGGACCGGCAGCCCGGTCGGACCGCGGATTGCCTGGGCAAGGGCGGCCGGCACCCACGCGGCGTCGAGGGTGAGCAGATCCACCCACGCACCCTCGGACGCGGGCGGATCGTAGGTATCGGCGACGATGGCTTGCAAGGCCCGCCACGCTGGGCTCAGGCCCGGCAAATCCGAGGGGAAGTCCGGGGGGAGGCGCCATCGGGAGCCGCCTGCGGGGTGGGCGCCCTGGTAGGCCGCGCCGGCGACCCGCAGCGCGCCTTCCGCTCCGTCTCGCTCGCTCGGCGGGAGCAGTACGTCGAGATCATCGGTCAAGCGCTCGGACATGAACAGGCGGGTGGCCACGCCACCCGTGACGGCGAACGGACCCCGCAGGATCCGGCGCAGGTCTGGGACCGGCAGCGTCCAGGTCGGTGCGCGCTCCTCACCTGCGGACGAAAAGCGCGTGCGTCGTCGGACCATGGCGAGCAACATGCCCGCGCGACCCTCGCTGGTGGCGAGATCGTCGCTCAGTCGCATCGCGAATCCTCCTGTTGGGCGGATGTCGCCCTCGTACCCGGCGCGGGACGTACCGCGCGTCGGGCTTCGAGGAGGCTCAGGTGACGCAGGCTCAGGAGGTCGTCCGCGGCGTCGGGTAAAAACCGCGCCACGGCGATCCCGCCGACGATCTGGACATCTTAATCGCGAGCGGAGACGCGGGTTTGTTGCGCGCTGAGCTGGAACGGCTGGGCGCCAGCCGTCTTGGCCCACTCGCCATTGGCGGCCACGCCTATCGGTTCGCCGGCGGCCTCGAACTTGATGTGCTGGAGTCGTCCGCTCCTTGGGTCTCCGCCGCGCTCGACCACCCCGCCATCACCTCGCTTGGCTGGCCAGTCATCGACTTGTCATACCTGGTGCTGATGAAACTAGAAGCGGGGCGGGACCGCGATTTACGGG
>DATLTP010000056.1:0-15188 GCA_035533535.1 Bacillota bacterium | reverse complement strand
GCTCGGCAGGAGGGTGTAGGCCGTCGCGAGGCAACTGGCGGCCAGGGCATAAAAGGCGGCCCGCATCAGCCAGCCGTGCGGTCCGCGGGCATACTCGCTGGTCATGTGGCGCGCGGGCTGCAGCGAGGGCTCCAGCACGTGCAGCGCGGCGACCAGCACGACGAACAACACAGCCGCCAGGGCTCCGGCGACGGCCATGCGCTACCCCGCGGCCCGCCCGCCCCGGAACCGGTCCGAGGGGCGCGCGGCGCGCGCCCTCACGAGGCCGCCTGCAGCGCCGCCCCGATCTCGGCCACGGCCTCCTGCGACAGCGGCCGCTGGGGCGGGATCGGGTGCCCCACCGCAAAGCCCTGCAGCTCAAGCCCCGCCTTCACGCACGCGGCCAGGCCGTGCTTCTGGAAGACCTCGTTGATCCCCCAGAGACGGCGCTGCAGGGCCATCGCCTCTGCCCACTCCCCCGCCATTGCCAGGTCGTACAGGCGCACGCATTCGCGGGGCAGCAGGCAGGCGGGGCCCGCCATCCAACCGACGCCGCCCAGCTGCAGCACGGTGAGCGGGATGTGGGCCGAGGCGCTGAAGACCTTCAGCCGGGTGCGGTTCAGCACGGTCAGGATCTCGCCGGTCTGGCCGGAGGCCTCCTTGAAGTACTGGATGTTGGGCACCTCGGACAGGGCGGCGACCAGGTCGGCCGGCAGGGCCACGCCCGCCAGGCGCGGGTTGCTGTAAAGGACGATGGGGCACGGGGCGATGGCCGCGGCCACGTCGCGGAAGAACGACTCGATCCCCGCCCGGCCCAGCGGGAAGTACTGCTGCAGGATGAGGACGATACCGTCGGCGCCGAGGTCGACGAAGCGCCGCGCCTGGGCGATGGCGTCCGCCGTGGCGAAGGCGGCGACGCCGGGAATCACGGGCACGCGGCCCCGGGCGGCCTCCAACGTGACGCGCACGACCTCCGCCCGCTGCTCGGCGTTGAGGTAGGGGCTCTCCCCCGTGCTGCCCAGGGGGCTGAGGCCGTGGACGCCAGCGGCCACGAGGTGGTCCGCCAGCCGGCCCAGCACCTCGCCGTTCACGCGGTCGCCATCCAGCGGGGAGACCAGGTAGGGAATGATCCCGTGAAAATCAGCCACGCTTCTCAGACCTCCCGCAGCCGGTCGCACGCGGCATGCGCCTGGGTGAGGCGGAACACCAGGGACTCACGCCGTGTTCGGCCGGTTGCACCAATCGGCTGCCAGGTGCGCGACCACGCGGCAGGCCGTCACCAGGTCCGCCACGGCCACGCTCTCGTTCGGGGCATGCGCCTGGGTCAGGTCGCCCGGGCCATAGATCACCGTGGGGATGCCCGCATCGGCAAGCCAGCCCGCGTCCGCCACGCTGGGCGACATCCCGAGGCGGGCCGGCGTCCCCGTCACGGCCGCATGGGTGTCGGCCAACAGCCGCACCCCGGGGTGGTCGGCCAGCAGGGGCACGGGCGGGAAGACTTCCCCACGGTCCACAATCATGGACTTGCCGCCCCAGCGGAAGGCGGGCGGGTGCTCGCGCAGCCACGGGTCGGCCGCGGCCACAGCGCGCACGTGGGCCTCGACCTCGGCGGCGGCCTGCGCGGCCGTCTGGTCCGGGTAGAAGTGGACGGTGATCCAGAGGGCGCAGCGGTCGGCGATGAAGGCGGGATGGCGGCCGCCCTCGATCACCGCCGGGTTGATGGTCGTGGTGCCGGGCGCAAACCCCGGATAGGTCCGCGTCACGGCCCAGTGGCGCTCCAGGTCCTGCAGGCCGGCGATGACCTTGGCCATCTTCTCGATGGCGCTGGCCCCGAAGACGCCGCCACCGGCGTGGATGGTCCGCGCCCGCATGCCGTCGTGGAGCGTGGCGGGGGACTGGATCTCGATCCAGCCGGTGATGACGCCGCCCTGGCCCTGCAGGCGGAGCCCCGAGGAGTCCAGGCAGACGGCAAAGTCCGCCCGGTAGCCGCGGGCGCAGCAGTCGGCCGTGCCGGCCTCGCCCTGCTCTTCGCCGATCACGGACTCGAAGATCAGGTCGCCACCCAGATCCACGCCGCAGGCGCGCAGGGCCTGCAGGGCGAACAGGCCCGCCGCCAGGCCGCCCTTCATGTCGGAGGCGCCGCGGCCGAATAGGCGGCCATCCGCAACCCGCGGCTGAAAGGGGGGCCACGCCCAAGCCGCCGGCTCCCCCACCTCGGCCACATCGATGTGGCCGTTCAGAATCAGCGAGGGGTGGCGGGTTGGGTCGCTGCCCGAGAGGGTCCCCACAACGTCCGGGTCACCCGGATACACGTCGAAGGACTGCACCCGCGCGCCCAAAGCGCCCAGGTGCTCGGCCACGAAGGCCTGGGCAGCGGCCGTGTTGCGCCCCGGCGGGCTGACCGTGGGAAAGGCGATCAACTGGGCGGCGAGGTCGACCAGATCCTGCGAGTGGTCCGCGATGTACCGGTCCAGGCTGTCCATAGAGACGGAGTACGCGTTGACGCGGGCACCGTCCTTCCTCAGAGTGGGAATCATGGGACGAGCGCGCGACTTCTGGCGGTCCAACGCGGCCACGGCGGATGCCTGCCTGCGCCATCCCTTCCTCCGCGGCATCGCCGACGGCACGCTGCCGCGCGGGCGGTTCCTCTTCTACGTCGGCCAGGACGCCTTCTATCTGGACGCGTACGCCCGCGCCTACGCCCTGGCCCTGGCCAAGGCGCCGGACCGTGCGGCCCTGGCCACCTTCCACGACCTGCTGGGTGGGGCGCTGTCCGAGATCGGCCTGCACCGCGAGTACGCCCAGCGCTGGGGCGCCGACCTCGATCCGCTGCCAGCCCCGGCAACGCTCGCGTACACCGACTTCCTGCTGCGGGTGGCCTGGAGTGAAGGGCCCGGCCGCATCGCCGCGGCCATGGCCCCGTGCATGCGGCTCTACGCCTACCTCGGCCAGGCCCTTGAGTCCAGCACGCGGACCACCAGCCCCTACGCCGAATGGGTGCGGACTTACGCGGACGGCGCCTTCGGGGCCCTGGCCCGCCGGCTGGAGGACGTCCTCGACCGGCTGGACGACAACACGGCGGACACCGCCGACTACTACCGGCAGGCGATGCGGCTCGAACTGGCCTTCTTCGACTCGGCCTGGCAGGGACCATAGGCTCGTTGATCTGGCCCCACTGGCCAGCAGCCGCCACAACCAAGCGCCGGGGGCGAGAATCCGCATCACGGCCCCGTGGGTGATGACGCGGCTGGCGCCCCCCCGTTGCGCACAACTGCCAGGCGCATCCTGCGGCCCAGCCGACCGCCCCACGTGAGAGCCCCGCCACCAGCCACGAGATTTCGTCAGGGCCAGAACCACGGCGCCGATTGGCTTCGAACAGCCGTTGGGTGCTCCCGCCCTGCGAGGGCGGCCACCCGCCGCCCGCACGGGGCCATTGCCTGAGCCTTCGGCCGGTTCGTGGCCGCCGACCACGTGCAGGAAACGACACCCCCTTGACGAAATGGCACCGACAAGACGCGAGGCAAGGGGTGGTTGGGCGTGCGGCGTACCCGGTGGCTGGCTTGGCTCGGGGTTCTGATTCTGGCGGCGGCCACGGTGGCCTGCGGCGGCGCTGCCGCCCCCGCTGCTGGAACCTCCGCGTCGGCGTCCGGATCCGGCTCGGCGGCGGCACCGGCGACCTCCGCCAACGTGCTCCGCATCGCCATCGCCACCGACCCGACGGGGCTCGATCCCGAGTCGGTGCTGCAGAACGAGGCCGGATTCGTCATGTCCACCCTGTACGACGGGCTGACATCGTACGCGCCCGGCACCACCAACGTCCAACCGGGGCTGGCCCAGTCCTGGACCATCACCCCGGACGGCAAGACCTACGTCTTCACCCTGCGCCAGGGTGTCAAGTTCTCCGACGGCACGGCGTTGGACAGCAGCGCCGTCGTGGCTTGGCTGGACCGCATCCTCAACAAGCAGAACCCGAACTACGTCGAGAACCAGAAGGGCATCAGCGACTTCAACTCCTTCACTTTTGGGGACATCTCGGCGTATAAAGCGCTGGGGCCAACCCAGGTGGAGATCGACCTGAGCAAGCCCAATGCTGAGCTCCTCGCCGACCTGGCCATGGCGTGGTCGGGGGTGGTCAGCCCGGCCGCCGTCACCAAGTACGGCGCCGACATGATGAAGAACCCGGCCGGCACCGGGCCGTTCACATTCGTGAAATGGGTCCAGGGCCAGTACATCGAGGTCAGGGCCAACCCCGACTACTGGGGCGGCAAGCCCAAGCTGGACGAGATCTTCTTCGAGGTTATCCCGGACCCGTCGACGCGGCTGTTGGACCTGCAGCAGGGCAAGGTGAACATCCTGGCCGACGTGCCGCCGCAGAACGTCGCGGCGCTGCGGGCCAACACCAAGCTCCACGTCCTGACGCAGCCCGGCCTGGCCGTCAGCGGCATCTCCATGCCGAACCAGGTCGCCCCGTTCAATGACGTCCGCGTGCGGCAGGCCCTGAACTACGCGGTTGACAAGGAAGCGCTCAACAAGGACCTGTACTTTGGCCTGGCCACGACCATGGACTCGCCCGACACGCCGGTCGAGTGGAGCTACGCCAAGCAGACTCCGTACACGTTCGACCTGGCCAAGGCCAAGTCGCTGCTGGCGGCCGCCGGCCAGGGCAGCGGCTTCAGCGCCACGATCGACACCTACGCCAACCCGCGCGGCTACAACCCGGCCGGCGGGGCCAAGCTGGCCCAGGCGGTGCAGGCCGACCTCGCCCAGGTGGGGGTCACCCTCAAGATCAACCAGATGGACTTCGCCGCCTACCTCTCGGCGGCTCGCCAGAACTCCTTTGCCGACCTGGGCTCGGTGGGCTGGTCCGGGGACAACGGCGACCCCGACGACTTCATGCAGCCCCTTTACGGCAGCGACGCGTTCGGGGAGGGCAACTTCGCCCACTACAGCAATCCCAAGGTTGACCAGCTCTTCGCGCAGGGGATTCAGACCCCGGACCAGAACCAGCGTAAGCAAATCTACAGCCAGATCGAGGCCCAGGTCTGGCAGGACGCGCCCTGGATCTTCATCAATTACGCGACGCAGGTCCGTGCCGAGACGGCCAACGTCCATGGCTACCAGCTGAATCCGACCGAGATGTTCTTCGACATGCAGGACGTTTCACTCTCCGGCAGCTAGGACGAGGAGGATGCACGGCGTGGTGCGCGCAGTCGCTTCGGCCCTGATTGGGGCCCTGACCCTGGTCCTGGTGGCCTGTGGCGGGGGGACGGCAACGACGGGCAGTCCGGCGGCCAGCGGCAGCGGCGCCGCCGGATCCGCCACGCCAGCCGCCACCAGCATTCTCCGCGTCGCCATCGCTGCGGACCCGACGGGGCTCGACCCCGAGTCGGTCCTGCAGAATGAGGCCGGCTTCGTCACCTCGACCCTGTACGACGGGCTGACCTCGTATGCGCCAGGCACCACCAACGTGCAACCCGGGCTGGCCCAGTCCTGGACCATCTCGCCGGACGGCACCAAGTACGTCTTCACCCTCCGCCAGGGCGTCAAGTTCTCTGACGGCACGCCCTTTAACGCGCAGGCCGTCGTTAGTTGGCTCGACCGGATCGTGAACAAGCAGAACCCGAACTACGTGGAGAACCAGAAGGGCATCAACGACTTCAACTCCTTCACATTCGGGGACGTGTCCGCGTACAAGGCCCTCTCGGACAGCCAGGTCGAGGTCGACCTGAGTAAGCCCAACGCCGAGTTCCTGGCGGACCTGGCCATGGCCTGGTCGGCCGTTGTCAGTCCGGCCGCCGTCACCAAGTACGGCGCGGACGTCATGACCCACCCGGTGGGCACCGGGCCCTTCACGTTCGTGCAGTGGGTCAAGGGCCAGTACGTGGAGGTCAAGGCAAACCCCACCTACTGGGGCGGTAAGCCGAAGGTCGACGAGATCATCTTCCAGGTGATCCCGGAGGCCTCGACCCGCCTCCTGAGCCTTGAGCAGGGCAAGGTCGACATTCTGGCCGACGTCGCCCCCCAGGACGTTGCCAGCCTCAAGTCCAACGCGAAGGTCCAGGTCCTCACCCAGCCGGGGCTGGCGGTGAACGGCATCGAGCTGCCGACGCAGACCAAGCCCTTCACGGACGTTCGCGTCCGCCAGGCCCTGAACTACGCCGTGGATAAGGAGACCCTCAACAAGGACCTGTACTTCGGCCTGGCCACCACCATGGACTCGCCCGACTCGCCCGTGGAGTGGAGCTACAGCCAGCAGACCCCCTACACGTACGATCTGGCCAAGGCGAAGCAGCTCCTGGCCGCCGCGGGCCTGCCGAATGGCTTCCAGGCGACCCTGGACACGTACGCCAACCCCAGGGGCTACAACCCCGCCGGCGGGGCCAAGTCGGCTGAGGCCGTGCAGGCCGATCTCGCCAAGGCCGGTGTGCAGGTCAAGCTGAACCAGATGGACTTCAACGCGTTTCTGTCTGCCGCGCGCCAGAGCACGTTCGCCGACATGTCCAGTGGCGGCTGGTCCGGCGACAACGGCGACCCCGACG
The DNA here is from genome assembly GCA_035533535.1 of Bacillota bacterium. Lineage (GTDB taxonomy): Bacteria > Bacillota > Sulfobacillia > RBS10-35 > JAJYVM01 > JAJYVM01. Next base: position 8,670 of record DATLTP010000056.1, on the reverse strand, counting down.
ACTTCATGCAGCCCCTGTTCGGCTGCAACGCCTTCGCCCAGGGCAACCATTCCCACTACTGCAACCCGCAGGTGGACGCCCTGTTCGCCAAGGGCATCGCGACGCCGGACCAGACCCAGCGCAAGGCCATCTACGCCCAGATCGAGTCGACCGTCTGGCAGGACGCGCCCTGGATCTTCCTGAACTACGCGACCCAGGTTCGCGCCACGTCCAGCCGGGTCCAGGGCTACAAGCTGAATCCGACCGAGATGTTCTTCGACATGCAGGACGTGTCGCTCTCCGGTAGCTGAGGGTGGCGCGCTTTCTGATCCGCCGCGCCCTGCTGCTGATCCCGGTGCTGTGGGGCGCGGCCAGCCTTGCCTTCCTGGGCCTGCACATGGTGCCGGGCGGGATCGCGCAAGCGATCCTCGGCGAGCACGCCACCGCCGCCGCCGTGGCCAAGATCGAGCACGACCTCGGGCTCGACCAGCCGCTTTACGTGCAGTACGGGCACTTCCTGGTGAACAGCGTGCTTGGCCGTTTCGGCATCTCCTTCCGGACCCACGACCCGGTGTTCACCGACATCGCGGCCGCCTTCCCGTACACCCTGCAGCTGTCGGGTGCCGCCCTGCTGCTGGCCCTGATCGTCGGGATCCCGGCCGGCGTCGTGGCGGCCGTCCGCCGCGGCAGCTGGGCCGACGCCGCCATCAGCACCACGGTCCTGGTGGGCGTTTCCATGCCGGTCTTCTGGACCGGCCTGCTGCTCATCATCCTGGGGGCGGCCAAGCTGGGGATCTTCCCGGTGTCGGGCGCCATGACCGCCGGCATCGCCGTCGCGCCCGTCACGGGGCTGCCCATCCTGGACGCGCTGCTGACCGGGAACGGGCCAGCCTTCACCGACATCGCGCTGCACCTGGCCCTGCCGGCCGTGACCCTTTGCCTGTTTCCGCTGGCGTTCATCGGCCAGATGACGCGGTCCTCGCTCCTGGAGGTCCTGTCCGAGGACTTCGTGCGCACCGCGCGGGCCAAGGGGCTCTCGGAGCGGGCGACCATCTTCCGCCACGCCCTGCGCGCCGCCCTCATCCCGGTCGTCACCGTGGTCGGCCTGCAGCTGGGCGGGCTGCTGAGCGGCGCCATCCTGACGGAAACGGTCTTTGCCATTCCCGGCATGGGCTACCTCACCGTCAACGCCATCCAGTACCGCGACTACCCCGTCGTGGAGGGCGTGGTGGTCGTCACGGTCGCCCTCTTCGTCGTGGTCAACCTGGCCGTGGACTTCACCTACGCCCTTGTCGATCCGCGGGTGCGCTATGCTTAAGCGCCTGCGCAAGCAGCCGGCCGGGATCGTGGGCGCCGCCATCCTGCTTGGCCTGCTGCTGGCCGTGATCCTGGCGGGCGTTGTGGCGCCCTATAGCCCCATCGCCCAGGACCTGCCGCACGCCCTCCGCCCCCCGTCGCCGGCGCACTGGTTCGGCACGGACGAGTTCGGCCGCGACATCCTCAGCCGCATGCTGTACGGCAGCCGCATCGCCCTGCTGATCGGCCTGAGCACGGTCGCCGGCTCCATGGTCATCGGCGTGCTGGCGGGCCTGGTCGCCGGCTTCTACCGCGGCCCGGGCGGCGAAGCCATCATGCGGTTCATGGACATCCTGCTGGCCTTCCCCTACCTGCTGCTGGCACTGATGGTCGTGGCCGTGCTCGGCCCGGGCCTATATAAGGCCATGCTGGCCGTGGCGATCCTCAACGTCCCACCCTTCGCCCGACTGGTCGAGGGCATGGCGCTGACCCTGCGCGAGCGCGACTACGTGGAGGCGGCGCGGGCCGCGGGCGCCCCGGGCCGGCGGATCCTCCTCCGCCACCTGCTGTCCAACATGTGGGGCCCCATCATCGTCCAGGCGACCCTGAGCGTGGGCGCCGCCATCACGGCCGCGGCCGGTCTCGGCTTTCTTGGGTTGGGCGCGCAGCCGCCCACCCCCGAGTGGGGCGCCATGCTCTCGACGGGGCGCGACTACATGCTGACCTCACCCTGGGTCGCCACGTTCCCGGGCCTGGCGATCCTGGTGACGGTGGTGGGCTTCAACCTCTTTGGCAACGGCCTGCGCGAAGCCCTGGGCGGGCGGACGGCGGCAGGGCCTCCGATCTAGCTCGGCCACTAGATCTAGGTCCGTGGCGCCCGTCTGACGACCAGGCCTCGCGTTGTACCAGCGGCACAGAGCCTAAATCAGCGCACTTCCAGCGGTGTGGTTTGGACGCGCCCGTCGTGCGACGGGCGCGACCCGACGGCTGGCAGCGCGGTAAACTCGCGATATGCAGGTGCCGGAGCACCCCGTCTACCACCCCGCGGCCGCCCCGGTTGACCCAGGCTCGCGGCTCCTCGCCGAGGCCGCCGCACCGGCGGGCACGGTCCTGGCCGTCAACATGGCGCCGGACCCTGCGCTGCTCAGGTGGGCGGTCGTGGGCGCGCACCTGAGCGTCCAGGACGAGCGGTGCAGTGCCCTCAACTATGCGCGCCGGCTGCTGGAGGGCGTTGCCGCCGACCTGGAGGCGGCCATCGCCCCACAGACCCCTTGGCCGGACGCCGCGGATGTGGCCCTCATCAACCTGCGCTATCTCTGGGGCCGCCAGGCGACGCGCGCCAGCATCGGGGCGGCGCTGGCCGGCCTCCGGCCCGGAGGCCGCCTGCTGCTGGCCGGTGCCAACGACCGCGGCGTCCGCTCGGCGGTCGACGATCTGGCGGCGGCGGCCGGCGGCCGGCCGCAGATCCTGGCCTACGGCAAGGGCCACCGGCTGGTTGCCGTGGCCAAGCCGGAGGGGTGGTCAGCCCCTGCGCCGGCGCCGCCCGGCGAACGGGTGATGGAACCGGTTGGCGGGGTTCCCATCACCCTCGAGCGAAGACCTGGTCTCTTCGCCGAGGGTCTGGCCGACGCCGGCACCCAGCTGCTGGCGAAAAGCCTGCCGGTTGCGGCGCCCGGCCAGCACGTCCTTGACCTCGGCTGCGGCGGCGGGGCCGTCGCCGTGCATGCCGCCCTGCGCCAGCCGCTGGCCAGGGTCTGGGCCGTGGACGACAGCCTGCGGGCCGTGCGCGCGGCCGTGGCCAACGCCGTGCTGAACGGGGTGGCCGGCACCGTGCTGGCCCTGCATGGCGACGGCCTGCAGGCGTTGCCGGCAGACCTGCGCTTCGACCTGGTGGCGACCAATCCCCCATTCCACTTCGGGGCCATTGCCACCACCGCGTTGGCCGAAGCGTGGCTGCGGGCGCTCCCCACGCGCATGCGCCCTGGCGGGCGGCTCTACGTTGTCTACAACGCCTTTTTGCCGTACCTGCGCGTGCTGGGGGAAGCGTTCGGCGCCGACCGGGCCGCTCTCGTCGCCGAGGCCGGCGGCTACCGGGTGGCCGGGGCTGTGTGGAGCCGATAGCTCCCAGGCTGCCGATGGACTCCGTGAGCGCGGGCGGGACACAGCCCCGCCCGCGATGACCGGCCGCGGCGGGCGGCTGCCCCTGTCGGTACCGCCCGCCGCGGTCAACCCGCATCGGTCGGCCACACCACAGTGGTTCCGTTAATCGACAAGGCGATTCCACTCTACGCAACGAAGGGGGGCCGCAAAGGAGGAGCCTGAATGCGACCACCGCTTCCCGCCGATCCCAGCGCCCCACCCCAGAGGGGCCGGCGACACAAGTCCACGGCCATCCTGGCCGCGGTCCTCGCGCTGGGGCTCGTGGCCACCGCCTGCGGCGGGACGGCGCCCACGACCGCGAAAGGCACCGCCGCCGCCTCGTCGTCTGCCACCGCCGGATCCGCCGCCTCAACGGCGGCCTCCCCCGCAGGCAACACCCTGGTCGTGTCCCAGATCTCGACGGGCGTGTCCCTGATCCCCGCCTTCACGACCACGGGCGAGGACACGGAGATGATGAACCAGATCTACGACTCGCTCCTGCAGGTCAAGCCCGGCACCACCGACCAGATCGAGCCCGACCTGGCCACCAGCTACACGATCAGCCCGGACGGCAAGACCTACACCTTCCAACTCCGCAAGGGCGTGAAGTGGCAGGGCGGGTATGGCGATTTCACCTGCTCGGACGTCCAGTTCACCTGGAACTTCAACAAGGACAAAGCCAATGCGTCGTTCTGGCAGAGCGAGGCCTCCATCGTCACCAGCGTCGACTGCCCCGACCCCTACACCGCGGTCATCCACCTGAGCTCGCCGTTCCTCGGCTTCGTCTGGTATCTCGTCAACCTGGAGCCCTCGACGGGTTGGGTGATGAGCAAGGCCGCATGGGCCAAGCTTGGCAAGACCGGCTATAACGCCACGCCCATCGGCACGGGCCCTTACATGTTGAAGCAGAAGGTGCCGAACTCGGAGGTCGTGCTGGTGGCCAACCCCGATTACTGGGGCACGCCGCCGGCCATCAAGACCATCGACTTCAAGGTCATCGCCGATGCGCAGACCGCTGCCCTGGCCGTGAAGACGGGAGCCGTTGACATCGCCGGGATCGACGGCGTGACGGCCGATCAGTATAAGAGCGCGACGACCGCGCACCTGGTCGTGAAGCCGGCCCTGTTCACCGACTGGCTGGAGATCAACACGACGGTGCCGCCGTTCAACAACCGGCTGGTCCGCGAGGCCATGTCCTACGCCATCGACTACAAGGGCATGGTGACGGACGTGCTGCGCGGATACGGCACGCCCGGCTACAACGGCATGATCCTGCCGGGCCAGACCGGGTTCGATGCTTCGGTCAACCCGCAGAACACCTATGACCCCGCCAAGGCCAAGCAATTGCTGCAGCAGTCCGGTGTGAAGCTGCCCATCACGGGCTTCTTCACCACATACAACGACACGGAGGACGTGAACGCTGGCCAGTTTATCTCGGCCGACTTCCAGGCCGTCGGCATCAACATGCAGTCGCGCCCGCTCGAGCGGGGCACCCTGGTCCAGGAGCGGATCAAGGCCACCACGCCGGCCTCGATCATCGGCGACACCCTGGCACCCGACCCCGACGCCCTCTTCCCCCTGACCTTCATCAGCGCCGGCAACCCGCCGGCCGGCCTGAACATCGCCCGGTACAGCGGCGTCGATCAGCTCTACCAGGAGCAGCACACCACGGCGTCGCAGAGCGCCCGGCTCAAGCTGCTGTCGCAGATCCAGGCGCAGATGGTCCACGACGTGCCGGCCATCGACCTCTACGTCGGGCAGGACATCTGGCTGGTCAACAACCGGGTCCAGAACTTTCTGCCGCAGGTCCTGTTCGGCGGCGACGCGCTCGATCTCGTGACGCTGTCTGGATCATAGGGTGGTGCGGGCGGGGCGTACGCCCCGCCCGTTCACGAACGCAATCAGCTGCCCTGCTGCCGCAGCCAGGCGTTGGCCTGCGCGGGGTCCATGGTGGCGCACATGTACTTGTTCTGTCCGGTGAGGGGCTGGGCGCCGACCACGGCCCCCGGCGTGCTCAGGTACTTCTCCAGGCCGCTCGTGATGGCCTGAGCCTCCCGCTCCTGGAAGCCCGGGGCCGAGATCTCCCCGGCCTCGTCCGCGTTGGAGAGGAAGCCGCCCTCGATCAGCGCGGCCGGCATGGGGTTGCAGGCGATCACCCAATACGGCGCCGAGTCGGTGTGGCGGTCGAGCAGCCCGGTGTCGGCCACCAGCGCCGCCTGCAGGTCGGTGGCCAGGGCCTGCGAGTCGGCGTTGCTCCAGAACGTCTCCCCGCCCGTGATGTCCGGCGCGCCGTTGACGTAGTTCTGGTGGATCGAGACGAAGACGTCCGCGTGCCAGGCCGTGGCCTCGGCCACGCGGGTGCTCAGGTCCGTGGTAGCCAGGTCGCCCAGGATCTCGGGCGTGGTCCGCGTCAGGTGGACGGATGCGCCCAGGGCCGTCAGCAGGGGCGCCGCGTCCTGAGCGATGGCGAAGACGTTGTCATCCTCCCAGTTGCCGGCGGCGCTGTGCTCGCCGGTGTGGGAGCCGTGGCCGGGGTCGAGGACGATGACGCGGCCAGCGAGGGGACCCTGAGCCTGGGGGGTGGGCGCTGGAACCTGGGCCCCGGCAGCCGGCTCGAGGCGGGCCCCGCAGCCCCCAAGAAGCAGTGCAGCACCCAGCGCAACAGGCAGCCAGCTGCGCATGCGCAAAGAGCCTCACCCATCCTGGGCGGATTCGCTTCCCTCCTTTTATCGGCGGTCAGTGGCGGTGCCGGTACTGCTCCCTGACCCAGCCCGCCGCCTGCGACGGCGACATGGCGCACATCGTCTGCAGCCGCTGCGGCAGCGCCTGGGCGCCGGTGGGGTCCGCGGAGTTGGCGAAGTAGGTCTGAAGGCCGGCCGTGATGGCCTGGGCCTCCTTCTGCTGGAAGGCTGGCGAGGAGATCTCATCGGCCTCGGCCGGGTTGCTGAGGAAGCCGCCCTCGATGAGGACGGCGGGCATCGGGTTACACGAGACCACCCAGAACACGCGGTGGCCGAGGCCGTCGCTCTGCAGGCCCGTGCCTGCGACCATGGCCTGCTCGAGGTCGCTGGCCAGCGTCTGCGACTGCGGCGTGGCGTAGAAGGTCTCCACGCCCTGCGACGACGATGCGGTCGACCAGTTCTGGTGGATGGAGACGAAGACGTCGGCGTGCCAGGCCGCGGCTTCGGACACGCGGGTGCTCAGGTCGGTATCGTCCGCGGAGCCCAGGATGGCGGAGGTGGTCCGCGTCAGGTGGACGGTGGCGCCAAGGGCCCGCAGCAGCGGCGCGGCGGCCTGGGCGATGGCGAAGACGTTGTCGTCCTCCCACTGGCCGGCTGAGCTGGAGGCACCGGAGTGCGAGCCGTGGCCGGGGTCGAGGACGATGACGCGGCCATCCAGGGGCTGCGAGGGCGACGCGGTGGCGGTGGCAGCGCCCCCGGGCTGGGACGGCGAAGCGGAGGCCGCGGCAGCTGTTGCTCTCGAGGCAGCCGTGGCCGCCCCGGCCCCGGCTGCCTCGGGTGTCGCCGTCCCGGTCGCGGTCGCGGTCGCAGCGCCGGCGGCCCGCCTGGCCGCTGCCCGGTTGGCCGCGACCACCGCCAGGGTCAACAGAACAATGGCCACGACCGCTGCGATCCTGGAGCGCAATGCTCACATCACCTTGGCGAGGGAGATCACAGGCACCGGCTCCAGGGTCGCGCGCCCCCCGAGGAAGCGCAGCTCCACCAAGTACGAGAAGGCGGCCACATGACCGCCCAGCTGCGTGATCAGGTCCGCCGCGGCCCGGCTGGTGCCGCCCGTGGCCAGCAGGTCGTCGACCACGGCCACGCGCTGTCCCGCGCGGATGGCGTCGCGATGCAGCTCCAGCATACTCTCGCCATACTCGAGATGGTAAGCGGTCCGGACGCTGGGCCCGGGCAGCTTGCCCGGCTTGCGTACGGGGACGAGGCCCACGCCCAGAGCCAGGGCGACCGGGGCCGCGACCAGGAAGCCGCGGGCCTCGATCCCGACCACGGCCGCCGGCCGGTACGGCCGCAGCGCGTCCACCAGCGCATCCACGGCGGCGCCAAAGGCCCGCCGGTCCAGCAGCAGCGGCGTGATGTCCTTGAAGAGGACCCCCGGCGCGGGAAAGTCGGGCACATCCCGCAGCCGGCCCAGGATCTCGGCCTCGATCCCCACCTACTCCGCCGCTTCGCCCGTCCAGCGCACGACGGGGTGGCGGGCGGCCGTGGCCTCGTCCATGCGCCCCACGGGCGTGCTCACGGGCGCCGCGTGGAGCGACTCGGGGTCGCGCCCCGCCTGCGCCACGATCTCGGCCATGGCCTCGGCATAGGCATCCAGGGTCTCAAGGGCCTCCGTCTCCGTCGGCTCGGCCATCATGGCCTCCTCGACGACCAGGGGGAAGTAAACCGTGGGCGCGTGCATGCCACGGTCGAGGATGGCCTTGCCGATGTCCAGGGCGCGCACGCCGGTCTTGGCCTTGAGCGTCTTGGCGGAGACCACGAACTCGTGCATGCAGCGGCGGTGAAACGGCACATCGAACAGCTCGCCCAGGCGCGCCAGCAGGTAGTTGGCGTTCAGCACGGCGTGGCCGCTGATGGCCTCCAGCCCGTCGCGCCCGTTGGCCAGGATGTAGGTGAAGGCGCGGACCAGGACCCCGAAGTTGCCGTAGCCGGCGCGCACCCGCCCGATACTGCTCGGCAGGTCCCAGCGCCACAGGTAGCGGTCGCCGTCGCGGTCGATGAGCGGCGTCGGCAGGTACGGCACCAGGGATGCGACCACGCCCACCGGCCCGGCACCCGGCCCGCCCATGCCGTGCGGCGTCGAGAAGGTCTTGTGCAGGTTGAAGTGGACGATGTCAAAGCCCATGTCCCCGGGCCGCACCCGGCCGACGATGGCGTTGGCGTTGGCCCCGTCGTAGTAGAGGAGCCCCCCGGCCGCGTGCACGATCGACGCGATCTCATCGATGTGCTCGTCGAACAGCCCCAGGGTGTTGGGGTTGGTCAGCATGAGCGCCGCGACCGAATCATCGCAGGCCGCCCGCAGCGCCGCCACGTCCACCCCGCCCCGCTTGTCGGAGGGCACCTCGACGACCTCGTAGCCGAGCCCGGCCGCCGTGGCGGGGTTGGTCCCGTGCGCCGAGTCGGGGATGAGGACCTTGCGCCGCTTGCCGTCCTCGCCGCGGCTTTTATGGTAGGCCCGCGTGATCAGCATGCCGGTGAGCTCGCCATGGGCGCCGGCGGCCGGCTCCAGGGTGAA
>DATLTP010000055.1:0-11403 GCA_035533535.1 Bacillota bacterium | reverse complement strand
CAACGACGAGATCCAGCAGACGCTGCACGACGACGCGCCCTTCGTGTTCCTGTACACGCCAGACGGGCTGATGGCCTACAACACGCGCGTGAATCAGGCCGCCATCCCGGGGGCGTACGGGATGCTGCAGCCCTGGCTGTGGGACGTGAGCGGGCCACAATAGTCAGCGGGCGCGGAGGGGCCACGGACGGCCCCTTCGCGCCCGAATCTGGTACGATTCCGGCGTGGATTACCCCCGCGCGTCCGCCTATGACCAACAGTGGGTCCTCGTCAACAGCATGGGCCCCCATCCCCTCTGGCTGCTGGAGGCCCTGACCCAGGTTCTGCCGCTCCGGCACGGCATGCGCGTTCTCGACCTCGGCTGCGGCCGCGCGCTCACCTCGATCTTCCTGGCCAGGGAGTTCGGCGTCCGGGTCACGGCAGCCGACCTCTGGATCAAGCCGACCGACAACTGGGCGCGCATCCGCGAGGCAGGCTGCGAGGACCTGGTGACCCCCCTGCACGCCGAGGCGCACGATCTGCCGTTCGCCGACGGCTATTTCGACGCAATCGTCAGCGTCGACGCCTACCACTACTTCGGGACGGACGACCTCTACCTCGCCTACCTGGCGCGGTTCCTGGCCCCGGGCGGCCGGCTGGGGATCGTGGTGCCGGGCCTGGTCCAAGAGCTGGATGACTCAGCGCCCCCGCCCCACCTCGCGGCCCACTGGCAGTCGGAGTTCTTCACCTTCCACAGCCCCGCGTGGTGGCGCCGGCACTGGGAGCGCGGCGGCTGCGTCGAGGTGGAGGTGGCCGACACGGTCCCCGACGGGTGGCAGGACTGGCTGGGGTGGAGCGAAGCGTGCGTGGCGGCCGGCGTGGAGCGGTGCCGGGTTGACGTTGCGCTGACCCAGGCGGACCAGGGCCGATCGCTCTGTATGGCGCGCGCCGTCGCGCGCGTCAATGGCTGCATGGGTTCCTCCCATGCAGCGCGACTTCAATGATCGTTCCGGACGGCCCGCGCCGGGGCCTGGCTGGGTTTCTCTGCGGCATCGACGTCGGCTCGCTGCGCACCCCCAGCTACGTGGCCTGGTTGCGGGAGGGCGAGTTCACCCTCGACATGTATGTGCCAAGCGAGCGGCGGCCCCTGCCCGCCCCCCCGGCGGGATGGCCGGCCGTCGACTGCGTGGCGCTGGACGCCCCCCAGGGCCTGCCGACGCCTGGCGAGAAGAACCGGCACTGCGACCGCGCGGCCGGCACGCCCACCAACAGCCTGCCGGGCAGCCGCCCCGAGATGGCGGAGCGGCGCCTGTATGCTGGGCTCGTCGAGGCTGGCGTCAGCATCTTCTGGTGGGTGCACACCCGGGGACTGGGCCGGATCGCCGGCTTCTCGGAGGTGCGCGACCCCCCGCCCGTGGTCTGCGAGACCTATCCCCGCTTCGTGCTCAGGCGGCTGGGTCTGACGGAGATCCCGAGCAAGCGCAAAACGCCCGTGGCGTATGTGGATGCGGCCTGGGGCCTATTGCGCGACCTGGGCTACCGCTGTCCAAGCGTGGTCCGGCCGTGCGACCACCAGGTGGACGCCATGCTCTGCGCCGTAGCGGCCGAGGCCTGGCACAACGCCAGCGACCCCTACCAGCGGACGGTGGGCGTGCCGCCGATCGCGGACGTGGTGGAGCGCCTCATCTACGAAGGGTACATCGTCGCGCCCTGACGGCGCGCCACAAAGACCCACTCCAGGCCAGGGCGGTCAGGCGCGTCGCGGACCTCCGCCAGGGTGAAGCCAGCCGCCTGCAGCGACTTGGTGATCTCTTCGCGGCTGCGGAAGCGCAGGGTGGACTCGGACGTGAGGAAGCCGTCAGGGAAGATGTAAGTGTAACGGAAGGACACCAGGGGCGGGCGCACTTCCGTCAGCTCCAGCCGGCGCGTGATGCCACCGACCTGCTCCTGGCGGCCGTCCCACGCCTCCCAGGCACGCGCCGCCGGATCGCGCGTCTCAAAGACCAGGCGGCCGCCCGGCCGTAGCGCCGCCCAGATCCCGCGCAGGGCCGCCAGCCAGTCCGCATCCGTCAGGAAAACCTGCGCCACATTGCCCGTCATGAAGGCCAGGTCCACCTGCAGGGGCGGCAGCGTGGTGGCGTCGCCGTGGATCCAGCGGACGGGCCCAGACTTGCGCCGCGCCACCGCCAGGGACGCGGCGGCCGGGTCGACGCCGGTGACCTCGATGCCGCGCGCCGCCAGGCGGGCGGCGAAAGTGCCGGTGCCGCAGCCGACGTCGAGGACGCTGCGGGCGCCGAGTTCGTCCACCATGGCCTCGTACACGTCGAGGTCAGGGCGGCTCGGCTCGAAGGCGTCGTAGACCGCGGCCAGGCGGTCATGGGCAAAGATGGCGTCGGGCATCAGGGGTGGCTCCGGTGCGGCAGCAGCTGGGGCCGTTGGAAACAGGCGCACAACAGGTCAATGTCACGGCCGCCGGCCCCAGGCATCAGGCTGCCCGCGCGCCTCACCCCCGGGGTACCAAGCGGACGCCGCGGCACCAGGCCGGTCACGCGCCTCACCCGTGGTGCCAGGTGGACGCCGCGGCCGCCTGCCCCACCACGCGCCTCATCCGTGGTACCTCCCACGCGGGCCGCCCAGCACCTTGCCCGGGTTGAGGATCCCCTTGGCATCCCAGGCCTGCTTGATCGCCCGCATGGCGGCCTCGGTGCCCGCCCCCGTGGCCGCGGCCAGGTAGGGTGCCTTCATCGTGCCCACCCCGTGCTCGCCCGAAAGCGTGCCGCCGAGCGCGAGCGCCGCCTCGAAGAGCTCGCCGACGGCCTTCTCCACCCGCGCCATCTCGTCCGCGTCGCGGCGGTCGCAGACGATGTTGGGGTGGAGGTTGCCGTCGCCGGCGTGGCCGAACACGGGCAGGATCAGGTCATTCCGCTTCGCAATGTCCGCGATGCGCGTCAGCATCTCGGGCACGGCGCTCCGCGGCACGCAGACGTCCTCGGAGACCTTGGTGGGCTTGACCCGCGCGATGGCGGCGGAGATGGCCTTGCGGGCCCGCCAGATGGCGCTGCCCCTACCCTCGGGGCGCAGCACGTCTGCGCCGAACGCGCGCAGCACCGCCTCCGCCCGCTGCGCGGCCGGCCCGACCTCCTCCGGCCAGCCGTCGATCTCCACGATGAGGACAGCCGCGGCCTGCACCGGCAGGCCCCAGCCGTGCACGGACTCCACGATGCGCAGCGAAAGCTGGTCCATCAGCTCCAGGGCGGCAGGCCCCCGCTGCCGGGCCAGCTCCACCAGGGCCTCACCCGCCGTGCGCAGATCCGAAAACACGCCAGCCAGCGTGCGCTGTTCTGGCGGCATGGGCACCAGCCGCACCCGGACGCTGGTCACGACGGCCAGGGTCCCTTCCGACCCGGTCAGCAGCCGGGTGAGGTCATAGCCTGTGGAGTTCTTGGTGGTGCGTCCACCGGTGGTGATGACGGTGCCATCGGCCATCACGGCCTCCAGCCCCAGCAGGTAGTCCTTCATCGTGCCGTACTTGAAGGAGCGCGGGCCACCCGCTCCCGTGGCGACGTTGCCGCCGAGCGTGGACATGGCGGCGCTGCTGGGATCGGGCGGGAATAGGAAGCCATGCGTGGCGGCGGCTGCCTGCAGGGCGGCGGTCGTGATCCCGGCCCCGGCCTCCGCCTGCGCATTCTCCGCGTCGATGACGGGCGCAGCGCCCAACCCCATGAGCACCATGGCGACTCCGCCGTCAGGCACGGAGCCGCCCGCCAGACCGGTCCCCGCTCCCCGCGGGAACACCGGGACGCCTGCTGCCCATGCCCGTTTCAGGACAGCCGCCACGTCGTCCGTGCTGCGCGGCCAAACGACCGCCTCGGGCATGCCGCTCCGATACGAGCCGTCGTAGGCGTGCGCCGCCAGGTCAACCGGATCGACCGAAAAGCGGAGCCCCGCCAGGAGGTCGCCGATCATCCGCGGCGGCGGCTCTTGCCCGGCAGGGCCGGTGGCGGCGCCGGCGGCAGGATCTGCGCCGCCCGCAGGTCCAGGCGCCATCCATCGGACAGCACGTGGACCGGCGCACCGGCCGACGCGAGCAGCGCGATGGGATCCCGGAGCGGCGGCTTCACGGCGCCGTTCCCGCTCGGCGACGGCAGCCGCAGCATGCGCGCATCGACGCACAGGGCCGGACCCTGTCCGTGCACCACGACCTGCCAGCCCGGCTCGATCACCAGGGCCGAGCCTTCCTCGAGGCCAATCCCCCACGCCGCATCCGGCGTGCTGGCCACCGCTTGGAGGAAGCGCCCCAGCCGCCCGCGCTGCACGCCCTGGCGGTCAATCAGGCAGCCCGGCAGGAGCCCCAGTCCGGGCCGGACGCCTGCAGCGCCGCCCCAGTCCACAGCCACGCTGCCCACGACCCCTGCCGCGGCCCCCGCCGCGGCCACCACGGCCCCCCGCCGCAAGCACTCGCGCAGCGCCGCCTCGCTGGCGGTGCCGGCCACCACGTCCAGCAGCAGCCCGGCGTCGCCCCCAGCCAAAAAGACGATGTCGGCCGCCGCAATGCGCTCGGCCACCTCGCGGTCATTGGCCTGCTCGCGCGCAGCCAGGGGCAGGGCCTCGGCCCGCTGCATGCCAAACCGGGTGAAGTAGCGGATATAGCGCTCGCCAGCCCGTTGAAAGTCCACGTGGGCCGCGGGCAGGACCAGGGCGCGCGCCCGCCGGCCGCCGCCCCGGTGGATCATATCGACGATGAGGTCGTCATCGACGGTTCCACCGGCGGCCACCAGGGTTCCCCGCACCCGCTGGCCCCAGGAACCCGGCTCACTGCTCTGCCCCCGGCGGTCCGGCAGGCGCCGGCGCAGGGGCATGACAATCGACTGCGTGAGCAGCTGGGCGAGGTCGGCGAAGGCATCGGTGATGTCCCCGAAAGGCATCTACCGGTCGCCGAAGCGCCGTGAGACGAACAGCCCAAGCCCGCCGAGCACGATGGCGACCGCCAGCGGAATCAGGACAAAAGCGGACATGCTGCCGAGGTTGTGAAGCCAGAAGGCCGGCGTGCCGCCCTGGGAGACCAGGCGCAGCACCGCCACGACCAACAGCACCAGGGTGAGGAGCAGCAGCATGCCGCGCACGCGCGCGGACAATGGTACGGCCTCCCTAACAGGCGGAGCAGAGTCACGGCGGCGCCAGCTTACCGGTCGATCTGCGCCCGCTGCAAGCGGCCGCTGAAGTCGACATAACACGCTTTCCACTCAGTATACACGTCCAAAGCGGCTGTGCCGGCCTCGCGGTGGCCATTGCCCGTGCCACGCGTGCCGCCGAATGGCAGCTGAATCTCGGCGCCGATCGTGCCCGCGTTGACGTAGACGATGCCCGTGCTGAGCTCGCGTATGGCGCGGAAGGCCCGGTTCACATCCCGCGTGTAAATGGCGGAAGACAGCCCATACGCCGTCCCGTTGTTCACCCGCACGGCCTCGTCCAGATCCGCGACCGGGATCATGGAGAGAACCGGCCCGAAGATCTCCTCCTGGGCAATCCGCATGTCCGCGCGCACCCCGCCGAACAGCGTGGGCTCATAGAAGCTGCCGCCCGCCAGCTCGACCGGCCGGCCGCCGGCCACCAGATCCGCGCCCTCCTGCTGCCCGATCTGGACGTAGGCGTGGATCTTCTCCAGGGCGCGCGCATTGATGACGGGCCCCACGTCCGTCGCAGGGTCGAGTCCGTTGCCAACCCGAAGCGTCTGAATGCGCGCCAACAGGCGCGCCGAAAGATCGGCTTCCACCGCCCGGTGCACAATCACGCGCGAACACGCCGTGCAGCGCTGGCCGCTCGTCCCGTAGGCGCTCCAGAGGATGCCGTCCGTCGCCAGGTCGAGGTCGGCGTCGTCCATCACGATGATCGCGTTCTTGCCGCCCAGCTCCAGGGTGACGCGCTTCAGGCCCTCCGCGCACCTCACGGCCACGCCGCGCCCGGCCTCCGTCGAGCCCGTGAACGAAACCAGCGTCACGTCGGGGTGCTGGACCAGCGCGTCGCCAACCGTGCCGCCCGGCCCGGTGACCAGGTTCAGGACGCCAGCGGGCAGGCCCGCCTCCTCGAGGATGCGCACCAGCTCGCAGGCCAGCGCCGGCGTGTCCGAAGCCGGCTTGAAGACGATGGTGTTGCCGCCGACCAGGGCTGGCATGATCTTCCACGTGGGGATGGCCATGGGGAAGTTCCAGGGCGTGATGGCGGCCACGACGCCCACGGGCTCGCGAACCGACATGGCGAACTTGTCCGGCGACTCGGCAGGCACCGTCTGGCCCATCAGGCGCCGGCCCTCGCCCGCCATGTAGTAGGTGAGGTCGATGCCCTCCTGGACGTCGCCGCGGGCCTCGGCGATGACCTTGCCCATCTCGCGCGTCATGCGGCGCGCCAGGTCCTCCTTGCGGCGGGCCATGATCTCCGCCGCGCGGAAGAGGATCTCGCCGCGCCTCGGCGCCGGGTGGCGGCGCCAGGGGTCAAAAGCCGCCTTGGCCGCGGCCACGGCATCGGCCACATCCGAGGCATCGGAGCGCGCAACCTCCGCCAGCACCTCGCCCGTCGCCGGGTCGGTGGTGGCGAAGCGCTGGCCGCTGCGGGCATCCACCCAGCGGCCACCGATGTAGTTCTGATAGAGATCCGCCATGGGAAGGCACCATCCTTCGCCGGAGCCGCGTTGCCTACCCAGTATGGCATTGCGGCCCCGGCTTAGGACACGCTTCAGAAGGTCAGCCCCAGCACCCCGCCGGCCGCGCCGACGGCCAGCCCCAGCAGCAGGCGCGGCAGGAAGGCGCCGCCCATGCCACCCGGCAGCAGCAGCGTGCCGAAGGCCGCCGCAACGAGCACGTACGCCGCGCCGATCAGCATGCCGTGCGCCCAGCCGAGGCTGTCGGCCCGACGCGCCCCGTAGGCCGCCCCGACGGCCAGGCTGAGCAGGCCGGCGTAAAAGAGGAGGCTGCCCGCCTGGCTCTCGCCCAGCCCGCCCGCGTAAACGGCGAGCGCGAGCACCCCCGACAGTACGAGGCTGATGAGAAACGTGCAGACGACCCCGATCGCGACCGCCCGCGCCTGAAGCCCGCTCCCGCCATCGCCCGACGCCAGCGCCCCGCCCTCGCGCATGCTCCCCCACCTCTCGGCTGGAGCGGTATGCGGATGGGACGGCGCCGATTCCCGGTTCGGATGTCGGCCGCGGTCGCCGCGCATCCCGACCCCGGCTGGCCGACAGCGCGCCCTCGTGCTCCGAAAGTCATTGTCGATGGGGCCGGCGCCACCAATGGGGCTCCAGAAGGCAATAAAAATGATCATCGCTGTCCCGAAAAGCGCGGTTTGGGCAAGCGCGCCGAGCCGCCCGGAAACGACAAGTGGCGCGAAAGAAATCTAACCCCAGAGATTCGGACTAGGCGCTTCGGGATGTCTTCTATGGGTGCTTCAGGAATCGCAAATAGAAGCCTGCAAACACCAGAACAATTCCGATATTCACCATGAGTCGGGCCCAAACATAATTTCTGAAGAACAGGACATCGACAGTGACGATGACGGCTATCACCGCCACCGCGTAAAGCACGACAATCGTCGGCCTGGCCATAGCGATCACCCTAACTGACCTCAGACATTCCGATGCTGGAAACGAAGTCCTTGCCCGTGAGATTTTCCCACGTCAACCGCTTGCCGGCGGCGCATCAGTCACAACAGACCTTCGGCCCAGGGCTCCAGGGCTTGCCGCAGGTCCTCGTCCGTGAACGCGAAGCGCAGCGGCGTGATGGAGACGAGGTGGTTGGCCAGGGCCCAGATGTCGGTGCCGGGCTCCGCCGGCTCCTTCTCCGTGTCGCGCACCTCGCCCGACAGCCAGTAGTACGGGCGGCCGCGCGGGTCCTCGCGCTTCACGATGAAGTCGTCGTAATACCGCAGACCGAGGCGGGTGACGGCCACGCCGGCCATCTCGGTCCGTGGGCCCAGCGGCACGTTGACGTTCAGCAGGTAGGGGGCGTCCGGCAGGGGCGCCCTCGCCAGCTGCTCAGTCATGTCGGCGATGAACTCGGCGGCCGGCCCGTAGTCGAGCTTCTCGAAGCCGCCAAGCGAGACCGCGATGGCGGGAATGTCCATCAGGGTCGCTTCAAGGGCGGCGGAGACCGTGCCGGAGTACATGACATCGGCGCCGACGTTGGCGCCGCGGTTGATGCCCGAGATCACAAGGTCAGGGCGCTGGGCCATGAGAGCGAGGACGGCAATCTTGGTGCTGTCGGCCGGGGTGCCGCTCACGGAGAAGGCCGGGCTCTTGGCGCCGGCGACCTCGACGGGGTAGGCGTGCAGCGGCTTGTGCAGCGTGATGGCGTGGCCCACCGCGCTGCGCTCGCGCTCGGGGGCGGAGACGGTGACCTCCATGCCGGGGCGCCGCTCGATGGCGCGGCAAAGGGCGGCGATGCCCGGGGCCTGGACGCCATCATCGTTGGTCAGCAGCACGCGCACGCGGGTGAGCCTGGGCCCCCTCGCATTGGAGGATAGCAGAACGGGCGGGCCGGTGCCGGAACGGCCACGTCGCCTACCCGCCGCAGGACAGGGCCGGTTGCTGGGCCGGCTGAAACGCGACCGGATTCGGCGACGGCTCGATGCGGATGTCAAGGCTGCGGCCATCGGTCGTCAGGGACACGCTGCCGTGGAGGTCGCTGCGCAGGATGGCCACGCCCGCGGCCGCCAGGCGGCCCATGGCGGTGGCATCCGGCAGCGACGGGTCGCCTTCCGGCACCTCGACGACGGCCACCGTTGGCCGCACCGACTGCAGCAGGCCCGGGTCCACGCTGCCCGCCGCGCCGTGGCGCGGCACCTCCAGGACTTCGGCCCTGAGGCTGGCGCCGGCCGAGCGCAGCAGCTGCGGCTCCTGGGCGGCTTTCATCTCGCCCGGCAGCAGGATGGCGACTCCGCCCGCCACCAGGCGCAGCACCAGGCTCTCGGCTGCGGGCGGGGGCGGCCCCGCCTGGGGCAGCAGGGCCTCCAGGCGCATCCCGGGGCCGAGGTCGATCGCCCCGCCCTCGGCCAGGCGCTGGGCCGGCACGGCACGGTGGGTGGCCAACGTCAGCAGCGACCGGTACAGGGCACAGTCGGCCGCCCAGCCGCCATCCAGCAGGCGGCCCACGGGCATCGCCTCGAGAATGGGGATGAGCCCCCCGGCCGCCCCGTCGGTTGGGGAGGTGACCACGACGTCGCTCAGCCGGTCGACGCCGCCGGCCCGTAGCCAATCGAGCAACGGCTGGCCCGCCTCGGGCGCTCCGCCATCGATGAGGACCGTCGTGGCGCCGGCGCGAACCAGGACGGCATGGCCCCGGCCGACGGCCAGGAAGTCGACCCGCACCGAGGGCGGGGTGGGCGGGGTGGGCGCGGCCGCCGCGGCGAGGACGGGCCAGGGCGCGGGCACGTGGGTCCACCAGGCCAGACCCAGGCCGGCCAACAGCAGCGCGGCGGCCCCACCCAGGCTGCGGAGCGCGCGGCGCACGTTGCTCGGCAGGCCCGTCACCCCCCGGCGCAGTGTACGGGCCGGCTCGCCCGCACATGATTGCCGGATGGTATGCTTGACACTGTCGGCAACGCTCGTCTAGGCTTGTTGAGAATGACTATCAACTAAGCCCTTGGGGGTTGCCTATGAGCGCCTTGGCCCAAGACAGCCCGACGGTCCGCGCCGCGCGCGCCGCCCTGGACGGGAAGCGGCGCGGGATCATGGCGGTGCTCCCTTTCATGGGTCCGGCCATCCTGGCGTCGGTGGCCTACATGGACCCCGGCAACTTCGCCACCAACATCCAGTCGGGCGCCGAGTATGGCTACAACCTGCTCTGGGTCGTGCTGCTGACCGGCGCCTTGGCCATGTTCTATCAGAATCTCTCGGCCAAGCTGGGCATCGCCACGGGCAAAAACCTGCCCGAGGTCTGCCGCGAGCAGTTCCAGCACGGCACCACCATTGTGTTCTGGATCGTTTCCGAGCTGGCCGCCATGGCCACGGACCTCGCGGAGTTCCTGGGCGCCAGCCTCGGCCTCGGCCTCCTCTTCCACATTTCCCTGATGGCGGCCGTGCTGATCGTGGGCGTCGCGACGTACGCCATGCTGGCGCTGGACCGCTTCGGCTTTCGCCCCATCGAGATCCTGATCGCCGCCATGGTCGCCGTCATCGCCCTGGCCTACCTGGCGGAGACGATTCTCTCCCGCCCGGATTTCGGCGCCATCGCCTACCACTCCGTGGTGCCGTGGCTGGGCGGCCCGAACAGCGTGCTGCTGATGGTCGGCATCGTGGGCGCCACCATCATGCCGCACGCCGTCTACCTGCACTCCGGCCTCACCCAGGGCCGCATCGTCGCGCGCACGCCCGAGGAGAAGCCCCGCATCCACCACTTTGAGCTGATCGACGTGGTTGTGGCCCTGGGCATCGCCAGCCTGATCAACATGGCCATTCTCTACATGGCCGCGGCCGTCTTCCACGCCACCGGGCATGCCGACGTGGCCGACATCACCACGGCCTACCAGACGCTCACCCCGCTGCTGGGCGGGGCGGCGGCCGGCGTCTTCCTGGCGGCGCTGCTGGCCTCGGGTCTATCCAGCTCGGTGGTGGGCACGATGGCCGGACAGATCATCATGCAGGGCTTCGTGGGCTTCCGCATCCCGGTGTGGCTCCGGCGGCTGGTGACGATGATCCCGACGGTGATCGTCGTGGCGATGGGCCTGGACCCCACGGCCGTGCTCATTCTCACCCAGGTGCTCCTCAGCCTGGCCCTGCCCTTCCCCATCATCAGCCTGGCGATGTTCACGCGCCGCCGCGACCTCATGGGCGCCCTCGTCAACAGCAAGCTGTCCAATGCCGTGGCGGTGGCTGGTGCGGGCATCATCTGCCTGCTGAACGCCATCCTGATCTGGCAGACGGCGGGGCTGCCGCTGCCGTTTGGGAGCTGAGCAGGAGGCACCCAACGCCCCGCTGAAAACCAGGCAAGTGATATGGACTAAGCGCGGCGCCCTGCGGGTTCCCGAGATCACCGTCTACTTCTGGATCGTCAAGGGCCTCTCAACAGCTCTGGGCGAGTCGACCTCCGACTACCTGGTCCACACCATCAACCCGTACATCGCCGTCATGCTGGGGTTCGCGGGCTTCGTCACGGCCTTGGTCCTGCAGTTCTCCGTGCGCCGCTACATCGCCTGGACCTACTGGTTTGCCGTGGTGATGGTCGGCGTTTTCGGCACGATGGCCGCAGACGTCCTCCACGTCGCCCTGGGGGTCCCGTACGTCGCATCCACGATCCTCTACGCGCTGATCCTGGCAGCCGTCTTCTTCACCTGGAGCCGCGTCGAGCCCACGCTCTCGATCCACAGCATCGACACCCCGCGCCGTGAGGCCTTTTATTGGGCCGCCGTCGTGGCCACGTTCGCCATGGGCACCGCGCT
>DATLTP010000054.1:0-2314 GCA_035533535.1 Bacillota bacterium | reverse complement strand
TCCGCATTCTTGTGCGCGACCACCTGGCGAGCAGGGGGGATGCCTCCGTCCCTTTCGGAGATAGAACCTTCGGTGAGGAGGTCGCCGCTTCAAACGAACGGTGACATGCGTCATCCACCCGCGGCCCCTGGTCCCCCGCGCCAGCGAGGTCGTGGCGTGAGGGCAACCACGCGGGACCACGAGTCACCACGGCCGGAGCGGGGAACGTCCTCTCACTGTCACACCGGCCACAGCGTGTACGGTGTACCGTGTACGGTACACGGTGGCCCTCTTTCAAAGCAGCCCGCGCTCCTGTGGTCTTGGTCTGGGCAGGTCCGCTTCCGCCGGCGGGAGCCAACCCTCCCCCAGCAGCCAGGCCAGCGCGCTCTCCACCTCGTCCCGGTCGGCCTTCGGCACCCGACTGGCAAAGGCCAGCCGGAAGGCTCGCTCCCACCTGGGCCCGGCGGCGCATCCCCTGTCGGCGGAGCGCCCGCAAGAGCCTCGCCAGCTCTGCAACCCCCGCATCCGGCATGCTGCGGTCCAGCCAGGCCAGCAGCGCTGGGCCTGCTTCCCGATTGTGACTGACGGGACTATTTGTCGTCGTGAGTTCCAGCAGGCAAGGTGGGGGAAGGCGTCACCGCGCCGCCGGCCGCAGTCACCGAGGTGCCAGGGTCCCGGCCCGCTACCTGGCGACTCGCTCCAATGCTCCGCAGCGCTGGTGATCTTGTACGAATCGCCACCTTGTCAGCCAGCGGCCCCGGGGACAGCCGGCAGGTCAACCGTGGTGCTGACTGCCTGCGTCTGCAGCGCCGGCCAGACACGTCACAGCGCGCCCGGCCGCCGCAGGCGCCAGTTTACGAGTGGCGCATTTGCGGAGACGCGACCATCATCACGCTCAGGAGTTTCAGCGGGCCGCGGCAGGTACAGGAATGGTTGCGCCAATTCGTCTCGGACTACGACCGGCAGGTGACTCGGCCGGTGGTGCTGTTCGACCTGCGCGGCAACAACGGCGGGAACCTCATGTACATCGCCCAATGGATCGCCCAGGCCAAGGGGGGCGAATCGCGGGGGCTGCCTCGGTTGGATGTGGCCCTTTGGCCGTGCGCGGAGTGGAACCAGACCGTGGAAGCCCAGATTCGCGAGGGTCGAGTGGATAGCCCTGCGGCGCACGAGGAACGGCAGCGCGTGTGGGCGGCGTGGGCCGCCCAGCCACTGACTTCCGCGCTGAAACTTACGGCCGCGATCTGTCGGCGGCCGTCAATCCGCCCGTACGCGGGTCGCATTTGCGCCTTGGTGGACCGCCACAGCGGGTCCTCGGGGGAGCGGGCTGCCGTCGATCTGAAGCGGGAGTTGGGCGCGATCTTGATCGGGGAGCGCACGGCGGGCTGCATGCAGTACGGTGAAGCCTGTCGCTTCGTGCTCCCCCACACCGGTTTGGTCTGCCAACTGCCGACGAGGCGGTTCTTTTTTGACGATGAAGTGGAGTGCGTGGGTTTCCAGGCGGACGTCTACCTGGAGGACATCACCCAGGGGCCGGAGGAGCTGATCCCGCACCTGGAGATGGTCGGGCGACGCATGCAGTGTTGACCTCTGCACGGTTCAGAAGCCGGCGAGTGAATGAAGTACGGGGTGGCGGCTGCCCGCTCGCTCCCAGCTTGGCAGGATGCGCCATCCGCCTTGTGGCGCCCGGATTCCCGACTGGCCGAACCTGCCACGCGCGATCGACGGCGTGGAGCGTGGCGCGGGCGACCAGCAGGCGAATGTGAAGGAGCGCTGCGTCCGGTGCGGCCGCGGACCGCAGGCCCCATTCCACCGGCAGCTCGCGCGCGTGGTGCCCGGCAGGTGTCGCCGGCCCTCTCCCATCGTCGGCCCCGGCTGGGCGCCTGCGTCATCGTGACGGGCGCCGGCCGGTGGCGCAGCCACGCGCGCTGCAATCCGGGGCGGGTCGGGGCTGCGGAGCGCTGACACCTGATGCCAGTCTGGTGCGTTCTGAGGACGCGCCAGTCGGCGGGGCGGCGAGGCTGGCGTTCGTGCGCTGGCAGGGCAAGGGCGCGGACCTGCTGACGACGGTCGATGAGCAGGGGCGGATCTGCCATCTGCGGCTGGCCGGGCTCGGCGGTCGCTACTACGTGCGGCCGGAGGGTCCGCGCGGCCGGAACCGAACGCTTCCCGGGCATCCGCGGGACGGGGAGCCGGCCCGCGCCTTGGTTGAGGGACCGCCGGCGGAACGTGCTCAGACGGCCGCCGGGGCGGCCAACGAGCGGCTGGAGTTGGAACGGCGGCTGAGGTAGTAGGCGGCCATGCTCGAACCCCGTCGCGAGGGGCACGCCAAGCG
>DATLTP010000053.1:0-3497 GCA_035533535.1 Bacillota bacterium | reverse complement strand
GCCGCCGCAGGTACCCCCGGTCACGACCACCGGGCAGAACGACAGCATCGACGGCAACGCTGGCACGGCTGGCCAGCCCGGCGCCAACGGCGATGCGGGCAACGCCGGAAGCCCCGGGCCGAACGTCGAGGTCTGGGTGCTCAACCTCTCGGGCTCGTTCCTGGCCGATCTGGCGGGCCAGGACGGCCAGGCCGGCGGACGCGGCCAGGACGGCGGCGCGGGAGGCCAGGGAGGCCAGGGAGGTCCCTCGAGCGGGTTTCCCTGCAAGTTCGGCCCCGGATCCGGGGGAACCGGCGGCGCGGGGGCTTCCGGGGGCAGCGGGGGCGCGGGAGGAGCCGGCGGCGCGGGGGGCCAGTTCGCCCTGTATGGCCCCCAGGCCATCCTCGACGGCTATGCGCCGGGCGGGCCGACCCTCCAGGTCAGCGCCGCAGGCGGCGCGGGCGGAGCCAGCGGGCCCGGCGGCGCCGCGGGTCCGGGCGGGCAGGGCGGCCCGCTCGGACCCTGGGTGGGCAGCTTCTGTCCGAAGAACACCAAGCACGCGCCGGGAAGCCCGGGCCCCGGGGGCGGCCCCGGCGGCAGCGCGGCCGGCGGCGCGGGCGGAGCCGGCGGTGGCCTCAGCACCGCACTGGTCACTGCGGCCGACTTCGACGCGGAGCTGACCGCGCCGGCGATCGCATCCCTGTCGGCTTACAGCGCCGGGGTCGGCGCGGCCGTCTCCCTGGTCGGAGCCAACCTCCTGGCGGGCGACACAGTGCTCGTCGCAGGGACTGCCGCGGCGACGACTGTGCAATCCGGCACGACGGCCACCTTCGTGGTGCCGGACGTGGCCGGCGGCCTGACGCAGGCCGTGGTCCGACGCGCGGGCGCCGGCGACCAATCCAACCCGGCGCCGTTCACAGTGCTGCCGTCGATCGGCGCCGCCTCCGCCAGCCGCGAGAAGAACGGCGCCATGGTCTGGGGCTCGACCGTGACGCTGGCGGGGACCGGTTTTGCGGATTCCTGCCGCGTCCAGGTCAACGGCCAGGACGAGCCGTCGGCGTTCGTCAGCATGCACGCCATCGCGTTCACCATCACACCCCCGGCGAGCCTGCAGCCCGCCGAGAGCGGCGAAGCGGTGACGATCAAGGTGCTGCTGAGCTCCGGCCAGGAGTCCAACGCGCTGGTGGCGCCGGTCGCCACCTGCCGCCTCGTGGTGATCGGCGACTCCGTCCTCTGGGGGGAGGGGCTCAGCGCCGGGCCGCCGCCGATGAAGATCTCCGACCTCGTGCGGGCGGCCGTCGCCACTCACCTCGGCGATGTCGACACCTTTGTCGACCTGCTGGCGCACTGTGGCGCCGTCATCGCCGGGGCGTCGGGGATGCCCGCCGCATCCAGCGAGGTGCCGGACGCCGTCCCCACCATCCGCGCGCAGGTGGGGTCCATCGCCGACCCCATGAACGTCGACCTGGTCCTCGTCAACGGCGGCATCAACGACGTGGGCGTCACGACCATCCTCAACCCCCAGACCTCCGCCGCAGCCCTGTCGGCAGCGGTCACGGCCGCCTGCGGGACGGCCATGACGGCACTGCTGGCCACCGTCATCAGCACCTGCCCGAACGCGCAGGTGGTCGTGACCGGCTACTTCCCAATCCTCAGCCCGGCCAGCAGCACCGCGCTGATCCCGTTGCTCGTCGGGTTCCTGGCCGGTCCGGTGACGGGGATCGTGGCCGCCGCCCTCATCCCGGCGATCGTCTCCAACTGCACGGCCTTCTTCCAGGAGTCCGCGACGGCGCTCGCCGGCGCCGTCGCGGCGGCCAACGCGGCCGCGCCGACGATGCCGCCGGCCGGCCTGCTCTCGACCGGCGGGCCCCGCGTCGTCTTCGCCGCCCCTCCCTTCACGGCCGACAACGCCACCCTGGCCCCGAGCGCTTGGCTCTTTGGGCTCAACGCCGACGGCTCCGTGCAGGACCCGATGGCCGCGACGAGGCAGCGGGCCTGCTCCGTGATCTCCGACGTGGCCACCCGGACCTTCTGCGACTACGCCTCCGTCGGGCACCCCAACCAGGCCGGCGCCCAGGAGTTCGCGGACGCGGTGATGCTCGCGCTGCTGGGCCAGGTCGTCGCGTTCACGGGCATGGCGACCCTGAGCAGCTCCAGCGCCGAGGTACCGGGCGGCCGCTTGGGACCGGCGCCCATCAGCGGCCGGATCACCATCGACGAGAGTGCGGGCACCGTCCAGCTCACGGCGCCGTGGAGCATCCAGGCGTCGGTGGCGGGCCACGCCATCTCCGCCATGCTCGCGCCGAACGGCGCGCCGGGGTCGTTCCCGCCAGGATCGTTCGTGGGGGCGCCCGTCTCCCTCCCGGCGGCCCTGGCCATCGGCATCTCCGGTCCGTTCGGCACGATGACGTCGAGCTGCCCGCAGTTCTTGCTGGGCTCCGCGGGCGGCGCGCCCCTGACCAGCGGCGGCCAGATCACCCTGGTGGGCTCCGGCCAGCTCGGCGGCGGGTACATCGGCGGGGGCTTCACCCTGACGCTGTCCGGGACGCTGTCTCCGGTGCCGGCCTGACGGGCGGCGCCGCTGCGGCGATGCCGTCAGGCGGCGCGGACGGCGGTGGAGGCGGTCAGGGCCCACGGGACGCTGCTGCCGAGGAGGGCTCGGCAACGGGCCCCCCGGTCGGCGACAATGGGGAATCCTGCCAGGCCCGTGCGGCCGGAGGCGCGAGTCGAGCGTTCCTGAGCCGCGGGATGTGCGCCGTTTGGCCCGTCGTTTCCGAGCCCGTGGGGGTGCCCCGGCCCCGGGGTGGGCCGTCCACCCATGACCTCGCTGCCCGCGACGGTCGCCGCGCCGTCCTTGCTCTTCGGAAGGGTCGGAGCCAGGCAAGGGTCCGCTCGACGATCCACCGGTGGGGCAGCACCCATGGGCATCGACGGCGTTCAGGCGGAGAGCCTCTGGTTGCAGGGGTCCTCCGGGCAGGTTCACCGGCTGATCCACGTCCCAGAACCGCAGATGACCTATAGCAGGGGCCCTGGCGCCGAAAGGAGCCGGGGCCCCTGCCAGCAACCGGCCAAGGCGGGTCATGGACCGCGGCGCCACCGCACTCATCCCATCCAAGGCGGCCACCCGCCAACGCCGTCGAAACCACGCGCCGCCCGTCCGCACCGCGGCCAGCGGGCGTGCCACCATGTCGAAGAGCGTCCGCAGCGGCTCCACCCCGAGGCGTTGCCGCGCCTCGGCGATCGAGCCCTTAGCGGGGACCTTCCAACCCACACCCCGCGCGATGCGGTCCCAGAAGCCTTCGGTCAGCTTACGCGTCACCTCTCGGTCGGACGATCCACGGCAGAGCGTCATGGCCAGGATGAAGTACACCGCCACACGCGCGGGCAGGAGGCGCTGGCGCTCCTCCTGGCGACCGTGCTGGGCGATGGCCCGATCCACACCGGGGCGGGCGGAAACAGCCGCCTCAGGGAGCCAAGGGCGATCCGATCCGCGCTGCCGAGGCCTGCGGGGTCCTGCT
>DATLTP010000052.1:0-6135 GCA_035533535.1 Bacillota bacterium | reverse complement strand
CGTACAGGATCCGGTCGTTGGTGTCCACGCGAATGGTTCCGTCCAGGGTTGTGAAATCGCCGTCGAGGCCAATGGTCAGGGTCTTCGGTAGGGCTGCGGCCGTGGCCGAGGCGGCGGAAGCGGTCGAAACGGCGGCGGTGGCGGCGGCCGGAGCGGCCGGCTGCCCTCCGCAGGCGATCAGGGCCAGCGATCCCAGGCAGAGAACGGCGATGGCACGGGCCCGGGACAGCGGTGCGACCATGGGCGGCTTCCTCTCTTCGTAGGTGCTTTAAATCCGCCCGTGTTAGTTGTGCGGGCACCGCCGCGAATCCTGCCAGATTGGCGAACTACCACGCGATCTGCTTGCGGTCGCTCCACAGCCCGCCCGTGGACCTGGCCTCCTCCGCCGTCGCCAGCCAAACGGGCGTGTCCGCCCCTTCCGCCACCGTCCGGGGCGCCGATTCCCCGCCCATGTCCGTGCGGACCCATCCGGGGCAGGCCGCGTTCACCAGGATCCCGGCTTCCTCCAGCTCCGCAGCAAGCAGCAGCGTCAGGGCGTTGATCCCCGCCTTCGAAATGCGGTAGGCGGGCGAGCCGCCCCGGCTCGCGGCCAGCCCGCGCGTGCTCCCCATCTCGCTGCTGATGTTGATGATGCGCCCGCCGGTGCCCATGTGCGGAATCAGGGCCTGCGTCAGCCGCCAGGCCCCCAGCACGTTGACGTCGACCGTGGCCTGCACCACGCCGAGGTCGACGGACCCGGCCCGCGCCCCACGGTCGACGTAGACGCCCGCGTTGTTGACGAGGACGTCAACGTGCCCGACCTCGCGGCCCACCCACGCGGCAAACGCGGCCACGCTCGCCGTATCCGCCACGTCGAGCTGGTGTCCGCGGACCCCTGATGCCGCCTCGGATTCCGCCGCCCGCCGCGACCCCACCACCACGATCATCCCGTGCTCCGCGGCCAGCTTGCGGGCGATCTCGCGCCCGATGCCGCGCGAGCCGCCGCTGATGACCGCCACGCTCTGCGCCATCAGGCGTCCCGCTCCTGGATGACGCGCCCGCCCTCGCGAATGCGGGTGATCTCGAGGACGACGGCCAGGCCCTTGCGCTCGGGGTCGCGGTCCATCTCCACCTTGGGCACGAGGGTGGCGATCCGCTCGCGCAGCGCCCCATCGGCCAGCAGGCTCACGCGGCCATAGAAGCGCCACGCCTGCCGCGTCTGCGGGTTGCGGTAGAAGATGCAGGCCTGCGGGTTGCCGCGCATGTTGTCCAGGGCATCGCCCATGCTGCGCTCCCAGAAGGCCAGGCGCTGGGCATCCAGCACGCAGACGCTGCCCCGGTAGCTGACGTCGGGCAGCCCGTCGCTGCCGGCGGTGGCCAGAAGCGGCGGCGCATGGTCGTCCAGGGCGCTTAAAATGGCGGACTGCATCTCGGCCGTGAGCTCGATCGGCACGTCGGCACCCCCTGGGGCATCGACGGTTCGCCGCCAGCGTGCGGGCGCCCTGCCAGGGCAGGAGACGGGAGTCCGGCCAGGGAAAGTCGATTTGTCGGTCGCGCCGCCTGCGCGGCGCGCCCAAATCCCGATGGCAGCAGAGTGTTGGAGGGTTGCGGGATGCTGGAATCGATGCGCTGGCGGCTGGTTGGGCCCCACCGCGGCGGCCGCGTGGTGGCCGTGGCGGGCGACCCGCGCGACGACCAGGTCTTCTACTTCGGCGCCTGCTCCGGCGGGCTCTGGAAGACCATCGACGCCGGGTGGACGTGGAGCAACGTGTCCGATGGCTTCTTCCGCACGGCACCCGTGGGCGCGCTGGCCATCGCCGCCTCCGACCCGAACGTCATTTACGCGGGAACGGGCGAGGCCTGCATCCGCGGCAACGTCTCGCATGGCGACGGGGTCTACAAGTCCACGGACGCCGGCAAGACGTGGCGCAACGTGGGCCTGGCGGATACGCGCCACATCGCCCGCATCCGCGTCCACCCCAACAACCCGGACCTGGTGTACGTGGCGGCTTTGGGTCACGCCTTCGGGCCGAACGAGGAGCGCGGCGTGTACCGGTCGGCCGATGGCGGGCGCACCTGGTCGAAGATCCTATACGGAAGCCCGGAGGCCGGCGCCATCGACATGGTGATGGACGCCACCAACCCGCGGATCCTGTTCGCCTCGCTCTATGAGGTGCGCCGCGGGCCGCACTTCCTCTCCAGCGGCGGCCCCGGCAGCGGGCTCTTCAAGTCTGTGGACGGCGGCGAGCACTGGACGGAGCTGACGGGCCGGCCGGGGCTGCCCAAGGGCCTGAAGGGCCGCATCGGCCTCGCCGTCAGCCCCGCCGAGGGCGAGCGGGTGTGGGCCCAGGTCGAGGCCGAGGACGGGGGCCTGTTCCGCTCGGACGACGGCGGCGCCACCTGGAAGCTGATGACCGACGACCGCAACCTCCGCCAACGGGCCTGGTACTACAGCCACATCTTCGCGGACCCCCAGGACGAGGACACCGTGTACGCCCTGAACGTGGGCATGTGGAAGTCCACGGACGGCGGTAAGACCTTCACAGCCATCGCCACGCCCCACGGGGATAACCACGACCTGTGGATCGACCCGAGCAACCCGCGGCGCATGATCGAGGGCAACGACGGCGGCGCCTGCGTCAGCTTCACGGGCGGCCTCTCCTGGTCGAGCATCTACAACCAGCCGACGGCGCAGTTCTACCATGTGACGGCGGACACGCGGTTCCCCTATCGCCTGTACGGCGCCCAGCAGGACAACACCACGATGTCGGTGCCCAACCGCTCCAGCAAGGGCGCCATCATGGCCACCGACTACTACACGGTCGGCGGTGGCGAGAGCGGGTACATCGCCGTCCGCCCCGACAACCCGGACATCGTGTTCGCCGGCGGCATCAAGGGCCAGCTCACGCGGTACGACCACGGCCGCGGCCTGCTGCGGACGGTGGACATCTGGCCGGAGGGCCTGGCCGGCTGGGGCGCCGGCGACCTGAAGCACCGTTTTCAGTGGACCTTCCCCATCGTGCTGTCGCCGCACGACAGCAACGTGCTGTACGCAACGGGAGAATGCGTCTTCCGCAGCACCGACGAGGGGGAGAGCTGGGCGCCGATCAGCCCCGACCTCACGCGGGCGGAGCCGTCAACGATGGTGGCGTCCGGCGGCCCGATCACCAAGGACAACAGCAGCGCCGAGTATTACGCGACCGTCTTCGCGTTCGAGGAGTCCCCGCTGCAGCGCGGGCTCTATTGGGCCGGCTCGGACGATGGGCTGGTGCACGTCTCGCGGGATGCCGGCAAGACGTGGACGAACGTGACGCCGCCGTCGCTGCCGGAGTGGCCCCTGATCAGCATCATCGAGCCTTCGCCCTTCGACCCGGCATCGGCGTATGTGGCGGCCACGCGGTACAAGCTGGACGACACGCGGCCCTATCTGTTCAAGACGACTGACTATGGTGCGACGTGGACGACGATCACGGCTGGCATTCCCGAGTGGGACTTCACGCGCGTGATCCGGGCGGACCCGGAGCGGCGCGGGCTCCTCTATGCGGGGACCGAAACCGCCGTCTACGTCTCGTTGGACGACGGCGGCAGCTGGCAGCCCCTGCAGGGCAACCTCCCCGTGGTCCCCATCCACGACCTGATCGTCAAGGACGGGGACCTGGTGGCCGCGACCCACGGCCGGTCCTTCTGGGTCCTCGATGACCTCAGCCCCCTGCGCGAGATGCCCGCGGACCTGGGCGATGTCTACCTCTTCAAGCCGCGGCCGGGCCTGCGGCTGCAGACCGGT
Organism: Bacillota bacterium; assembly: GCA_035533535.1. Lineage (GTDB taxonomy): Bacteria > Bacillota > Sulfobacillia > RBS10-35 > JAJYVM01 > JAJYVM01. The sequence goes on along the minus strand of DATLTP010000052.1, from coordinate 2,372 downwards.
GGCCGCGTGCGGCCCGAGGGCGGCGGTGTCCGCGATTACGGCGGGCCCGGCGGCATGGTCGTCACCATGCAGACCAAGCCCAAGCCGGACGGCGACGGCGTGGAGGTCGAGGTGCTGGACGCCGGCACCAACCCGCCAAGCGGCGTGGTCGTGCACTACCACCTGCGCGAGCCCCAGGAAGCGGTCTTGGAGTTCTATGAGGCCGGGGGGGCGCTGATCAAGCGGTTCACCCAGAAGGCCGCCGCCGGTGGCAACCGCTACGTCTGGGACATGCGCTATCCGGATGCGGAGGGCGTTCCGGGCGGGCTGGTGCTCTATGGCGGGACGCTGACCGGGCCCGTGGCGCCTCCGGGCGCGTACGAGGTGCGGCTCACCGCCGGCGGCCGGACGCTGACGGCGCCGTTCGAGATTGGTCGCGCCCCCAATGTCGACGCGACCGACGCCGACCTGCGGGCCCAGTTCGACCTGATGATCCAGATCCGCGACAAGGTCTCGGAGACCCACCGCGCCGTGACGGAGATCCGCAGCATCCGGCAGCAGGCCGACGCCTGGGTGGCGCGCTGCGAGGGCCGGCCCAACGCTGAAGGTCTGGCGGCGGCCGCGACCGCGATGAAGGCCAAGCTGGCCACGGTCGAGGAGGAGCTGCTGCAGGTGAAGGCGCGGGCGCGCCAGGACCTGCTCAACTTCCCCATCAAGCTGAACAACAAGCTGGTGCTGCTGGGCAACGTCGTGGCCGCGGCCGTGCACCGGCCGACGAAGCAGTCGCAGGATGTGTACGTGGACCTCTCGGACAAGGTGGATACCCAGATCGGCCGCCTGCGGGAGATCGTGGCCACCGACGTGGCCGAATTCGCCGCCCACGTGCGGGAGGCGGGCCTGCCGCCGATCGTGACGAAGCTGTAGAAGGTTGGGCAAGCAGCCGCGCTGTGGAATCAGCGCGGCCGCTTGGTGACGTACCAGAAGAGGCCACCAGCCGCCACGCCCACCAGCAGGGCCCAGGGGAGCAGCGTCCCTCCGGCCCAAATGGCCAGCGCGAGCGTCAGGCCAGCCAGGATGGGCGCGGGGCCTTGGCGTGGCGCCCTCCGCGTCAGCACGCCGATGAGCAGGCCGCCCGCAACAATGATCAGCAGGGGGATCATGGTTTCATTGTAGAACCCCCGCAGCCGGAGGCGAGGGCCAATGGGCGCGGACCTGCGTGGCATGTTGGCGGATGCGGAGGCCGACCCCGAGCGCTTCTGGGGCCAGGCGGCAGAGCGCGTGCACTGGCTGCAGCCATACGACCGGGTCCTCGACTGGACCCCACCCACCTTCCGCTGGTTTGCTGGCGGGCAGACGAACCTTTCGTACAACTGCGTTGACCTGCAGGTCGAGCGCGGGCTTGGCGACAAGGCGGCGCTGATCGGCGAAAACGAGTGGGGCGGCGAAAGCCGCCTCACATACAAGGAATTGTTGGGGAGCGTGCGCCAAGTTGCGGCCGCCCTGCGGGGGATTGGGGTTCAGCGGGGCGACCGTGTTGCCATCTACATGCCGACCATGCCCGAGGCCATCGTGGCCATGCTGGCCTGCGCCCGCATCGGGGCGCCGCACATGGTGGTCTTCGCCGGCTTCGGCAGCGGGGCCCTGGGCGAGCGCATGCGGCTGGCGGGCGCCCGCGTGCTGCTGGCGGCGGACGCCACGTGGCGCAAGGGCAAGCAGGTCCGCCTCTGGGACATCGCCCGCGAGGCCATGGCGAACAGCCCCGTCGAGAAGGCGGTCGTGCTGGTCCGCACCCAGGAGGCACCTCTTCTGCAGGCCGGGCGCGACCTGACCTGGGACCAGTTCCTGGCCGGAGGGACCGATGGCGGCTTCGAATCCATGGAGGCCAACGAGCCGGCGTTTGTCCTCGCCACCTCTGGCACCACCGCCAAGCCCAAGCTCCCCGTGCACACCCACGGCGGCTACCAGGTGGGCATCCGCAACACGGCGGAGTGGATGTTCGGGCTGCAGGCGGGCGACGTCTGGTGGTCGACCTCCGACATCGGCTGGATCGTGGGGCACAGCTTCATCGTGTACGCGCCGCTCCTGGTGGGCGCGACGACCATCGCCTATGAGGGCGCGCTTGATCATCCCGGGCCCGACACCTTCTACCGCATCGTGGCCAAGCATGGCGTGAGCGGGGTCTTCACGGCGCCCACGGCCGTGCGCATGCTGATGCGCTACGGGACGGAGCCCGCGCGCGCGCACGACCTCGGGTCCGTGACGCGCGTCTTCTCGGCGGGTGAGGTGCTCAACCCGCCGGCGTGGGAGTGGTTCCAGAAAGAGGTCTTCGGTGACCGCATCCCGGTGCTGGATCACTGGTGGCAGACGGAGACGGGCGGGCCGGTCGTCGGCAA
>DATLTP010000051.1:0-4560 GCA_035533535.1 Bacillota bacterium | reverse complement strand
CGGCGGACTTCTCATCACGATGATGGACGAGGCGATGGGCTGGGCCGTGGCCGCCGGCGGGCACACGGGTCTGACGGGGCGGCTGGATGCCCGCCTGCATGTGCCGGTTAAGCCCGGCACCCGACTGCACGTGCGCGGGTGGGTGCGGGAGTGGAAGAAGCGCCTGGCCCACACAGCGGCGGACCTCCGCGACGAGGCTGGTCACGTGGTGGCGGAATGCGAAGCGACGCTGGTGCTGACGGTGGATCTCCCGCGTTAGGCACCGAGAAGCCGGGTCGCGCAACGCAAAGTTGCCGTGCGCGGGTGGGTGCGGGAGTGAAAGAAGCGCATGGCCTACACAGCGGCGGACCTCCGCGACGAGGCGGGCCACGTGGTGGCTGAATGCTGAAGCGACGCTGGTGCTGACGGTGGAGCACCCGCGTCATGCACCGAGAAGCCGGGTGGCTCTCAGTGCCAGAACGCCGCCATGGTCGGTGCCTCCGCCGCCTGGCCCAGGGGCGGCAGGCCAAGGCCTGCCTCGATGGTGTGCAGCAGGCTGTAGTGGGTGTAGGGCGCGTCGACCTGCTCCCCGGCCGGAAGGCCCGGCGCGATCACCAGCGTCAGCACCTGGCCGCCGCCGCCCGCGTTGTCGGTGCCCTCATCCCAGGTGACGAAGAGCACGCCCCCGTCCTTCCAGGATGGGCTGGCCACGACCTGGGCCACGAAGCCGTCCAGCCATGCCCCGGCCTGCGCCGGCGCGCAGTCATGCCCGTCGTGGCAGAGGTTGGGCGAGATCCAGGCGAAGGCGGGCGCCTGGGTGAGGTTGAGGGCGGTCAGCGGCTGGATGTGGCCACACAGGGCCTTGCTTGAGCGCACGTCGGTGAAATAGCGGAACGGGTCGTGCTTGCCCGCGTACTCCCCGGCAGTGGCCTCCAGGTCGCAGGCGCTGGACAGGCCCTCCATATAGGCTCCCCAGGTGGTGCCGGCCGCGGCCAGCTGCGTGGCAAGGTTGGGCTGGTTCTGGTAGCAGGCGGTGCAGTCCGAGGTCACGCCCCAGGTGCTGCCACTGGCCAGCGCCAGGTAGTTGGGCAGGCTCGGGTGGGCGACGGCGTCGTAGTTCGTGGCGGAGGCGTACGTCCGAGCCATTTGGGCGATGGTGGGCTCCGCCATGGCGCCTCGGAAATCGAGGTTTTCCATCACCACGAGGAAGACGTGGTGAAAGTGCGGCAGCCCGCCCGCATTGGTCGCAGTCGCCGGCGGCGCCGGCGTGGCGGCCCTTCCGCCGCAGGCAACAAGCAGCATGACCAGCAGCGCCGCGGCACACGCCTTACTGGCCCGTGCCGCCGTCGACCGTGGCCAGAACACCGCCCGCACCCCCCACCCAGCCAGCGCTCCCGTTTGCGAACGCGACCGCGTTCAGGGCGAAGGCGCTGCCCGGCGCCTGCTGGCTCCAGTCGGCTCCCCCGTCGCTGGTGGCCAGGATGCTGGCGGACGCGCCCGGTCCCTGGCCAACCAGCCAGGCGTACCGGCCGGCGACGGCGGCGACGGCAGCCAGCCGGCCGGTGGCGCCCGGTAGGCGCAGCGGAAGCCAGAGGTTGCCGGCGCCGCGATGGATTCCGACGCCACGCTGGCCAGGGTCCGCGGGCAGGTAGCCGACTGCCCAGGCCTGGCCCCCGGAGGCCGCCAGGCCAGTCAGCGTCGTGCCGAGGGTCGTGCCCGGCACGGTGCGCCAGTGCAGGCCCCCATCCGAGGTTTCCAGCAGGGTGCCGTGGTCGCCGGCGGCCCACGCGCTGGTGCCGCCGGCCCAGGTCAGGGCGTCCAGGGCGGCTGCGCCGGCGGGCGGCGTCTCAGCGCTCCAGGTCCGCCCCCCGTCCTGGCTGGCGAAGATCAGGGCGTCACCCGCGGATGTCCCGCCAACCGCCCAGATGCGCTGGCCGCCGTCGGTCGCCACGGCGTCAAGGTCGGCCGCGGCCGGGAAGGACTTGGCCAGCATCCAGTCGGCGCCGCCGTCGGCCGTCGCCAGCAGGGCAGCGCCATTCCCCGCCTGGGCGACGGCCCAGCCGTGGCGGCCGTCGCCCGCCATGGCCAACCCCTGCACGGCGGCGTAGCCGGGCGGGAGGTTGGCGACGGTCCAGGTCATGCCGCCGGTCGTGCTCGCCAGGATGAACGCTTCCCCGGACGCCGACTTGCCAGCGGCCCAGACCTGGCAGGGATCCGAGGCGGCAGCGAGGGCCAGAATGTCGCTATTGCCCTGGGGGATGGCCTCCGGATTCCAGCCGGAGCCGAGGTGGGCCGCCGTCGGGCAGACGGGATCCTTGGCCGGCGCAAAGGGGGCCACGGGGGCCGTCGGTGTTGTGCTCGCCGCAGCGGGCGCCGGCCGGCCCCCGCACCCGGCCAAGACCAGGATGGCGGCCAGCACAGCGGCTGCCGGCCGTCCAGGGCCTGTCCAAGCCGTCCGCCCCCGCATTGCCGCTGTCACGGTCGGAGATCGCCGCCTAGCCGTACACTTCGCCCAGGAAACCGAGCGTGGCGCGATTGTACTCCGCGGCGCGCTCAAAGTACGTGGAATGGCCCGCGCTGGGGATGCGGAGCACCCGGCTGCCCGGCAGCTCCGCCGCCGTGGCCTCGACCATCGCCGTGGGGCAGAGGGGATCCTCCTCGCCCGTGATGAAGAGGGTGGCGGACGGCACCGCAAGCGGCACCAGGTCGGGCCGCGCGGCCCGGAATCCGGCCGCCGGCGGGTTCTGGTTCAGTCCGTTGATCATTTCATACAGCCGCGCAAGCGCCGGCTGCTCCTGGTACATGCGGGCGCCCACGGCCGGGTGCGGGCCGCGGCCCTCCGACCAGGCAATCCGCATGGACTCGCTCGTCTCGCCCGCCTGCCGCTGCACGTCCAGCATGGCGGCCGGCGCATGGCCGCCCGTCGTGCCGCTCATGACGGCTGCCCGCACCCGGCCCGGGAAGCGGGAGCAGACGGTGTTCGCCGTATATCCGCCCATGGATTGGGCGACGAGCGCAAGCTCGCCAACCCCTTCGGCCTGAAGGATCGCGGCGAGGTCGGCGGCGAACATCTCGACCCAGGGGTCGACCATGGGCCCCGTCGAGCGCCCCCAGCCGCGGTGGTCGATTACGATGCAGCGGTAGCGAGCCGCAATCGCGTCGATCTGCTGCCACCAGATCAGTGTGTTGCCGCCGCGGCCGTGGAGCAGGACAACCGGCTTGCCGCGGCCATGCGCCTCGTAGTAGAGACGAGCGCCATCGCGAGCCACTTCTGGCAAGTTGTGCGCACCCCCGAGGGCATGCTTCGGCTGGCCGCTGCTGAGCCCTGCTGCATTTGGCATGTGAAGTGGCGCAATCCGCCACACCGGCTCGGCGACCTGCGCCAAGGCCCTGCCATGCCGTCCGCCATGCGCCGGCTGAGCGTTGCGCGTTCCCGCGAACGTTCGCGGCTTATCCCCGCCGGTATTTGACGTGATGGTGGCCTGCGTTCCGCCCTTGCAGTTGCACCGGCGGTGCCGGCGCTGGTGGCCGGCGCCGCCATCGTCCGTGGCCGGTAGGGGCCTGGGCGAGGGCGCAGCCGTGGGCAACCGTGCGGTGGCCGGGCGGGAGGTTCCATGGTGCGTGTTACTTTCTGGCCTGTCATGACGACAACCGTGCCGCAAGGGGGGGCGAACGACGACGACTCGGATCGCAGTTGGATCCGCGAGGCCGCAGCGGGCGGCGTGGACCGGCGGCCCGCTGCCGATCCTACCCCCGCCGGTATTCGGCCGAGGCCTTGCAGCCGATGCCGCCCCGGTTCTTGAAGTCGCCCTCGATCCGCATCCGCAGCGGCTGCACCGCCGCCACCAAATCCTCCAGGATGCGGTGGGTCAGGTGCTCGTAGTAGATGCCGACGTGCCGGTAGGACAGCAGGTAGTACTTGAAGGACTTCAGCTCGAGGCAGAGCTTGTCTGGAACGTAGGTGATGCGCAGCGCGGCAAAGTCCGGCAGCCCGGACCAGGGGCAGACGGAGGTGAATTCGTCTGTCTCGAGAACGAGCTCGATCTCGCGGCCGGCGTACTCGTAGGGGAAGGTGTCGAGCAGGTCGGCGCGGATGGCCGCGTACCCCTGCGTGTCGTAGCGGATGGCGTCCATCTCGGCCTGCTTGGTGGGGCGCGGGGTCATGCGTCTTCACTCCTTGACGTATCTCCGCCAAAGCGCGGCGAGCTCACTCGCCTTCTGAGCCACATCGCCGACCGCGACCGACAGCGCGGCCTGCAGCGGCGCCACCAACTCACGGCACTGCCAAGCGACGTGCTTAGTGTAGTCGACTGGGTAATGGCGCGCCTGGAGGAAGAGGTAGTGGAGCAGGTAGCGCTGGGCGTAGACCAGCCGCTCGAGGGCCGCGAAGAACTCATCCCCGCGGGCCATCCGGGCTACCTCGCGCAGGTTGTGGTGAAAGTCGTCGGCGACGGCCGCCATGCGCTCCGACCGCACGGCGTCGGGGAGGTAGGGCAGGAATTGCTGCCGCCAGCCAGCCCACCGGCCGCGCGGATCCCAAAGCGGGGTCGCGTGGATGGCCAGATTGCCGATCTCCAACTC
>DATLTP010000050.1:0-15105 GCA_035533535.1 Bacillota bacterium | reverse complement strand
AGGCTCCCGAAGTGGCGCACGAGGTTATCGATGACGGCGGCGGGGACGCGGGGCACCCGGTGCAGGGCGCGGTAGCCCCGCGGCGCGGCGGGCGCCTCGAGGTCGTCGGACCAGCCAAGGCAGTCGGCGATCGCGCCCGGGTTCAGCTCTGCCGCCAGCAGGTCGTCCGGATCCCCCGCACAATGGTCGCGGGCGATCAGCTTGAGCGACTCCTCGACGCCGTCGCCGAGGTCGGAGAGCTCGATGGCCATCAGGCGGCCCTCGGTACCCAGCTCCAGCAGGCCCGCCCGCACCTGGTCGGCCACGCGGAGGACGCTGAGCCCACGTTGAACGGCCATGACCACCTCACTGCGCGTGGCGGCGTCCTCCAGCTCAAGGGCCGTCAGGCCGGCCAGCACCCGGTCGAACTGGCGGCGATGCTCCGCCAGGACCTGCAGGGCCTGGTTGGCCCGGGCCAAGGCGACGTCGAGGTCGGGGAGGACGTGGCGCCATGCGCCGCGGTACAGGGTGACGGTCCGCCGCCGCTCCGAGACGGCCAGGACAAGCGCCCCTGTCTGGCGGGCCACCCGTTCGGCCGTGCGGTGGCGGGCCCCCGTCTCACTGGTCTCGACGCCGGGGGCGGGCTGCAGTTGGACGTTGGCCCACCGGATGGCCGTGAGGTCCGCCGTCAGGACGATGGCGCCGTCCATCTTGGCCAATTCGTAAACGCGGGTTGGCGTGAACGGGCAGTCGAGGCGGAATCCGCCGTCGCAGACCCCGTCGACAGCCTCCGCCTCCGCGATGACGATCAGCGCGCCCTGGCGGGCGCGCAGGATGCTTTCCAGCGCCTCCCTGAGCTCGGTGCCTGGCGCCACCAGGGCCAGCGCCGCCGACTGCCGTTCCGCCGCCGCATCGGCCCCCCGCCTACCTGCCGCCCGGCCCGCCCCCCATCACATCAGGATCCCTCGTTCACCGGCGTGCGGCCCTGCTGGGCCTGCAGCTGGCACCAAGCATACATGGCATCATACGCGGGCAGCGCCGCGGCGATCTTGCCCTGGTCGTCGTCGGCGAAGGTCCGCCCGAATCCGAGGGCGAGGCCCCGGATCCCCGCGGCCTCCGGCTCCACGGCGGGCGGCGTGAAGTGGTCGGCGTCGTGGATGATCCGCGTCATGAGGCGCATGGCCGGGTCGTTCAGCCGATGGTGCGCCGTCAGCTGGTCGAAGCTGGTCTCCTTGTCCGTGCCCCCAAGGGGCGCGCCCTTGGCATGGTAAGCCGTGGCGCCCTCGCGCTCGGCCACCGCCAGCACCTGGTCGCCGGCGACGAAGAGCAGCTCGGCCTCCGGGTCGATGAACCGCTTGATCAGCCAGGAACAGGCGATGCGGTCGATCAGGGCGTTCTTGCGCGTGACCCACTTCAACGGGGCGGCACCTCCCGGTCTACCTCATCATTCGCCATCCGAAGGAACGCCTCCCGCCGGCCGTTCGGACCGGATCACGATGCGGCCGTCCTCGGCGTCGACCGTCACCGAGTCCCCCTCATGCAGCCCGCCCTGCAGCAGCTGCAGGGCCAGGGGCTGGGTCACCAGGCGCTGAACGGCCCGCCGCAGCGGCCGGGCGCCGTAGACCGGGTCAAAGCCCTCCTCGGCCAGCAGGGCGCGGGCGCGATCCGTCAGGTGGAGCCCCACGCGGCGGGCCTGCAGGCGGCCGCGCAGCTCCGCCAGCTGCAGGTCGACGATCCCCTCGATCTCGGTGTGGCCCAGCGGCCGGAAGACGATGATCTCGTCGATGCGGTTGAGGAACTCCGGGCGAAAGTGGACCCGCACGGCCGCCAGGACCCGCGCCCGCACCGACGGCCAGCCCCCCGCGGCCTCGGTGATCTCCTGGCTGCCGAGGTTGCTGGTCATGATGATCAGGGTATTGCGGAAGTCGACCGTGCGGCCCTGCGCATCGGTCAGGCGCCCGTCGTCCAGCACCTGCAGCAGCGTGTTGGTCACATCCGGGTGGGCCTTTTCGATCTCATCGAGCAGGACCACGCAGTAGGGACGTCTGCGGACGGCCTCCGTCAGCTGACCGGCGTCCTCGTAGCCGACATAACCGGGCGGCGCGCCGAGCAGGCGCGCCACGGTATGCTTTTCCTGGTACTCCGACATGTCGATGCGCACCATCGCTCGAGCGTCGTCAAACAGGAACTCCGCCAGCGCCCGCGCGGTCTCCGTCTTGCCCACGCCGGTGGGCCCGAGGAACAGAAAGCTCGCCTGGGGGCGGTCCGGGTCGCCCAGCCCCGCGCGCGCCGCCCGCACCGCGTTGGCCACAGCCGCCAGGGCCTCGTCCTGACCGAGGACGCGGCGCTGCAATTGCGCCTCCATCGCCACCAGCCGCCCGGCCTCGCCCTGAAGCAGGCGGCTCACCGGGATGCCGGTCCACTTGGCCACCACGGCCGCGATGTCGTCCTCGTCGACCTCTTCCTTGAGCAGCAGGTCTCCGGCCTGGCGCCGCTCGGCCAGGGCCGCGTCCGCCTTGGCGATCGCCCGCTCCAGCTCCGGGATGTCGCCGTAGCGCAGGCGGCTGGCCCGGTCGAGGTCATACGCCCGCTCGGCCGCCTCCACCTCATGGCGCCGGCTCTCCAGCTCGCCCTTCAGCCTGCGCAGCTCGCCCACGGCGCCCTTTTGCTGATCCCAGCGCGCCCGCAGGGCCTGCTCGGCCTCGCGCTGCTCGGCCAGCTCCTTCTCCAGGCGCTGGAGGCGCTCCCTGGACGCCGGGTCCGTCTCCCGCCGCAGGGCCTCCCGCTCGATCTCCAACTGCATGGTCCGCCGCCGTCGCTCGTCCAGGTCCGCGGGCAGGCTGTCTATTTCCGTCCGCAGGCGGGCCGCCGCCTCGTCCACCAGGTCGATCGCCTTGTCCGGCAAGAAGCGGTCGGCCAGGTACCGCTGCGACATGCTCGCCGCCGCCACCAGGGCCGCGTCCTTGATCCGCACGCCGTGGTGGACTTCATAGCGCTCCTTGAGCCCGCGGAGGATCGAGATCGTATCCTCGACGGAAGGCTCGCCGACAAAGATCGGCTGGAAGCGGCGCTCGAGGGCCGCGTCCTTCTCGATATAGCGCCGGTACTCGTCGAGCGTCGTGGCCCCGATGCAGCGAAGCTCGCCCCGGGCCAGCGTGGGCTTCAGCAGATTGGCCGCGTCCGTGGGCGCGCCCTCGGCCCGGCCGCTGCCCACGACCTGATGGATCTCGTCGATGAACAGGATCACGCCGCCCGCGGCGTCGTGGATCTCCTTGAGGACAGCCTTCAGCCGTTCCTCGAATTCGCCCCGGTACTTCGCCCCCGCAAGCAGGGCCCCGAGGTCCAGCTGCCAGAGCCGCTTGAGCTTCAGACCCTCGGGCACGTCGCCGCGGATGATGCGCTGGGCCAGGCCCTCGACGATTGCAGTCTTGCCCACGCCCGGCTCGCCAATCAGCACGGGGTTGTTCTTGGTCCGCCGCGAGAGGATCTGCACGGCGCGCCGGATCTCGTCGTCGCGGCCAATCACCGGGTCGAGGCGGCCGGCGGCGGCCTCAGCCGTCAGGTCGCGGCCGTAGCGCTCCAGGGCCAGGTAGGTGGATTCGGGGTTCGGGCTTGTGACGCGCTGGCCCCCGCGCACCTGGGACAGCCCCCGCAACAGCGTGTCGCGGTCCCCGACGAGGTCACTCGCGACTTCCGCGATCCCGAGGAGAAGGTGCTCGGTGGAAACGTAGTCGTCGCGCATGCGGCCGGCGATCCGCTCCGCCGCGGCCAGCGCCCTGCCCAGCCGGGCCGACGCGTAGGGCTGGGTCGGCTCGGTGGTGCGCGCCATCGAGCCATACGCGGTGTCCACCTTGGCCAGGAGCCGCTTGAGGTCCACGCCCAGCTTGCCGAGGACGGCCGGGACAACGCCGTCCGGCTGCTCGCAGAGGGCCTGCAGCAGGTGCTCGGGCTCGACCTGGGTGTGGCGGCGCTCCTCGGCCAGGCCCTGGGCCGCAGCCAGGGCCGCCTGGGCCTTCTCCGTCAGGCGGCTCGCATCGATCACGGAAGGTCACCTCGAGCCTATTCTGGCATATCTGATCTTCTTTGACGTATTTGCCGGAACACGAGGACGGAAAATCGAGGACAAGTTCATTGACATCCATCAATGTATCGATGTAACGTCCAGCCATGGACATGGAACATCCGGACTGCGACTGCTGCCGCATCGACATTCGGCCCGAGCTGACGGAGGCGCAGGCCCGCCCGCTGGCCGAGCGCTTCGCCGCCCTCGCGGACCCCAACCGCCTGCGCCTGCTGGAGATCCTCGAGCGCGGCGGCGGCCAGGTGTGCGTCTGCGAGCTGGTGGAAGCCCTGCCCATCTCCCAGCCGACCATCTCCCACCACCTGCGTGTGCTGCGGTCGGCGGGGCTTGTGGACTACGAGAAGCGCGGGGTCTGGGCGTACTACCACATCCGCGGCGAGGCGCTGGCGGAGCTGCAGGCGCACCTGCGCGGCCTCCTCAGCGCGCCGGTCAAGGGGTGAGCGAGATGGCGGACGCACGCGATGAGGCAGTCTGGGCGGAGGTTGCGGAGAGGTACGGGCGCGCGGCGGCGTTGGCGCGAGACGGACTCATGCTCGCCCCGTCCGGATGCTGCGGCGGCAGCGGCTGCTGCACGTCGGGCGCGGCGGAGGAGGCTTTCGGCCCTGGCCTCTACGCCCTGGGAGACCTGGCGGACCTGCCGCCGGGCGCCGTTCTGGCCTCCCTGGGCTGCGGTAACCCCACGGCGCTCGCCGAGCTGCGGGCCGGGGAGACCGTCCTCGACCTCGGATCGGGCGGCGGGATCGACGTCATCCTCTCGGCGCGCCGCGTTGGCCCCACGGGCAGGGCGTACGGCCTGGACATGACCGATGAGATGCTGGCGCTGGCCCGCGAGCACGCCCGCCAGGCCGGCGCGGCCAACGCCGAGTTCCTGAAGGGGCACATCGAGGAGATCCCATTGCCCGATCGCTCGGTCGACGTCATCCTCTCCAACTGCGTCGTCAACCTGAGTCCCGACAAGGACCGGGTGCTGCGCGAGGCCTTTCGGGTGCTCCGGCCCGGCGGCCGGCTGGCCATCAGCGACGTGGTGGTCCGGGACGGCGAGCCCGACATTCCGCTCGCGGTGCGCCGGAGCGTGGAGCTGTGGTCGGGCTGCATCGCGGGGGCCCTGACCGAGGGCAGGTACCGCAGGGCCCTCCTGGCCACAGGCTTCACGGCGGCCGAGGTGCAGGAGGTGCGGCGCTACACGGCCGCGGACCTCGGCGAGCCCTTCCGCCTGGCGCTGGGCAGGCAGGGCGTGGCGGAGCCCGCGTCCGCGGACGCCGTGGCGGGCCGCTTCATGAGCGCCTTCATTCGCGCCAGGAAGCCCTGATCCATGGAGAAGCCACTGATCTACTTCCTGTGCACAGGCAACTCATGCCGGAGCCAGATGGCGGAAGGCTTCGCGCGCCAGCGGCTCGGCGGCGCGCACCGGGTCGCCAGCGCCGGCATCACGCCCAGCTTCGTGCACCCGATGGCCGTGCAGGTCATGGCCGAAGCGGGCGTGGACATCTCGGACCAGACCTCGAAGGCCATCGACCTTGACCAACTGCGGGAGGCTGCTCTTGTGGTCACCCTGTGCGGCGACGCCGAGGAGCGCTGCCCCGTGACGCCCCCGCGGGTGCGCCGGCTGCACTGGGACCTGCCGGACCCGGCCCGCGCCCAGGGCACCGAGGCCGAGCGGCTCACCGCCTTCCGCCGCGTGCGGGATGAGATCCGGCAGCGAATCGATGCTCTGGCGGCCGAGCTTTGACCAAGCGGCTGGGCATCCTCGACCGCTTCCTGACGCTCTGGATCTTCCTCGCCATGGGACTGGGCATCGCCCTGGGCGCGGGCGCGCCGGCGGCCGCCCAGCTGATCACCCGGGCCCAGGTCGGCACGACGTCCCTGCCCATCGCCGTGGGGTTGATCCTGATGATGTACCCGCCCCTGGCCAAGGTGCGCTACGACAAGATCGGGGCCGTCTTCCGCAACGTGCCGGTGCTGGTGCTGTCGCTCGTGCAGAACTGGGTGATTGGCCCCGTCCTCATGTTCGCGCTCGCCGTCATCTTCCTGCGGCAGTATCCAGCGTACATGGCCGGCCTGATCATGGTCGGCCTGGCGCGCTGCATCGCCATGGTCATCGTCTGGAACGAGCTGGCCAGCGGCGACCGCGAATACGCGGCTGGCCTTGTGGCCTTCAACTCCGTGTTTCAGATCCTGTTCTACGCCATCTACGCGTACATCTTCCTGACCGTGCTGCCAACTTGGCTGGGCCTGCAGGCCACCGTCGTCCACATCTCCATCGGCGAGGTGGCCCAGAGCGTGCTCATCTACCTGGGCATCCCGTTTGCGGCCGGCATCGTGACGTCGGTCGGCCTGAGCCGCCGCTTCGGGCGCGCGTGGTACGAGGCAGAGCTGCTGCCGCGGATCAGCCCGCTGACGCTGGTCGCTCTGCTCTTCACCATCGTGGTGATGTTCGCCCTCCAGGGGCGGGCCATCGTCAACCTGCCCCTGGATGTGCTGCGCATCGCGCTGCCGCTCGCCATCTACTTCGTCATCATGTTCGGCGTCTCGTTCGTGATGAGCCGGCGGGTGGGCGCGGGCTACCCGCAGACGGCGACCCTCTGCTTCACGGCGGCCAGCAACAACTTCGAGCTGGCCATCGCCGTGACGATCGCCGTGTTCGGGATCCAGTCCGGGGCGGCGTTTGCGGCCGTCATCGGGCCGCTGGTGGAGGTGCCGGTCCTCATCTCGCTGGTGCGGGTCGCCCTGTGGCTGCGCGGGCGCTATTTCCCCGCGGCGGGCGCTGCGTAGCCGGCCCTACGCCCCGCCGACCACCAAGGCCAGGATGGCCTTGGCCGCGTGCAGCCGGTTCTCCGCCTGCTCGAAGGCCACCGAGCGTGGCCCGTCGATGACCTCCGCCGTCACCTCCAGGCCACGGTGGGCCGGCAGATCGTGCATGAAGACCGCGTGGGGGGCCGCCACACCCATGAGGGCTGAATCCACCACGTAGCCGCGAAAGGCCGCCTCGCGGGCTGCCGTCTCGTCGTCCTGGCCCATGCTGACCCAGACGTCGGTATACACGGCATCGGCAGCGGCAGCAGCCTCGGCGGGCGCGCGCACGACCCGCACGGAGCCGCCGGTATCCGCCGCCCAGCCCTCGGCCTGGGCCAGCACCTCGGCCTCCGGGGCATACCCCTCGGGGCAGGCGATGGTGAAGTGCATGCCCGTGCGGGCCGCCGCCAGCATCAGCGAGTGCGCCACATTGTTGCCGTCCCCGATAAAGGCGAGGCGCAGGCCCGCCAGATGGCCAAACCGCTCGCGCAGGGTGAGCAGGTCGGCCACGGCCTGCATGGGGTGAAACCGCGCTGTCAGCGCGTTGATGACGGGCACGGCCGCGTACCGGGCCAGGTCTGCCAGCTCGCCATGGTCGTGCCCGCGCACCACGATCCCATCCACCATCCGCTCCAGCACATGGGCGATGTCGGCGATGGGCTCGCGGTGGCCGAAGCCGATGTCGCCGCCGGTCAGGTGCACGGGATGCCCGCCCAGCTCACTGATGGCCACATCGCAGGAGACCCGGGTGCGCAGCGACGGCTTGAGGAACAGGAGCGCGACGCTCTTGCCGAGCAGGGGCCGGTCGGCGGCGGATCCCCGCCGCAGGGCCTTCCACCGCGCGGCCGCGTCGACCAAGCCCGTGACCTCGGCCGCGCTGTAATCCCCAAGTGTGAGGAAGTCGCGCTTGCCACCACGCAGCTCGTGAAGCGGCATCCTGAGCGCCATCCCCCGGCCCTCCCCCGGACGGCGCCTTGGCGCCGCCATTCACGCGCGCGGCCGCGAGGCGGCCGCGTGCACCAAACCTGCGATTGGCGCGGTCTCCCCGCACCCCGTGCAGCGACCGGCCCCGTCGATGCCGGTCGCCATCACCCGGAAGCCGTCGCGCCGGACCAGCTCCGCCCCGCAACCCGCGCACCGCGTGCTCATGTGCTCGGGCCGGAACGTGCCGGCGATGTACACGTGGCGCAGGTGCGCCCGGGCCCGCTCGCGCATGGCCTCCAGGTCCGCCACCGGCGTGGGGCTGCCCCCCATGCGGTAATTCGGGAAGTACCGCAACAGATGCAGCGGCACGTCCGGCGAGACCCCACCCAGCCACCGGCAGAGCGCATCCAGCTCGGCCGGGTCGTCGTTTTCCCCCGGCACCGGCAGGTGGCTGACCTCCACGTGCTTGCCGGCCGCCACGGCCGCCTCCACCGTCGCCAGCACGGGCTGCAAGGCCCCCTGGCACACCCGCCGGTAAAAGCCGTCGTTGAACGCCTTAACGTCCACGTTCAGGGCGTCGACCCATGGCAGCCACTCCTGGAGGGGCTCCGGGTTCACGTAGCCGTTGGTCTTGAGGACGACCAGCAGGCCGGCGGCCCTGGCCAGCCGGGCCGTGTCCAGCACGTACTCAAACCAGATCACCGGGTCGGTGTACGTGAAGGCCAGCCCGATCACCCGCGGGTCCTCGTCCCGGCGCCGCAGGGCCTCCGCAAGAGCCGCCTCGGGCGCCATGCGCGCCTCGGCCTCGCCCACCTGCGAGATCTGCCAGTTCTGGCAGAAGTCGCAGTGGAGGTTGCAGCCGGGCGGTCCGAGCGATAAAAGCCAGCCCCCGGGATGGAAGTGGTAGAGCGGCTTTTTCTCGACCGGGTCACACGCCGAAGCCGCCACCACGCCGTAGTTGAGGCTGACCAGCTGCCCGCCGCGGTTGCCGCGCACCCGGCAGGAGCCGTCGCGGCCCTCGCCGATGAGGCACTCCGTCGGGCAGAGCTGGCAACGCACCGCCCCGCGCGGATCCGCGGGAACACCGTATCGCGCAACGTGCATAAATATACCGCCTGGCTGGGCTGATGTCCACGTAATTATACACTCTGCCGAAGGGGGCCCGCGGCCAGCGATGCCGTGGCGCCGGGCTATCGCCCACCAGCCATACTCCGCGGCCGCGCCGCATAGCAGAAGCGGTGGGGGGCTTCACGTGCGCCCGCGCCTGCTCGCCTGGCTGCATCCGGGCCGCCGCCACATGGTCGCGGCCCTGGCCCTCGTGGCCCTGCTGGCCATGGCCTGGGGCGCCATCGCCCTCCGCCAGGCGGAGATCGCCGCGGCCGAGGCCGATGCCCTGCGCGGCCGGCGCGTGGCCATCGACCCCGGCCACGGGTGCATCGACGCGGGGGCGAGCGGCTTCGGGGTCCGCGAGAGCGACGTGGTCCTGGCCGTCTCGGTGAAGCTCGGCGACCTGCTGGCCGCCGCCGGCGCCCAGGCGCTCGTCACCCGCACCCCGCAGACGGACTGCAGCCAGTTCCTGAACAAGGACGGCCGGCCGGGCAAGTACCGCGTCGCCGCGCGCATGGCCGAGATCAAGGCCTGGGGCCCCGACGTCCTGGTGAACGTCCACGCCAACTCGTTTGTGTCGGGCCCGGGCGAGCACGGCGCCCAGGTCTTCTACTCGCCGCGCGGGGGCGAGGGCAGCGCCACGCTGGCCGCCATCACGCAGGCCGAGCTGGCCACCTGGACGGGCGAGACCAGCAGGAAGCCCAACTCCAGCATCATCCACTATATGCTCGAGGAGTCCCCCGTCCCCGCCGTGACGGTCGAGATCGGCTTCCTCAGCAACCGGCGCGAGGCCGCGCTCCTCCACCAGCGCGCCTACCAGGAGAAGCTGGCCAAGGCGATGTACACCGCCCTGGCCCACTGGTTCCAGGAGGTTGGCGCCGGGGGCGGGGGGAACGCTTTCCGCAAGGGATGATTTAGCAGTGGCCACACAGTCGACGTTAACCGCCCTCCTGCTCCGCGAGGAGCTGCCGGGCGACCTGATCCTGGTCATGGAGCTGGTGGCGTCGGCCGTCCGCCGCGTGGCCGCGGAGCTGCGCGTGGGCGCCCTGCATCACATGCTGCGGGCGACGGGCGCGACCAACGTCCAGGGTGAGCGCGTGCAGCGGTTCGACCAGTACGCCAACGCGGCGTTCCTGGAGAGCCTTCAAGCCGGCGGCCTGGTGGCCCAGGTGGTCTCCGAGGAGATGGACGTGCCCGCCCAGCTGGCCGCCCACGGCCCATGGACCCTGCTCTATGACCCCCTGGACGGCTCCAGCAACCTGGAAAGCGGCGCGTCGGTGGGCACGATCTTCGCCGTGCGGGGGCCAAAGGCCGCGGCGCTTGGCCCCGGCGGCGACCAGCGCCTGGCCGGATACGCCCTGTACGGGCCGGCCACGCTGCTGGTCCTGGCCGCCCCGGGCGAGGGGGTGCGGCTGTTCGCGCTGGACGCCCCAACGGGCGAGTTCATGCTGGTGCGGGAGAGGGTGCGGATGCCGGCCACGGGGCCGGTGGTGGCCGCCAACACGGCGCACGCCGGGTCCTGGGCCGCGGCCGACCGCGCGCTTTTGGAGCGGGCGCTGTCCGCGCCCGGCTCAACCCTCCGGTACAGCGGGGCCCTGGTGGCCGATTTTCACCGCATCCTGATCGACGGCGGGGTCTACCTGTACCCCGGCGACCACGACCACCCGGACGGCAAGCTGCGGCTGATGTACGAGGCCGCGCCACTGGCCCTGGTCGCGGAAGAGGCCGGCGGCGCGGCGAGCACCGGCGCCGAGGCGATCATGGGCATCCGGCCAGCCTCGGTCCACCAGCGGGTGCCGCTGATCATTGGCAGCCGGGATGTGGTGGCGGGGTATCGCGCATAGGGCCTGCACTGCGCTAGCCCGCCTGCGCCGCCTTGGTCAGGAAGGCGCCCTCCAGCCAGCCGGTGTGGTAGCGGCCGGCGTTGAAGTCCTCATCGGCCAGCAGCCGCCGGTGCAGCGGCAGGGTGGTCTTGACGCCCTCGACGGTGAACTCGTCCAGGGCCCGCCGCATACGGGCCACGGCCTGCGGGCGGTCGGCCCCCCAGACGATGAGCTTGGCGAGAAGCGAGTCGTAAAACGGCTGGACCCGCTGGCCAGCGCGCACACCCTCGTCCACCCGCACCCAGGGCCCGCTGGGCGGCTCCCAGGCGGTGATCAGTCCGGGGCTGGGCAGGAAGCGGTTGTCGGGGTCCTCGGCGTTCACGCGGCACTCGATCGCCCAACCCCGCGGCGCCACATCCTCCTGGCGGAAGGACATGGGTTCGCCGCCGCACACCAGGATCTGCTCGCGCACGATGTCGATGCCCGTGATGAGCTCCGTGGTCGGGTGCTCGACCTGGATGCGCGTGTTCATCTCGATGAAGTAGAAGTGGCCGTCGGCATCCAGCAGGAACTCGATGGTGCCGGCGCCCACGTAGTCCACGGCCCGGGCCGCGGCCACGGCGGCGGCCGCCATCTTTTCACGCGTGGCGGGGTCCAGGGCCGGGGATGGCGCCTCCTCCAGGATCTTCTGGCGCCGGCGCTGGATCGAGGAGTCGCGCTCGAGCAGGTGCACCACGTGCCCGTGGCGGTCGGCCAGCACCTGCATCTCCACATGGCGGGGGTCGACCAGGAGCTTCTCCAGGTATAAGTCCGCGTTGCCGAAGCTGGAGTCTGCCTCGCGCCCGGCCCCGGTCACGGCCTGCCGCAGCTCCGCTTCGGTCCGGGCGGTCCGGATCCCGCGCCCGCCGCCACCCGCGGCGGCCTTGACCAGGACGGGGTAGCCGATCTCAGCGGCGGCCCGGACGGCCTCCTCCTCGCCGGCAACGGTGCCCGCCGTACCGGGGATGATGGGCACCCCGGCCTCCTGCATGCGGGTGCGGGCCGCGGTCTTCAGACCCATGCGCTCGATGGTATCGGCTTCAGGGCCGATGAAGTCGATCCCCCAACTCTTGCACATGGCCGCAAAGTACGGATTCTCGGAGAGGAAGCCATAGCCGGGGTGGATGGCGTCCACTCCCGCCTGCGCAGCCACCTCGATGATCTTGGCCACGTTGAGGTAGGACTGGGTTGCCGGCGGCGGCCCGATGGGCAGGGCCTCGTCGGCCATGCGCACATGGAGCGAGTCCTCGTCGGCCTCGGAATAGACCGCGACCGTGCCGATTCCAAGCTCACGGCAGGCCCGGATGACGCGCACGGCGATCTCGCCGCGGTTGGCAATCAGGATTCGACGGTACAAGGCGCCACCGTCCTCTTGGCGGGTGCTATCTTACGTCGGTCTATTCTACCAGAGCGGCAGACGGTGCTCTGTGGCGCGGGCGGGCGCCACGTCCGGATGTGGGGATCAGGCTCCGACCGCAGCGATGACGAGCCCCGGTACGCACGCGAAGTGACGCTGGTCGAGCGTAACGAGTGGGCAGTCAAGCTCAAGCGCCGTGGCCGCGATGACCGCGTCGGGCAGGCGCAGGCCGTGGGACCGCCTCCAGGCTCGTACGAGGCGCCCCGCGGCCGTGGCGATCGCCGCCGTCACCGGCTCTGTGGTGAACGATTCCAACAGGGCGAGGGCGATCGACTCCGCTTGGGCGTCCTGCCGCTCCCCCGCGAGGACCTCGGTCCATGTCACCGCGCTGACGGCGAGGTCAGCACCTGCACGCAGGTACGCCTTGAGGGCTGCGGCGCAGGTCTCTTCGCCCCTGAGATGACCGATGACGATCGATGAATCGACCAGCAGCGTCATTGCGGCTTTTCTCCGTGGCGCTCTGATGCAGGGTCATCATCTCCCCAGACGTCTCGCCACGCCTCGGCACGTTGCTGCTGAAGCTCGGTTTGCCATGTGTCGTACCAGCGAAGGGCGCCTTCGGTCTCCTCCAGCACCCGGAGACGCTCTTCACGCGTCATTGCGCTTGTCGCATATACCTCAGCCCGTTCGCGGAGCTGCTCAGAGCCCGACTCCTTCAGGACCAGCTGCAGCCCGCGGCGCAGCAGCTCGGACAAAGGCACGCCAAGCTCGACCGCAAGGCGCTTCGCGGCCTGATGCTCCTCGATTGTGAGACGGACATTGGTGAGGATCATGAAACCACCACCTCGGTAGCATTGTACTACCGCGGTAGGGTCGGCGCTACCGCCGCCTACTCCAGCCAGCGCGTCAGCTCAGCGGCCGGCTTGCGCCGGCGCAGGGGCGGCACGCTGGCCGGGTAGCCGAGGAGAAGGATCGCGACGAGCTGCTCGTCGGCGGCGAGCTGCAGGATCTGGCGCAACTCCGGGCTGCCGGCCAGGGGGCCGGTCGTCCAGAAGGTGCCGAGGCCCTCGCCGCAGGCGGCCAGACAGAAGTTCTGGGCGGCGGCGGCCGTTGCGCAGAGATCCTCGCGCGCGCGGACCGGGTCGGCCGCCTCCACGCACGTGAAGACGACGACAGCCGCCGCCTCCGCCATCTCGGCGCGGGAGCGCTCGCCGGCCGAAGCCGCCTCCGGCGAGGATGGATCCTTGAAGCCGGCGGCCTTCGCCCGGCCCCGGGCAGCCGCCAGCGCGTCCTTGCTCTCGCCCGTGAGGACGGTGAACCGCCACGGCTGCGACAGGTGGTGGTTCGGCGCGTAAACGGCCGTATCGAGCAAGCCCGCGATCATTTCCCGGGAGACGCCAAGCGGCTCCCACTCGTGCACAGACCGGCGGCTCTTGACCAGCTCGGCGGCCTTCATGCTAGCGCTTGCTGAACTGCGGCGCCTTCCGCGCCTTCTTGAGGCCGTACTTGCGGCGCTCCTTCATCCGCGGGTCGCGGGTGAGAAAGCCCGCCCGCTTCAGCGCCGGCCGGTACTCGGGGTCGATCAGGCAGAGGGCGCGCGCCACGCCATGGCGCACCGCCCCGGCCTGCCCGGAGACGCCGCCGCCCTGGACGCGCACGATGACATCGTAGCCGTCCGACGCACCGGTGAGCTGCAGCGGCAGCTGGATCAGGGCCTGATGCAGGGGCAGCGGGAAGTAGGCGTCGAGGGCCCGCTTGTTGATGGTCCACTTGCCCTGGCCGGGCACCAGGCGCACGCGGGCCACGGCCTCCTTGCGGCGGCCGGTCCCCCAATACTGCAGCGGAACCTTGCCCTTGGCCGGCATTGGCTCAGTCCTTCCCAAGTCGCAGCGGCTCAGGCTGCTGCGCAGCATGCGGGTGCTCGGATCCGGCATACACCTTCAGCTTGCCGATCATGGCGCGGCCGAGCGGCGTCCGGGGCAGCATGCCGCGGACAGCCTTCTCGATGACGCGCTCGGGGCGAGTCGCGATGAACTTGCGGTACGTCATGGACTTGAGGCCGCCGGGGTAGCCGGTGTGCCAGCGGTAGAGCTTGTTGTCGAGCTTCTTGCCGGTCAGGCGAACCTCGGAGGCGTTGATCACGATGACGTGGTCGCCCGTGTCCATGAACGGCGTGTAGATCGGCTTGTGCTTACCGCGCAGGACCGTGGCCACCTGCGTGGCCAGGCGTCCCAGCACCTGGTCCTTGGCGTCGACCACATACCATTTGCGGGTGATATCCTTTGGCGTCGGAACCCAGGTCGTGGACACCGGAAGATCCCTCCGATATAGACAGCAGCAATAAGTTTAGGGCTGCGGTAGAAAGTCTGTCAAGGCCGCGCTGCGGCCGCTCGGGTATTCAATCCATTCCAGGCACAGCCCGTGCGGCGGCGCCACCTTGCGCAGGTCGGGCGCGGAACGCGCCACTTCCCACAGCCGGCCGACGATGCGGCGCACCATCTTGTAGAGGAAGCCATCCGCAGCAACCGTGACGACCAGATAGGGCCCGCGCTCGTGGACATCGCAGCGGGTCACAGTCCGGACACCGGACGCCACGGGGCGGCCAGTGACGGAGTACTCGCTGAAGTCGCGCCGCCCGACCAGAGTTTTGGCGAATGCCTGCATCGCGGCGACGTTCAGGGGACCGGGATAGTGCCACGTGAACCGTGAAGCAAACGGCGACGCCACGTCCGGCCGCCAGATGAGGTAACGGTACTGCTTGCCCAGCGCGGACCTCTGCGCGTCAAAGTCGTCGGGCACATCCCAGGCGGCGACGGCGACGATGTCAGGCGGCAACCGCAATGCGCGGGGGATCCGTTCCGTTGGCACCGTGCCCTGATACCAAAAGTCCACGACCTGGCCGAGCGCGTGGACGCCGGCGTCGGTGCGGCCGGCGCCGCGAACAGGCACGCCGACAGCTTCCTCAAGGACCTGTTGCACCGTGGCCTCCCCCGGCTGCCGCT
>DATLTP010000049.1:0-2014 GCA_035533535.1 Bacillota bacterium | reverse complement strand
CTGAACCTCACCGCCATCCGCCTCGGCGGCGCGTTCGATCTGCAGACCACCAATGGCCGCGTGTCCTACACGGGCGGCGGGGGCCAGGGTGGCCAGGCCGCCAGCGTCAACGGCGAGGTCGCGGTCCGCCTGGATCCGCCCGCACAGGCCGGCCACTACAAGGTCTTCACCCCGCAGGGGCAGCAGGCGTGGCCCGAGCCGAGCGGGCCTGAGCTCGGCAGCATCCAGCTCACCAGCGTCCGCGGCAGCGTCCACTTCAGCGGAGGGGGCAGCGGGTCATGATCGCCGGCATTCTGGTCCCAGTGCTGAGCCTGGCCATCATCTTCGGCTTCGTCGGCTGGATGCGGTACCTTCGTCACCTGGAGCATCTTGCGTACTATGAGGCCCTGGCGAAGAGCGGCGCGACCGCTTCGCAAGGGGTCGATGCGTCGCGGACGCCCCCGCCCCCGCCGGCGATGGCCCCCCGCCTGCCGCCCGATCCCCGCAGCCTGCTGCACCGGGGCGTCCTCACCGGGGCCGTCGGCGTGGCGCTCCTGGTCGGCCTGCTGACCCTCGGCATCGGCCCGTGGCTGGTGGCAGGCCTGATCCCGCTCTTCGTGGGCTTGGTCGAGGTGCTGTTCGCCCTGTTTGACGGCAAGGCGCCCTAGGCTAGCAGCCTGTGGGGGAAGGTCATTTGGATCTCGCCGGCCGCCGCAGGCGGTCGGCGAGTTGCCGGCCGCGCCAGCGCCGGTTGCGGTGGGTCCGCATCCTCACATCGGCCGCTCGGTCGGTTCCTCCTGCTGGGCCAGGGCCGCCCTGGCCGCCTCGAGGTCGTCGAGGTCGCGCAGGCCGAAATACTCGAGGAAGCGGCGGGTGGTGCCATAGCGGATGGCGCGCCCCGGTCCGGTATCGCGGCCGACCTCCGCCACCAGGTCCCGCTCGACCAGGGTCAGCAGGGCGCCCTCCGAACGAACGCCGCGCAGGTCATCGATCTCCGCGCGCGTCACCGGCTGGCGGAAGACGACGACGGCCAGGGTCTCCAGGGCTGCCCTGGACAGCGGCGGGCGCCGCCGCTGCAGCAGCGCCGTCACGGCGGCCGAGTGCTCCTCGCGGGTGAGCAGCTGGTAGCCGCCGGCCACAGCCGCCAGCGCGAAGCCGTGGCGCTCCTCGGCCAGGTGGCTGGTCAACTCGGAGAGGGCAAGCCCCACCTCGGCCTCGGAAACGCCCGCCGCCTGCGCCAGGGCTGTCTGGCTCACCGGCTCGGCCGCGGCGAAGAGCAGCGCCTCCACCCGTGCGGTTAACGGGCTCACTCTGCCACCTCGCGGCGTCGCCCCGGCCAGGGCAGCTGGCGGACGCGGCACGGCGCCACCCCTCGGGTCAGGTCGCGCCAGGTCCCCTGCACCGCCGCCGAGCGCGTGGCGGCAATGCGCCGCGCCGTCACATGGTCACCATCAGGGGGCCGAATGGGGACTCCTGCAGCAGGGTTGCCTCGCCGAGGCGCACGAGCTCAAGCAGCGCCAGAAAGGTGACGATCACCTGCATGCGGCGGGCGTCGTCCTCAAACAGCGCTTCGAATGGCACCGGGCCGGCGGCTCCCCGCAGGTGTGCGCGTAGCTGTTCCATCCGGGCCAGCACCGTCAGCTCCTGGCGGGCCACCGTGCGGCCGTCGGCGCGGGCCCGCTCCCAGATGGCGGCGAACAGGGTCAGCAGCGTGTCGAACGGCACCGGCGGCGGGTCGGCCGCGTCCGGGGCCGGCGCCACGGGGCGTCCGAACCGCTGGCTGCGGGCCTCCTCGTACGAGCGCAGGACCTGGGCCGCCTCCCGGAAGGCGTCGTAAGCCGCCAGCCGCTGGGCCAGGGCTTCGGGCGTCTCCTCCGCGTCCACTGTGACCGGCTCTTCAATCGGCGCTGCGCTTGGCAGCAGGGCGCGCGCCTTGAGCTCGACCAAGCGGGCGGCCAAGGTGAGGGCGAGGCTCTGCTGGTCCAAATCAGACGCGGCGTACGCCGCGTCCAAATCCGCGAGCTCGGCGTCGACC
>DATLTP010000048.1:0-15548 GCA_035533535.1 Bacillota bacterium | reverse complement strand
GAAACCGGTGTGCATCTACCGGATTTTGGCGGAAGGAATAACGAGCGAAGCCTAACAGCGGAATCAGACCGCCACGCAGATCAGCGAAGCCAGGCCTCTCCCACAAAGGAGGTCATGGGCTATGGCTAAAGTTATTAGGATCTGCGTCGCCGTTCTTGCGGTCGCCGCGGCCGCGCTAGCGGCGGGTGCTGGACTTGGTTGGAACTAGGCGTCAAACCTTCCGCCGGGGTTTAGCGGATTCTTGACCGGACAGGAGGCCAAATCGGCTGAGTCGCGCCGTTCAAGCGTACATCGTCGTCACGGTGGCCGCCTGTTTGGCCGCCATCACGTTGTCGGCGCGGGCCCTCCCAAGCTTTGGCGATTTGCTGGTGGCGTTCGCCTGCTTTGCTTTAACGATCCTGAGCGAGGTCGGGCGGGTCAGCCTGAGTGATAACGTCTATGTGAGCGGCACCGCCCTGGTCGCCGAGCTGGCCATCCTGGTCCTGCCCCCGCCGATCGCGGCCCTGGTCATGTTGGTCGGGGGGCTCATCGGCCACCGCCTCACGGGCCGGCCATGGTCGAAGGTCGTCTTTAACGCCAGCCTCTTTGCCCTTTGCACGTGGGTCGCCAGTGAAATCTTCCATCTTGCGGGCGGCCGGACCGACATGGCCGTCACCGGCCAGATCCTGTGGCCCTACCTTGCGATGCTTGCGTCCTGGAATCTCACGAATGTGTTCATCCTGGGCGGTCTGCTGGCGACCATTCACCGCCAGAGTCTCATCCGGTATTGGATCAGCGTCGAGCGGACCGGGTTGAGCAACCAGATCGTCTTCGCCGTCATGGGCCTCTTCATGGAGGCCATCTTCGTTCAGATGGGCCTGCTCGGCATCTTCTTCATCTTCCTGATGCTCGTGGCCGTGCGCGTGGCCTTTCAACTCTACGCGAACAACAAGAACTTCTACCGCGAGATTACGGGTGTGCTTGAGCGCACGCTCGCCTTCAAGGACCCCATCACCGGGAGCCACTCGGAGCGGGTCGCCGACCTCGCGACGGAGATCGGCAAAGAGTTGGGTATCGTGGACACCGATCTGGACCTGCTGCGCCACGCGGCCATGCTCCACGACGTGGGCAAGGTGGCCGTCCCCGATGCCATCCTGGGTAAGGCGGGGCCGCTGAACGCCACCGAGCGCACGGCCATGGACCTGCATGTGAGGGCCGCCGACAACATCCTGGAGATGTCGCGGTACCTGGGGCCGCTGGCCGAGATGGTGCGCGGCCACCACGAGCGGCTGGACGGCAAGGGCTACCCGGACCAGGTGGTGGGCGGGGAGATTCCGCTGGCCTCCCGCATCATCGCCGTGGCGGACGCCTACGACGCCATGACGCAGGACCGCCCCTACCGCGCGGCCCTGCCCGAGCATGAGGTCGTCCTGCGGCTGCAGGCCGGCAGCGGTACGCAGTTCGATCCGGCCGTGGTGCGCGCCCTCTTCAAGATCAAGGGCTTCCGCGAAGCGATCGCCGCCCAGGCCGCGACTGCGGCCGCGGCCGCCCAGGCGCTGCCCCAGGCCGCCGGCTCGGACGTCGTCGCCCCGCCCGCCCGCCGGGTCGTCAAGCGCGGGAAGCGGAGTGGCGGCGCCTGACGGGGTGCGCGCCTGGGACCCCGACCCTACGCCGCAGATCAGTGCGAGCCCGCTGATGCTCAGGGCCTGCCCCAGCCCGCCGATGCTCAGCGCTTGGACGGCTTGACGGGCTGCGCCGCCGACATCGCGCTTGCGACCTGGACCCTGACGCCGCAGATCAGGGCGAGCCCGCTGATGCTCAGGGCCCGCGCCAGCCCGCCGATGCTCAGCGCTTGGACCGCTTGACAGGCTGCGGCCCCGTCATCGCGCTTGCGATGAAGACCACGACGCCGCAGATCAGGATGAGGTCGCCGGCGCTGAGGACCTGGGCCGGGAGCGGCGCGGGCGTGGCGAGCACGTCGCCCAGCCAGCGCAGGCCTGCGGGGTGGGTCATGGCGACGTGGGTGAGCAGCTGACCGGCGGCCAGCTGAGCCCGCTGCGCCGCAGGCAGCCGTGCCGCGGCCGCGGTCCAGACCGGCATCCGCCCGCCGCCGAGCACGATCGCCAGGAGGTTGAGCCCGCCGCCCAAGCCCACCAGCAGGGCGCCGCGCAGCCGCCGGTGCATGGCCACGGCGGCGAAGATCCCCCCGTACAGGGCAAGCTCGGCCGCCATCAGGAGAACGGGGCTGGCCGCCGCGCCCGGCGAGCGGTACAGGAGCAGCCGCACCAGGAAGGCCGCCGCCGCCACGCCCACGGCGCGCGGATCCAGGCGGGTCAGGTTCTCCAGCCGGCCGCCCAGCAGCCAGCCGGCGATCACCCCGAGGGGCACCGAAGCGGATAGCATGGGTCGACAGCATTCGTCGGCCACGGGGCGCGACCCTGCGGCCGGCCCGACGTACAATATCCGAGGAGGCGGATGCTTGAGCGGGCTCTGGAGTGAGGAGATCCCGGCTGAGGTGGCGGAGGCCGGGCGCGACGCCGTGGTCGTCGACCAATTGGCCGCTGTATTTCGCCGCAACTGCCGCAACGCGGACGGCCTCGTGCGCCAGATCACGGACGCCGAGGCGCACGAGCTCGCCGAGCGGACCATGGCCGTGCTCCTGGACCCTGACGGCCTGCAGATGGCGGACGTCGGGGGCCTGCGCTTTTACCTGCAGATCGATTCCGAGCTTTACCCCTGCCCGAACCTGATCCTGGCCAACGCCTGGGACGGCGTCCAGTGGCGTCCGGTCGCGGAGATCCGCCTGCCGGGCGGCTCTCCGGCGGACGGCGAGGCCTAGCCGCCGGGATGTCTACGCCCACAGGCGGACTGCGCGCTTCCGACGCCGAACGGGCGGCCGTGGTCGCCCGGCTCAAGGTGCACTATGAGGCGGGCCGGCTGACGCTTGCCGAGCTGGAGGAGCGCACGCGCCAGGCCTACGCCGCACGGACCCTGGACGACCTGGCCGCCGTGACGAAGGATCTGCCGCCTGCCCCCGAGCTGGAGCCGGCGCCGTCGCCCACGCCACACCGCCACAGCCTCCGACGCCAGTTCGGCACCTACCTTGCCCTGATGGTCCCGCTCGTCGGGATCTGGGCACTCTCGGGCGGCGGCTACTTCTGGCCCGGCTGGGCCATGCTCGGCTGGGGCTTCGCGCTCCTCTCGCAGTGGATGCGCGGTGAGGACTCCCGCCCGCGCCGCCGCCGTCACCGGCGCGGCTAGCTTGGTCCGACCGGCCCCCTAACGACAGGTCCAACAGGCCTGGTCCACCTGGCCGCCCGCCGCGACACTGGCAACAGAGGTGCCGGTGTTGCTTACGGTGCCCGACGCCATGGTCGCCCCCGGCCCCGGGCACCCGAGCTGGCGGCGGCGGGCCCTGCTTGTGCTGGCCGCCATGGGGCCCGGCCTACTGGTGATGCTGGCGGACACCGACGCCGGCAGCATCGTGACGGCGGCCCAGTCCGGCACCAGATGGGGCTACCGGATGGTCCTGCCTCAGCTCCTGCTGATCCCGTTCCTCTACGTCGTGCAGGAGATGACCGTGCGCCTCGGCCTCGCCACGCGCAGGGGCCACGCCGAGCTGATCCGGGAGCGCTTCGGCCGCGGCTGGGCGGCCGTCTCGGTGGCGACCCTCGCCGTCGCGGCCACCGGCGCCCTCGTCACCGAGTTCGCGGCCATCGCCGGCGTTGGGGTCCTGTTCGGGCTGCCCACCTGGCTGACGGTCGGCGTGGCCACGGCCATCCTCGTGGCCGTCGGGCTCACGGGGTCGTACCGCCGCGTCGAGCGCGTGGTGATCGCGTTTGGCCTGTTTACCGTAGTCCATCTCTTGGCACGAGGCGCTTGACCATGACGAAGTTGCGGTAGGTGAGCCCGTGCGCCGGCTTGTCCTGAGCCCGCACCAGGCGGTAGCCGCACCGCTCGAAGAAGGGCCGCGCCGTCAGGCTGACCTCCGCCTCGAGCATCCCCGTGCCGACGGCCGCCTCGACCGCATCCGCCAGGGCCGTGCCGGCCCCGCGCCCCTGGTGGTCCGGGCTGACATACAGGTGGTCGAAGTACCCCGTGTCGGTCACGTCGGCGAAGCCCACGACCACGCCGTCGATCTCCGCCACAAAGGCCGCCCGCCCCGCCAAGCGCTCCACCCACCTTGCCGGATCCGCGCCCGCGGCTGACCAGGCCGCCACCTGCGCCGCGTCATAGTCCCGCGCGTTGACCCTCCGGACGGTGGCCACGAAGAGGTCAGCCACAGCCTGTCCATCCTCAGCCCGGAACGGCCGGACAGTGACCCCCACCCACCCCGCCTCCCCGACGGCGCCGCCCCTGAGCGGGGGCGCGTACGCGCCCCCGCCGCAAACCCTATTCCGTTGTGGATGCCGACAGCAGCAGCGGGTTGAACAGGAACGGGTAGGTCGACCGGCTCTGCGCCCGGAAGTGCGGGGAAAAGGCCAGCAGCACGACCCGGCCGAGGCCCACCGGAACGTCGGCCACGGCCGCCCGGTCCAGCAGGCGCTCGATCCCCAGGGCCCAGCCCGAGAGCAACGTCCCCGAGCTGGCGAACCGCGCCACCGCGTGGCCCTCCTTCACCTCGAAGGCCGGGCCGCGCACGAACAGCACGGCGCCGCGGCGTGTCATGCCCGTGCCCAGGGGGTTGCTCGTGTCGACCAGCACCTGCAGCAGCGAGCCCGGGATGAAGAACACGTTCGAGGCGAGGCCGTCCAGCACGTTGTCGACCGGCAGCTTCAGGGCCGGGATGGCCCAGCCGCAGGCCTGGTCGACGGCCAGCACGGTGCCGCCGCGCTCCGCGAAGCCGAGGATCCGCTCCTGGCCGAGGTCGCCGAGGCCGCCGGACAGCTCCGGCGGGTAGACATCCGCCGACAGCCCGCGGTTGATGCCGGCCGCGCCCTGGCTCGGGATGATCAGCACGTCGCACTGGTCGAGGCTGCCGCCGCGGATGTCGCGGTCGAAGAGGCTCTTGTAGGGGATCCCGAAGCCCTCGAGCACGAAGCGCAGCCAGCCCTCGTCGATGGGGGCGGCGTGCGAGCGGTAGACGCCCACGCGGGGGAGCCTGAGGCGCATGGACCCGGCGGCCGGCGCCGCGGCCGGCGTGACGGCGCAGCCGGGCACG
This sequence comes from Bacillota bacterium, assembly GCA_035533535.1. GTDB lineage: Bacteria > Bacillota > Sulfobacillia > RBS10-35 > JAJYVM01 > JAJYVM01. Next base: position 10,408 of record DATLTP010000048.1, on the reverse strand, counting down.
GTGCCCGCGAGCTTGCCGTTCTTCACGTAGAAGTCCCCGGAGGCGGCCCGCAGGACGTCGCCGCCCGCGGCCAGCTGCGCGAAGGCGAAGCGGTAGGCGGCGTTGCTCGTCGACGGCACCGCGTACCAGCCGGTGTCGCTCATGGGGGCCTTGGCCGTTGAGGCGGCCGAGCCGCCAGCGGCCAGCACGGCCTGCTCGCCCTGCGCGGCGCCGGGCCAACCGGCAGCCTCGGCCTCGGGCAGGCGGCGGAGATCCGCCGCGAAGGCGCGCTCGGCCCGCACGGCCGTCACGCCAAGGAGGAGCGGCAGGGTGTGGGCCGTGATGTCGTACGGGTTCTTGGGCGGCCCGCCCGGGTATTCGCGCAGGTCGGGGTAGGTCTGCCGCTCCAGCAGGGCCTTGGCGTACGCGCCGAAGGGCTGGGCCAGCAGGATGACGCGCGTGCCCGCGGGGTACTGCACGCCGTCGGAGGTGAAGGGCGCCGTGGCTTCGCTGATCTCGACCAGGCCACGGCGCAGGGTGTCGCAGAGCTCGGCCGCGGTGCCGAAGTCGGGCTGGCCGGGCGGCAGGATGTAGGCGTAGGGCGCCTTGCGGGTGACCGCCCGCTTGCCGATCTCGTATGTGCCGCGCACCCAGCGCGTGCGGAAGCGGGCGGCGTGGTCGAGCACGGCGTGGGCCGCGATCTTCTGGTAGTCGCAGAGGTCGCGCAGGCGCCAACTGCCTCCCGGCCAGGGCTGCGGGTGGTCCTTGTTGGGCGTGAATGGGTCGAAGCCGCGCCCGACGCGCAGCTTCTCGCGCGGCAGGTCGATGGGCGTCGCGATCTTGCAGGAGGCCGCCTCGGTCAGGATGCGCACGCCGTGGTGGTAGTTCATGTAGGCGCGGGCCGGCGTGAAGGCATCGTAGATGACGGAGGTCGACACGCCCTTTTTGTCATGCAGGGCGAGCTCTGCGGCCATCGAGGTGCCCAGGGCGTTGGTCTGCTGGCTGAGCAGCGGGTCGATGTTGGGCTCGTAGGGGTCGATGAACGGCGGCACGAACAGGCGCGGCCCCTCGGAGCCCATCTGGTGCTGGTCGAGGACGACGTGGGGGTGCCAGGCGTTCTGGACCTGGACGCACAGGCGCGTCTCCGCCTGGGTGTGCATGAACCAGTCGCGGTTGTTGTCGTGCCCCGTGTACTTGTGGTAGAGCTCCGGCTGGTTGCTGCCCTCGGCCGGGGTGCCGAGCGTCTTTCTGTACCAGTTGGCCACGATGTCCTGGCCGTCGGGGTTGAGGCTGGGAATCAGCAGGTAGATGACATTGTCCAGAATCAGGTGGGTCTCCTCGTCGTCGCCCGTCAGCAGCTCGTGGACGCTCTCCATGCTGACCTGGCTGGCGGCGATCTCCGTGGCGTGGATGGCGCAGGTGTGCAGGATCACGGCCTTGCCGCGGGCGATCAGGCCCTCGGCCTCCTTGGGGTCAAGGCCGCGCGGGTCGGCCAGGCGCTTCTGGATCTGGCGGTAGGTCTCCAGGTCGCGGAGCACCTCGGGCGCCGCGATGCTCATGCAGATGAACGGCCGGCCCTCCGTGGTCAGGCCCAGCTCGTCCAGGCGCATGCGGTCGCTCTCCTTCGCCAGCAGGCGAAAGTAGGCGACCATCTGGCTCCAGTCGGCGAACTGGCGGTCTGCGCCGACGGCGAAGCCCAGGAACTCTTCAGCGGTGGGTATGGACAGGGTGGCTCCCCCCTTTTGGCTCCCGAATCCGCGCGGCAGGCGCCCGCGCGAACCATCGGTTAGAGAGAAGCTTCGAGGGGCGAGGGGCTCTTCCTTGTCTTGCTCAGCGAAGCGGCAGCGGGGAGGCCCAGACCACCGACGTGGCCGTCATCGCCACGGCCACGGCTGCCGTGAGCGCCGCGAACCAGCGGAGGTCGGGGAAGCGGCGCGCGCGCGGGCCGAGGATGCGCAGGCCCACAAAGGCTGCGCCCGCCACGAGCGCCAACTCCGCGAACGCGCCGAACTGCAGGGGTTGAAGCATCAGGCCGGCAAGGGTCAAGCCGAGCGCCACCCACCAGAGGAGCAGCCATCGCTTCATGGCCGCAGCGTACCACACCCCGTCCGTTTGGACCATGCGCCACGTCCAAACGGCCCCCGGGGGTACGGACTTTCAGGTACGTGATCTTGGTCCGCCGGGCCGTCGTGCCGCTGGTCCGCTTGGGGCCACCATGGGGGTGTGATCGGGCCCTGGGTGATGACCCGACCAGACCGGTTCGAATGGGAGGTCCTCGGCGATGACGGTGGTAGGTGTGCGGCGGGCGGCGGTGGCTCTGGCCCTGGTGGCGCTGGGCGGCAGCATGGCGGCCCTGGCGGGGTGCGGCAGCGCCGCGAACGTGGTGTCGGCGGCGGACGTGGGAAGCGCGCCCAAAGTCGTCGAGCAGAGCCTGAAGATCGTCAACGGCGACCAGCCCGTTTACAGCCCCGCGTACTGGACCGCGAAGGCGGGCGACATCGTGGTCCTCACGATCACCTCCAACGACGACGGCACCGCGCCCCTGCTGCCCGGCTCGCCGTATGCGACTGTCCAGGGCACCGTGGATGGAACCGAGCTTGTGAACGGCAAGGCGACCACGTCCCTGCCGGTCGACCAGGTGGCGCACACCTTCACGGTGCCGGCCCTGGGCATCAACCTCGCGATTCCGGCTTCGCCCACCGGCGGCACCGTCACGGTGCAGGCCACCATCCACATCACCAAGGCTGGCGTCTACTACTGGCACTGCAACGCCCCCTGCGGCACCGACCCGAACGGCCTCGGCGGCGCGATGGCGAGCCCCGGTATGATGGAAGGCACGATCACCGTCCAGGGCTGAGCCCAGCCAGAGCGGGAGAGGGAGGGCGGGACCGATGGACCAGGTCAGCCGCGCCCCCCTCCCCGTCTGGATCCGCGCCAGCCTCGGCGGGCTCTGGCTCCTCGACACCCTCCTGCAGGCCCAGCCCGGCATGTTCTCCATGGCGATGCTGAGCGGCATCATGCAGCCGGCCGCCCAGGGCCAACCGGCCTGGCTGGGCGCCCTCATGGGCTGGGGCGTTCAGGTGACGACCCACGGCGTGCCGATCTGGAACAGCGCCTTCATCGCCATCCAGGCCGTCATCGCCCTCTGCATCCTCGTGCCGCGCCCCGGCTGGAACCGGGCCGGACTCTGGATCTCGATCTTCTGGAGCGCGGCGGTGTGGGTGTTCGGCGAAGGCATGGGCCTGGTGCTGACGGGTGCGGCAACCCCGCTCGGCGGAGCGCCCGGCGCCGTGGCGCTTTACGGCGGCGTCGCGGGGCTGCTGCTGGCCGGTTGGGGCCGCGGCCGGCCCGAACCGATGCCGTGGGCCCGGGAGCTGGTGGTGGGCCTGTTCGCCGCGGGTGCCCTCGCGCAGGCGGCGCCGCTTTACTGGACGGGGCTCGGGCTCTCGTCCGTCTTCCAGGGGGTGCTGGCCATGCAGCCGCACTGGCTGGCCGCAACCATGGGATCCGTGGTGGCGGTCACCAACAGCCAGCCCGTGCTGATGAACGCCCTGTTCGTCGCGGCCACAGCAGCCGTCGCCGTCGGCGTGTGGCGCCGAGCGGCCTGGGGCTACGCCCTGGCCGCCCTCTGGCTCATCTTCACATGGTGGCAGGGCGAAGCCTTCGGCATGATGCTCACGGGAATGGGCACCGACCCCAACACCGTGCCCCTGCTGGCCCTGCTGCTGGTCGCTTCGGCGCAGAAGGCGACCCGAACCGCCACCGCCCCGGCGTAAAACCACAAAACTTCCCATAATCGATAAGGATTCGCCAAATAACGGAAAGAAGCGGCGTCCTACACGCGGCGGATGCCGCATAGCCTCGCCCTGCGGGGGGACGTCCATGGCGATCTGGATTGCCGCCGCTGCGCCGGCCGGCCTGCTCCTCAAGGGCTCGGCCGTGTCCTTCGTGGCCATCCTTGTCTTCGGAATCCTTGTCTGGCTGTTCATCGCCCGGGCGCGGTCGGGCGCGCCCCTGCGGCCCATTCGCCGCCTGGCGGCCCTGGACGGCTGGATCCTGCTGATCACCCTGCTCGGCACGCTGGCCTACTTCTTCTTCACGGTGGAGCGCAAGGGCACCGGGATCAAGCTGGGCGCCTCCATCGGCCGCTGGACGCTGATGGTCGCCCTGGGCGCCTCGTTCGCCTCGACCCTGCTGTTCCGCTGGACGCTGGCCTTCGGGCGCGTCGACTTCCTGCTGCACACCTGGCTGAAGCTCTGAGCCGGGGGCGCGGCGCCCGCTCGCCGCTGATCCACCAGCCCGGGGCCCGGGCCAACTTCAGTCCCGCGCGCCGCGGAACGTGGCGGCCACCACCGCCAGCCCGATGGGCCCGAGGAAGAGTCCCCCCGAGGAAGGCGGGCCAGCCGCCCGGAGCCCCGTGCTCGCGGGCCAGCAGCCAGGCGACCGCCCCAAAGAGGAACGGCAGCCCCCACAGGTAGAGCGACGAAACTGGCGGAGTCACGGCTTGCACGTCTGACCGCCCCCATTCCCTCCCGCGGCGACCACGGCGCTGGATCCCGCAACTTCTCCCGCGCCCCTGCCGCTACCCTGCTGCCAGTCCCCTTCAGCCACTCCCGGAACCGGCGCTCCCGCGACGCGCCAGGCGCGGAGCGGCACAAAGTCTGCGGCAGGTGTTTCGCCCCCCGCAGCGAAATCGCGCACCATGGATGAACAACAGCTGCTGCAACGCTTGGCGGGCATCGAGCGCGCGCTTGAGTACCAGCGATACATCAATGACACGCTCCTCAAGGCCGTCGACGACGTCCTCTGGTACCAGAAGGTCGGGGACATTGCCCACGTCGACAAGGTGAAGCTGGCCGGCCCGCCGCCCCGCTACCAGAAAAACCCCACGGCCCAGGGCGCCGGCAACCCGTTCCTGTTCTGGGCCTACGCCATGGTGCCCAAGAACCTCGACAGGAGCCGGCCGCAGCCGCTGCTCGTGTACATCCACGGCGGCGTCCATGCCAACTTCGACACCGGCGGCGCCAACAAAATCCGCGAGCTGCTGGAGCAGGGCTACAGCATCGTCTCGCCCGAATACCGCGGCAGCACCGGCTACGGCCGCGGCTACCACGACGCGATCGACTACGGCGGCCTGGAGTGCGAGGATACCTACACTGCGGCGAAGTGGATGCTGGAGACGCACGACTTCCTGGACCCCAAGCGCGTCGGCATCCTCGGCTGGAGCCACGGCGGCCTGCACACGCTGATGAATATCTTTGACCACCCCGATCTCTACACGTGCGCCTTCGCCGGCGTCCCGGCCAGCGACCTGGTCGCGCGCATGGGCTACAAGAGCCCCGACTACCAGGCGATCTTCTCGGCCGAGTCACACATCGGCAAGAGCGCCGTCGACGACGTCAACGAGTACCGCCGTCGCTCGCCGGCATGGAACGCGCACAAGCTGCAGACGCCGCTGCTCATCCACACGAACACGACCGACGAGGACGTGAACGTGCTGGAGGTGGAGCACCTGATCAAATCGCTCAAGGCTGAGGGCAAGCGCTTTGACTACCGCATCTTCCAGGCGGAGCCGGGCGGCCACCAGTTCGACCGCATCGACACGGCGCGCTCGCGGGCGATCCGTCTGGAGATCTGGCGCTGGCTGGCCAAGCACCTGAGCCCGGACCACCCGGTCGAGTAATTCGCGGCCGCTGGCGCGGCCCGTCCGGGGCTGCGGGTGGGGGCGTCCTGTACACGGCCGCTTGCGGAGAAGTCCGCGGGCGGCCGGTTTATTCGCCAGGGACGACCAGTTCGAGGGTGGGGAAGTACCGGCGGAAGAAGCCGCGGTCGCGGGTCAGCAGGCGGGCGCCCCGCGCGGCCGCGTGGCCCGCGATCAGAAAGTCCGCCAGGATGTGCCGCCGCGGCGCCAGGACCTCGCCGCACTTGGGGCATGAAACCTCAGTCGCGGTCCCGCATACAGGGCAGGCGAGACGCCGTTCCCGCGTGCGCGAGTACGTCTTCCATGCCGTGGCGGCGATTGCCAATGCGCCAGGCTCCAGCCGGCTGTCGGCCTCGATGCCCAGGTCACCTAGGAACCCGTCCACTTGGCCGGGATCCGGGAATGCCGCCGCAAGCTCAGCGTAGACGACGGCGCAGACCACGACCGGCCCCTGGCCAAGCACCGTTTGAAGCGCCGCACTGGACAATTGCCCGTGGCGCGGGTGATCCAGCAGCACGTCGAACAGGACGCTGGTGTCGATGGCGGTCAACGCCCGCGCAGCTCCTCGATCAGCGCATCCGAATCCGTGCCGCGGTCCTTCAATGCGCCGCGCCACCGCTCCAGCGCGGCCGCGGGCGGCCGCCGGCGCAGGATGGCCCGGCCCTCCTGGACCTCGAACTCCACTTCCGTTCCGGGCCGAATGCCCAAGGCGTCGCGAACGCGCTTGGGTAGGGTGACCTGCCCCTTGGCGGTCACGCGTGCCATGGTAGTCGACATTCCTCCTTACCTACTTAGTATAGCCCTCCACGGTAATGCTGCGCTCCGCGCAGGGTTGCCCCGTTCGCCCGCGGAAGCCGCCGGGTGAAGGGGGCCTACACCCATGACAGCCATCGTCGGCGGCAGGGTCAACACCATCACCCGCGGGGTCCTGGAGGGCGGCAGCGTCTTCATCGAGCGGCGCCGCATCGTCGGGGTGGAGGCCCGCGCGGAGGCGCCGTCAGGCGCCGAGGTCATCGATGCGCGCGGCAAGGTCGTGATGCCGGGGATCATCGACCCGCACACCCACGTCGGCATCTGGGGCGACGGCAACGGGTGGGCAGGCCTGGACTTCAATTGAACCCGTGATGCACGGGAGAAACCCGTGCATCCATGAGACCAGCACGCCCGCGACGCCGGAGATGCGGGGGCTGGACGGCATCAACCCGTTCGACCCCGCCTTCACCGAAGGAGGAGATGGCCGGCATGACGCTGGCCAACCCCGGGCTGCTGTCGCAGGCCGGGGTCAAGGTCGCCATCCACAGCGACACGACCTCCGGCTGCAAGTTCCTGCTGGTGTCCGTGGGGCTGGCGGTGCGCGAGGGCCTGCCCGAGGAGGAGGCCCTGCGCTCGGTGACGATCAATGCCGCGGAGATCCTGGGCGTGGCCGACCGCGTCGGCAGCCTGGAGGCGGGCAAGGACGCGGACGTGGTGGTCTTCAGCGGCCACCCGCTGCACACGTACACGACGGCGGACTTGGTGCTGATCAATGGCGAGGTGGTGCATCGGCGGCCGGTGGCGGGTGCCTCGGGTGCGCGGTGAACCTCCCTTACACGCGAACTGCATCTTTCGTGCGGGGAATGCCGCCAAGCATTGAGGCGCCTCGGATTCGTGGGAGACGCGCGGCACGCGCGTCACGAGACCTGGGTCCGGGACGTAGGTACGCGCCGGTTTGAGGTGCAACTCCGGCATAAGCCGAGCGGCCGACAACCACGCTTCAATGCTGCGGCAGGCGGGACTGAGTGAAGACGAGTTCCGGGCGGTGTTGAAGGGCTGACGCCTACCGCCGGACGGCCCTCACGGTGCGTGCGTGTTGCCCTTGGCCTCATCCGCCCGACTCGCCGACTGCCAGGCGGCCACCTCGCGTGGGCTCGTCAGCCGCACCACCCGCAGGTGCGCATGTTCCGGCCGGCCCAGGGCAGCCGCCCACTCCCGCCGGTGCCGGCGGTGCGTCTGCGGGGCCCAGACGAACAGCGAGTCGCGGCTCAGGAACTGGGTCGCGAGGCGTTCGCGGTTTCCGTTCCAGAGCGCCTCGTGGCCGAGCGTGCGCCGCCAGGTGCGGCGCCAGAGCCGCGCCAGGGTGACCGGGAGCGGCAGGTCCAGCCAGATCACCATTTCGGCCCGCGGCCAGATGAGGTCGCGGGCCTTGCTGTAGTTGCCGTCGACCACCCAGCGCTCCCCGGCCAAGGCCGCGGCCACCCGCGCGCGGAAGAGGTCGGTCGGGGCCATCACCCAGTCGGGCTCCCAATGGAAGGCGTCGAGCTCCACATGCGGGCAGCCCAAGTCCTTGGCCAGGGCCGCCGCGAGGGTGGACTTGCCTGACCCGGTCGAGCCGATGACCACGATGCGGCGGCCAAGGTCCAGGATGCGCCGCGACCCTCCCGCGGGAGGCTTCGGGCTGGCCCGCGCCGACTTCCTGCGCGGGCCAGCCGGCCCGGACCTAGCGGGCCGCGGCCGCCTCGCCCAGCGCCCCGCCGATGGCCTCCACCGCTTCGCCGATCTGGTCCTCGGTGATGGTGAGCGGCGGCGAGATGATCAGGTTGTTGTGCCGCACGTAGACGTAGACGCCGCGCTGCTTGAGGCCGCGCTTCAGGGCCGCGATGGCCTGGGGGCGGGCCTTATGCAGCGGCGTGCGGGCGTCGCGGTCGGCGACCAGGTCGACGGCCGCGAACAGGCCCATCCCCCGGACGTCGCCGACGATCTCATGGCGCGCGCCAAGCGCGCGCAGACCGGCCAGCAGCGGACCTTCCATGTCCCTCGCGCGCGCGACCAGGCCCTCCTCCTCGTAGACCTGGATGGTGGCGATGCCGGCGGCGCAGGCCACGGGGTGGCCGCTGTACGTCAGGCCGAGCCAGAGCATCCGCTCGTCGAAGTGGTTGGCGATGCGCTCGCTTACGGCGACCGCGCCCAGGGGCACGTACCCGGAGGTGATGCCCTTGGCCATGGTGATCATGTCGGGCACCACGCCCATGCGCTCGCTGGCGAACCAGGCGCCCGTCCGGCCCCAGCCCGTCATCACTTCATCGCAGATCAGCAGGATGCCGTAGTCGTCGCAGATGCGGCGCAGGGCCGGCAGGTACTCGGGCGGCGGCACCTGGACGCCGTTGCCGCCAACAATGGGCTCCACGATCACCGCCGCCACCGTCGCCGGGTTCTCGTACTCAATGATCTGGCGGAGGTGGTCGACGCACTGCATCCCGCAGCCCGGGTAGGTGTGGCCGAACGGGCAGCGGTAGCAGAACGGGTCCAGGAAGTGGACGACGCCGGGGATGCCGGGCTCAACCGGCGGCCGCCGCTCGTCCCCGGTCAGGGAGATCGCGCCGTACGTGGCGCCGTGGTAGCTGTTGTAGCGCGAGAGGATCTTGTGGCGGCCCGTCACCAGGCGGGCGAGCTTGATGGCGTTCTCGTTGGCCTCCGCGCCGCCCAGGGTGAAGAAGACCTTGTGCAGCGGCCCGGGGGTGCGCTCCACGACCATGCGCGCCAGGGTGCCGCGCACCTCCACGGCATGGGTGGGCGCCGCATACGCCACGGCCTCCGCCTGGCGGGTCATCGCCTCGATGATCTGACGGCGGCCATGGCCCGTGTTGACGGCGACCAGCTGGGCGGAGAAATCGAGGTAGCGGTTGCCGTCCGTATCCCAGAAGTAGCAGCCATCGGCGCGGGCAATGGGCAGATTGTCGGCCGTGCCCTGGACGGACCACGAATGCAGCACGTAGCGGCGATCTTCGGCGCGGATTTGCTCGGTGTCCACGGCCTTGCCCCACTCCCGGATGTGGGGAATACCACATAGGACCGCGGATCCCTATGTGATGTTGCGCTTGACGAAATCCCGAGACTGCAGGGCCAGGTGGAAGAAATACTCGAGCACGGCGATGGCCAGCGCGGCAACGGCCACGCCCGGGGTCCAGGCCCCCACGAGCACGGTCAGGATGCCGGCCGCCAGGATGCCGTCACCCAGGGCGGCGACGAGCGGCCCAAAGAGCGGGAGCAGGAGGACGTCGCCGAGTCCGAAGGACACCAGCCAGAGGATGAAGGCGGCGCCGAGCAGGCCCCCGCGCGCCGGCGGCAGCAGCAGCCCGAGCGCGGCGACCTGCAGGCCGAGCTTGATCAGAAGGGCCGCGAGGATGTTCATAGGGATCAGGATGCCCAGGCCGGGCCCCGCTTGCTGCCGTTGACTCGGGGCTGTCCAGGATCCGATCCCTGATGGAGCGGAATACCGCACCGTCACGGCCAGCACAGCCGCCGCCACCGCCAGGGGTCAGGATCCAGCCCGCGCGCATGAACTCGCGCCACAGCGTTGCCAGGTGGCTGCGGCGCGGGGCGTCATCTCCCTGGTGGAGCGGACTACCGCACCGTCACGGCCAGCACAGCCGCTGCCGCCGCCAGGGCCACCGGGGTCAGGATCCAGCCCGAGCGCATGAACTCACGCCACGGCACAGCCACCCGCCGCCGCCGCAGGGCGTCGTACCAGATCAGCGTGGCCAGGGACCCAATGGGCGTGAGCTTCGGGCCGATGTCGTTGCCCGCCACCAGCGCCAGGGCGTTGGCCAGGCTGGCGTGGCGCGCCAACAGCAGGTCGAACAGGGTCGACGGCAGGTTGTTGGCGACACTGGCGCCCGCGGCGGCGATCCCGGTCCAGCCGAACACGGGCAGGTGCGCCACCAGAGGACCCAGCGCCGCCACCGCGCCCGC
>DATLTP010000047.1:0-21344 GCA_035533535.1 Bacillota bacterium | reverse complement strand
CCGCGAGCTCGGCTTCGACCACCAGGTCGTCATCACCAAGGACCAACCGGAAGGGGCCGCGGCCTTCCCCTTCGTGCACACCCTCATCTCCAACGCGAAGATATGGCTGGGCGGCACCTTCCACGGCGGCGTCAGTCCGGCTTATCTGTCGGCGCACCTGACCGAGTTCTGCTACCGCTTCAACCGCCGTCGCTGGCATCGGGAAGGCTTCAGCCGCCTGCTGCCGTCCTGTATCAACCATGGCCCGGTTCCCTGGGCGGACGTAACCGGATAGCCAGAACATGCGTTCTTGTCAAGGCGGGCCGCCTGTGCCATGCTGGCGGTGGGAGGTCTTCACCAATGCCGTCCGTGCGCGATGCGTTCCTCGCCGACTTTGACTTTGAGGCCGCCAACAGCCGCCGCCTGCTTGAGCGGGTGCCGGATGACAAGCTGGGGTGGCGGCCGCATCCCAAGTCCACTCCCTTGGGTGCTCTGGCGCAGCACATCGTCGGCCTGCAGGGGATGCCTGTGATGGTGCTCGGCACTGACACCCTCGACGTCGCCGACAGCCCGCCGCAGCCGACCCCAGGTTCGCGGCAGGAGATGCTTGCCCTATTTGACCAGAACGTGGAGGCGACACGGGCCGCCCTGGCCACCACGACTGACGATGGGCTGCAGCAGCCGTGGAGCCTGACGTATAACGGCCAGTCCCTGTTCACGATGCCCAGGATCGATGCGCTGCGGCGGTTCATGCTGCACCACAGCATCCACCACCGCGCGCAGCTCGGGGTCTACCTCCGGCTCAACGATGTGCCCCTGCCGGGGATGTATGGCCCGACGGCGGACGAAGCCTGAGGCTCAACAGGTAGTGCTCGGGGGAGGTCCGCTCCTCGGCGCGGACTTCCAACCCGGCGGCTTCGCACCAGGCGCGGACGGCCTCGGGCGGCAGGCGCATGGAGAGGGGCGCGCCGTGCTCGCCGGTGCCCTCCGGGTGAAACTCCGCGACAACGGCACGGCCGCCGGGGCGGAGCAGGCGCGCCACATTGCGGAGCACCCCTGCCGGATCAGAGGTGTGGTGCAGCATCATGGCGACCACGGCGGCGTCCGCCGGTCCGGATGGCAGGTCGACGGCCGCGGCGTCGCCGTGGACGGTTTGGATATTGGCTACGCCCCGGACCTGCATCTCCTCCGCCAGATAGGCAAGGGCCTCGGGGGAGCGGTCAATGGCGTAAACCACGCCGGTCGGACCGACGCGCTCGGCCAGGATGAGGCTGAAATAGCCGGGTCCTGAGCCGACGTCGGCGCAGCGCTCACCCGCCCGCAGGTCGAGGTGGCGGAGCCAGTCGGCGGCTTGATCGGCCCGTTGGGTTTGACGCTGGAACATCCGGTTCGCGTCGGTTGTGCTCATGTGGGCATCGTACCGCTCCGGCGGGGGAGTGGGGCATCCAGTGAAGGCGCTGACCCTGACCCAGCCCTGGGCCTCCCTGATTGCGGCGGGTGAGAAGCGGATCGAGACCCGCTCCTGGTCCACGCGCCACCGCGGGCCCCTTGCCATCCACGCTGCCCTCGGCTTTCCCCCGGCGGCCCGGCGCCGCTGCGCCACGGAGCCGACGGCCAGCGCGCTGCGCCGCCATGGCTGGGCCGACGCCGCCAGCCTGCCTCGGGGGGCCATTGTCGCCACGTGCAGGCTCGTGGATGTGCGGCCCATCGCGTCGCCTGCCGACGCTCCCCCTGGCGACCATGCGGCCTTCGGCGACTTCGGGCCCGGCCGCTGGGCCTGGGTGCTGGAGGACATTCGTCCACTTGTTCCGCCCAGGCCAGCCCGGGGCCGCCTTGGTCTCTGGGAGATCGACATCCAGACGCGTCCGTCCCCACTCACCCCGGAGACGTAGCGGCTCGACTGCAGCCACCTGCCGCCCGGCCCTTGCGGTCACACCGCCGCCACGTTGGGTTCTGGTGGCAGGATCGCGCCTGGCCTCGCGATCGTACTGCCGCCTTGGGTGCTGGGGCCCGCGCGTGTCATGCCCCGGCGGTGGCCCCCGGCAGGGCTCTGGTGGCAGGATCGCACCCTGGCCTCGCGGTTGCCCGGGCGGCAAGGGCGATGCGCCCTCGCCGCCCACCGATGACCCACCGCTTACCCACCGTCCATTTGGCCCCCGCCGCTGCGCCGCATGGCCCGTCCGACTGGACGATCCGTTCGTCAACGCGCGCGTGGTACGGTCTTGCGGCGGGGAGGGCGGACCTGATCTCCATTCCAAGCGGCATGCTCCGGCAGGCCGGCACCGCGGCGGCCCCAGGCACGGAGTCCCCAGCAGCGGAGCCCCCAGCAGCGGAGCCCCGGCCGTGAAGGGCATCCTGTTTGACCTGGACGGCACCCTGCTCGACATCGACGGCGAGGCGTTCCTCGAGCGTTACCTGGATGCGCTGGCGCCCTATCTGCGGCCGGACATGGATCCCGACGCCTTCCGCGGCAAGGTCATGGCCGCGGCGCTGCCGCTGATCACCTCCGACCACCTCCAGGGGACCGTCGGGGACACCTTCCGCGCCGCTCTCGCCGACCGGCTCGAGCTGCCCGCGGCCGAGGTGGCCGATGGCCAGCGCCGCCTGGACTCGGCCCTGGGCGACGTGGTGGCGATTCCGCATGCGCCCCGCACCACCGCCCGGCTCTGCGTGGACGCGGCCCTGGACGCCGGCATGCGCTGCGCCGTGGCAACGACCCCGATCTACCGTCCGGCAGTGATCCACCGCCGGCTGACCTGGGCCGGTCTGGCGGATTACCCCTGGGCCCTGGTCACCACCAGCGAGAACATGCACTCGTGCAAGCCCTCGCCCGGGTACTTCCGCGAGGCGGCGGCCAAGCTTGGCCTGCAGCCGGCCGACTGCATCATGGTCGGGGACGACCCCTATCAGGACGGCCCGTCCGATGAGGCGGGCATGCGCTTTCACCTCGTCCAGGGCGAGGCCGGCTGGGCGGAGCTGCTTGTCGAGCTTGCGGCCCAGCGGGTCCCGATGTGGAGCTGATGACAGTCCGCGCGGTCGTGCTGCGCGAGTATGGCGAGCCGGTCCGCGTCGAGCGCCTGCGCCTGCTGCCGCCGGGCCCCGGCGAGGTGCGGGTGCGCATCGCCGCGTCCGGGGTCTGCCACACCGACCTGCATGTGGTGACCGGCGATCTGCCGCTCCCCCTGCCGATGGTGCTGGGCCATGAGGGCGCCGGCGTCGTCGAGGCCGTCGGCCCGGGCGTCACCACCCCCGCTGTCGGCCAAACGGTCGTCGTCAGCTGGATGCCGTCCTGCGGCGAGTGCTTCTGGTGCGCCACGGGCCGGCCCGACCTCTGTGAGCGCGCTGCCTATGCCGCGGCCCGCGGCATCCTGCCGGGGGGCGGCACCCGCTGGCTGGATCAGCAAGGCGAGCCCGTCTACCAATTCTCGGCGGCCGGGACCATGGCGGAAGCGGCGGTCGTGCCGGCGGCCTGCGCCCTGCCCGTGCCCGCGGACGTCCCGCCCACCAGCGCCGCGCTTCTCGGCTGCAGCGTGCTCACCGGCACCGGCGCCGCCCTGCGGACGGGTCGGGTCCGGCCCGGGGAGCAGGTCGCCGTCTTCGGTGCCGGCGGGGTTGGCTTACAGGTGATTCAGGGCGCCCGCATTGCGGGCGCCACACGAATTATCGCCGTCGACCGCCTGCCGGAGCGGCGGGCCATGGCCCTGCGCCTGGGCGCGACCGACGCCGTCGACCCCAGCGAGGTGGACCCCGTCCTCGCCGTGCTCGACCTGACGGGCGGGCGCGGCGCCGATTGCGCGATCGAAGCGGTCGGTACGCCTGAGACCATCGCGGCCGCCTTCAACAGCGCCCGCCGCGGCGGCCGGGCCGTGGTCGTCGGCGTCTGCCCGCCCGCGGCCGACGTCTGCATCAACGCCTTCGCCCTGCCCTCGCAGGGCAAGACCATCACGGGCTGCTGGTATGGGGAGAGCGACCCCGCCCGCGACCTGCCCGACCTCGTGGAGCATTATCGCGCCGGGCGGCTGCGCCTGGACGAGCTGGTCACGCGCCGCTTCGCCCTCGAAGAGGCCCAGGCGGCGTTCGCCGCCATGACCTCCGGTGCGAGCCCGCGGGCCGTCCTGGTCCCCTGACCCGAAGCACGCGGAGGTGACCCGATTGGCTATCTTTGCGGACAAGGAGGCGCTCTACGGCGTCCTGGGCGCGTTCTTCGAGACGCTGCCCGCGGGGCCGCACGGGCCCCTCATCCATCGCGTCGGCGGGCCGATCCTCTTCACCTTCCACCGGCCCGAGGCGCGGATCCTGTGGGAGCCGCTCCCCGGCGGGCCGCCGGAGTTCGCCGTCCACTACGATGCGGAGCAGCCGGAGCCGTTGCTGCGCTTCGAGCAGGACGCGGACCTGGCCCACCGCTTCTGGCAGGGTGAGGTCGACCTGCAGGACGCCCTGGCGCGCCAGCAGATCCGCGCCAAGGGCCCGCTGGCCCGAGCCATGAAGCTGATCCCGCAGCTCGACCCGGTCTACCTCGCCTATCGCCAGTTCCTCGCAGGGCGCGGGGGCGAGGGCCTGTGAGCGTGACCGCCGTCGAGCCCGGCGTCCTGATCGGGGGCGTCTGGCGGGAGGAGGCATCCGGGGGGCGCCTCGACGTGGTGGACCCCTCGACTGGCACGCAAGCGGCGACCGTGGCCGCCGCCGGCCCCGCGGAGGTCGCCGAGGCGGCCGCGGCCGCCCAGGAGGCCCACAGCGACGGCCGCTGGCGGGCCATGCCGCCCATCGAGCGCGGTCGCCTGCTCTCCTCTGCCGCCACCGAGCTCCGCAGGCAGGCCGCGGCCCTCGCCCATCTGGTGGCGGGGGAGAGCGGCATGCCCGAGGCGTTCGCGCGCTTCGTGGAGGTGCCCCTGGCCGCCGAGGCGCTGGATTTCTTCGCCGGGCTCTGCAGCCGCGAACTGGGCGCCGTCCTGCCCTTCAACCCTGGCGTGGCGCCGGGGGAGTACCTGGCGTTCACCCTCGCCGAGCCGGCGGGTCCCGCAGCCTTGATCACGCCGTGGAACTTCCCGCTGCTCATCCCGGCCTGGAAGCTGGGGGCGGCACTGGCCGCTGGCTGCCCCGCCATCCTGAAGCCGGCTCCGCAGGCGCCCCGCAGCGCGTTGGCCCTTGTGCGGGCCCTTGAGGCGGCCGGTGTTCCCCCGGCCGTCGTGCAGGTGCTGAGCGGTGGCGATGAGGCTGGCCGGGCGCTTGTCGAGCACCCCGCCATCGCGGTGGTCAGCTTCACGGGCTCGACAGCCGCGGGGCGCCAGGTCGCGGCCGCGGCGGGCGAGCAGCTCAAGCGGGTGGCCCTGGAGCTCGGCGGCAAGTCGCCACAGGTCGTCTTTGCCGACGCGGACCTCGACCAGGCGGCGGCCGCCTGCCTGTTCGGCGCCTTCTGGCACGCCGGCCAGGTCTGCCAGGCCAGCAGCCGGGTGTTGGTGGCCCGGGAGATCTACGAACCGTTCGTGGACCGCGTGGCGGCGCTGGCCGGGCGGCTGCGCGTCGGGTCGGCGCACGACCCCGCCACCGACGTCGGCCCCCTGCGGGAGGGCGGCCGCCTGCCCGACCTGCTGGCCCTCATCGAACGGGCCCAGGCCGCCGGTGCCCGCCTGGTCTGCGGCGGGCACGGATGGGTGGACGGCGGCGCTTATCTGCAGCCCACCGTGCTGGCAGGTGCCGACCCCACGATGGACGTAGTCCAGTGTGAGTTGTTCGCGCCCGTCTGCGCCATGCTGCCCTTCGATGACGAGGATGAAGCCGCCGAACTCGCCAATGGGACCGCGTACGGGCTGGCGGCGGGGATCTGGACCAGCGACCTCAAGCGGGGGCTGCGCATGGCCCGCCGGGTTCAGGCAGGGATCCTGTGGCTCAACAGCTACTTGCTGCTGAGCGCCGTGGCGCCCGTGAGCCCCCAGCGTGGCAGCGGTTTGGCCGCGGAGCTGGGGGTCGAGGCCCTGGGGCCGTACCAGGCGCGGAAGACGGTCGTGGTCGACCTGAACCCCGTGACGGCGCGGTTCTTTTAGAGGAGGTTGCATCGACTGTGCGATTCGCGTTTGACGGCTGCGAGGGCGGGTCCCCCTGGCTGCAGGCGGTGTGCATGGGACTGACCAAGACGTTCACGGCCCGCGGGCACACCCTGGCCGCCCAGCCGGACGACGGCTGCGGCATCGTGTTCCACGCGGTGAGCGAGGAGCGGCCCCGCCCGTTCCCGCGGAAGTCGCGCGCCACGTTCGTCGTGGGCCTGACCGAGCTGCCGGAGCCGGAGAGCAGCCCGCTGCACCGCGGCTACCCGCTGCTGGTGCGCTCGATCTCCAACATGCTGCTCCTGGCCGGCGCCCCATCGGCCGAGCGCCCCCTGGCGGACGCCCACCTGCTGACGCCGGAGCTCGGCTGCTACCCGGCGGCCACGGACAGCGCCCGCCCATTCGAGGATTTGTACGAGCGGCTGACGCCGCTCGCCACGAGTCACCTCGTCATCGACAACGTGTTTGACCCAGATCTCCCTCAGGACCTCTGGGAAGGCACCGATGCGACCGATGATCTGGTTTGGGCCAGCCGCCAGCTGGCCGCCATGCGGCTATTGCCGACGCCCTTCCCGGTCCAGGAGGTTCTGGGTCCGGACGACATGCGCTTTTTGCACCGGCTCTACGGCATCGGCGGGCTGAGCTACGGCAACATCAGCGTGCGCCATGACGAAAGCCGATTCTGGATGAGCGCGAGCGGGGTCGACAAGGGCAAGCTGGGCCGGGTGGGCGACGACATCCTGCTGGTCAAGGGCTACGACCCCGACCGCGACGCCATGTTGCTGAGCGTGCGGCCCGACGTGGAGCCGCACCGGGTTTCGGTCGACGCCATCGAGCACCTGCTGATCTATCAAGAGCACCCCGACATCGGCGCCATCCTGCACGTCCACGCCTGGGTGGACGGCATTCGGACAACGGACATCAACTACCCGTGCGGCACCATGGAGATCGGGCTCGCCGTGGCCGCCGCCCTCCGGGCCGAGCCGGATCCGGCCCACGCCACCATTGGGCTGCGCAACCACGGCATCACGGCCGTGGGTCCGAACTTGCACGAAATCTTCGCCCGCCTCGCGGACCAGGTGCAGGCCACCGTACCGATGCGCTGAGGTGCGGGCGTTGCAGGGGGCCTTCGTCATGGACGCAGTGGTTGAGGCTGAACCGGCCCTTGCGCAGTCACCCTCGCCCTTCGGGGAGCGGCCGCGGCTGGTGTTCTGGGAGACCACGCGGGCCTGCGGGCTCGCCTGCCGCCACTGCCGGGCGGAGGCGCAGTCCCTGCCTCTGCCCGGTGAGCTGGACACGCGGGAGGCGGGCAAGCTCCTGGAGGACATCCGCGATTTCGGGTCGCCCGCACCCGTGGTCGTGTTCACGGGCGGCGATCCCCTGATGCGGGAGGACCTCTGGCTGCTGCTCGACTATGCGGCCTTCTTCCGCCTGCCAGCCGCAGTCTCGCCGGCCGTGACGCCGCGCCTCAGCCCGCACACCCTGACCCGCCTGAGCGAATACGGCGTGCACGCCGTCTCGATCAGCATCGATGCTGACGAAGCGGCGCACGATCAGCTCCGGGGCATCCCCGGCACCCATGCTGCCTCGGTCGCCGCCCTGCGCGCCGGGCGGGCCGCCGGCCTGCAGATGCAGGTCAACACGGTCGTCATGCGGGACACGGTCGCGGATCTCCCCAAGGTGGCCGCCATGCTCCTGCGCGAGGGAGTCCACACCTGGGAGGTCTTCTTCCTGGTGCCCACGGGCCGGGCCCTGGCCAGCCAGCAGCTGGCCCCGGCCGAGATCCAGGACGTCTGCCTCTTCCTCCTGGATGCCGCCGATTACGGCCTGACCGTGCGCACGGTCGAGGGACCGTTCATCCGCCGGTTTCAGGCGGAGCGGCGTGCCGGCACGGCCGCGGGCGGCCCTCTGTACCGGCGCCTGCGGGATGCGCTGGAGGAGTTGGCGGGCGTCCAGCCAGCTCGCCTGCAGCCCGGCCGGGCCGTGGCGCCAAGGGGCACCCTGGATGGCGACGGCATTCTCTTCGTCGCCTACGACGGCCGCATCATGCCGGGCGGGCTGATGCCGCTGCCGCTCGGCAACGTCCGCCAGGACTCGCTGGTGGACGTGTATCGCAGCAACGCCCTGCTCCGCGACATCCGGGCCCGACGGCTGCACGATGCCTGCGGGCGCTGCGATTGGCGCCAGGTGTGCGGTGGGTCCCGGGCCCGCAGCTTCGCGGCCACGGGCGACCCGCTCGGGTCAGATCCGGCCTGCGCGATGGCCGCGGAGGGGCTCCGCCGGCCGCCGGCGTAGGCCCGCCCCTGCAGGGCGGGGGCTCGATTGGCGAAGGCCGGGCCCTTGCACTTGACCTACTCGTCTAAGACCTGACTGGCGCCGTCGCGGCGGCTGCTTGGGGCCAAGTGTGCCATCGCAACCGCGTGAGCGCGGCTGAGGTCGGTGGGGCCGGTTGCGGCCGGTCGCCAACGGCTGCGGGACGGCCGTGGACTGCGGTCGACAGGCCCTCAGGCGATGCCGGGCTCGGCCGGGGAAGGGGACGCCCAGCGCCTCAGCCGGCGGCTGTCTGAGGCCCGGCCACCTCACGGTCCGACAGGCAGCAGCCTGGGTCTGGCCCGTTGACGGACTCCTCGGCCATGGCCCGGGCCCGCTCGCCGCCCCGGCAGACCTCGCGCCAGTGGCAGCCCGTGCATCGCGCGCCGATGTCGGCGTGCAGCCTGCGCGTCCGTTCCCACCCCGGAAGGTCGCGGTCTTGCCACATCTCCGCGAACCCGCGATGCCGCAGGTTGCCCAGGGTGAGGCCCATGAGCCCGGCCACGGCGAAGACGTTGCCGGCGCCGTCGATCCAGGCCAGGTCCGGCCAGGCGGCGCCCTTGCGCCGGGCTGCGACCAGGGCCGCCTCAGCCTGTTCTGGCGCGTGGCGCAGGCACCAGATGTGAACGTACGCGGGGTCGGCTGGGCCATGCCAGGTCCGCGCGACAAGGGGGACTCGCCGGCGCTGCCACGACCAGGCGGCAGCCGTCAGGGTATGCATGGCGGTGCGGATCTGGGCGGGCCGCGGCAGGTGCTGGCGCCAGTCAAGGCGCCCGTCCGGCATGAGGTGCTCCACGTCGCAGCCGCCGGCACCGGCTCGCTCGACCCAATCGAGCAGCGGGGCCAGGTGGCGTGTCCCGAGGCGGGTGAGCGGCAGCCCGACGTTGGTTGCCAGGCCCGCGGCCGTCGCGTGTGCGATGGCGCTGGCGGCCAAGCCAGCCGGATCCCAGGTGCGCCGCGAGCGGGTTGGGCGCCGCTGGGGGCCAAGGCGCACGACGGCACGCCCCAGAGCCGCGTCACGGAGGCGGCGGCACGTCTCGGGGGTCCACCAGGGGCCCGCTCCCGCCCAGACCTCAACCTGCAGGCCGGCCTGTGCGGCCGCGGCCACGACGGGCACCAGGTCGTCCATGCTGGGAGCGCCCCCGAGATCGATGACCAGCCGCGTGGCGCCGCCGGCTGCCAGATCCCGCGGGTCCGGGGGCGGCAGCGCGCCCCGCTGCCAGCGGACCGTCAGGTTCGGGCGGTCGACTGGGGCCTGACCGCTGTTTGGCGGCTCCAGCGCCGCGCTCAGAAGAAACACCCGTGATACCCCCAAGCCCAAGCCCAAGCCCGTGCGACCGGCGTGTGGGTCACCTCACACATCATAACGCGCCCGGGCCGCGGCGGAGCGGGCTTGCCGCAGGATGTGACCAGGGTCATAATATGACCCTGGTCACTTTGTCCGGCGAGGAGGCGCATCGCCATCCGCATCGCCCAGGCCCAACGGGAGCAGATTCACGCCGCCCTGGTCGCGGCCGGCCTGGACCTGTTCCGCAAACGGGGCTTCAGCACGACGACCGTTGAGGCGGTGGCCGCCGCCGCCGGCGTGGCCAAGGGCACCTTCTACAACTACTTCTCGACCAAAGAGGACCTGGCCCTGGCCGCTGTCGTCCCGCTTGTCCGCCAAGCGCAGGCCGAGCTCGGCGAGGCGCCGTCGCCGTCGCCGGTGAGCCTGCGGGTGCAGTTGGAGCGCCTGCTCGCGCTGCTTGGCAGCTGGTCCGCGGGCAGCCCGGAGCTGATCTGGGTCTGGGCCACGGAGCTGATGCGGCGCGGAGTGGCCCATGCGGGCTCTGCCATGTTCCACGAGCTGGTGACCGGGCTGTTTGTGGCAGCCCAGCGCCGGGGCGAGGCCAGGCCCGACCGCACCCCGGAGGAGCTGGCCCTTGGCCTGGAGGGCATCCTGCTCTCGAACGTGACCAACTGGTACCACGGCGGCGCCCGCGACGACCTGGGGGCCGCGCTCCGCAGGGCAACCGAGATGTATCTGACGGGCGCCCAAGCGCCACGATCCTAAACGGACGCGCGGGCGTCTTCCCTGCGTCGAGGCTTCAATATGGAGCACGGGCGTCTCCCGCGCATCGCGGCTCCAATACCGACGGGCGAGGCGTCTCCCGTGCATCGCGGCTCCAACGCGGACGCGCGGGGCGTCTCCTGTGCATCGCGGGCTTCAATATGGACGCGCGGGCGTCTCTCGAGCATCGCGGCTCGAAGGCCGCGGCTCAAATAAGGAGGATGAACACCCCTTGGACATCGCGGCGCAGATGACACCCGCCATGCGGTTGAATCCGTACCCCTTCTACAAGACCGCCCGCACCATGGGCGGTGTCGTCCATATCAACCGCCCGCCGCTTTGGAACGTCTTCCGCTATGAGGACGTCCGCATGGTCCTCTCCGATCAAGCGCGCTTCTCGTCCGGCCTCGGCGCGGAGGGCGCCCCGCGCAGCCTGATCAGCACGGACCCGCCCCGCCACACGAAGCTTCGCAGCCTCGTGAACCGCGCCTTCACCCCCAAGGCCATTGCGGGGCTGCAGCCGCGCATCGAGGCGCTGGCCACCGAGCTGCTCGACCGCGCGCAGGAGCGTGGCGGGCTGGACCTGGTGGGCGAGTTCTCCGAGCCCCTGCCGGTTCTGGTCATCGCCGAAATGCTGGGCATCCCGGGCGAGGACCGCACCGCCTTCAAGCAGTGGTCGGACATGATCGTGTCCTCCGCTGACGCCGTGCTGATGGGCGACCAGGCCGAACGCCCCGCCGGGTACGACGAGGCCATGGCGGCCATGTGGGCCTACTTCACGGACGTGATCGCCCAGCGCCGAGCCCACCCCGCTGACGACCTGATCAGCGGCCTCGTGCAGGCCGAGATCGACGGCGAGCGCCTCTCGAACGATGATGTGCTCCAGTTCTGCTGGCTGCTGCTGGTCGCGGGCAACGAGACCACGACCAACCTGATCAGCAACGCCGTGCAAACCCTGCTGAATCACCCCGACGCGCTCGCCCGTCTGCGCGAGGACCTGAACCTGTTGCCGGCCGCCATCGAGGAGGTCCTGCGCTACCGGTCGCCCGTGCAGGCCATGTTCCGCAGCACCGCCGTCGAGGTGAAGATCGGCCGCCACACGATCCCGGCGGGCGAGGTCGTGGTGGCCTGGATCGGGTCGGCCAACCGCGACGCCGCCCGCTTCACCAATCCGGACCGGTTTGACATCACGCGGACGCCCAACCCGCACATAGCTTTCGGGCACGGGATCCACACGTGTTTGGGCGCGCCATTGGCGCGCCTGGAGGCGGGTCTGGCCCTGTCCGTCTTCATCCGGCGGTTTCCGGTGTTCCAGCGCTCCGGCAACGCGCCCCTGGAGCCGGTGCCGGGGTTCATCCTGCACGGGGTGAAGCACCTGCCGCTGGCGCTGGCGTAGGGGAGGGCCCCCCGGGCGGCGAAGCGTTGCCGCCTAGGGGGGTCGGCTCATGCGCGTCGACGTGCACACGCACTTTTACCCGGGCGGCTATCTGGACGAGGTCCGCGCCTACCCGGGGCTGGCCATCGTTGCTGACCCGGCGACGGGCCTGGAGGTCATCCGCAAGGACGGGGCCCGGGTCGTCACGCTCACCCCAGCCATGCGCGAGCTCGAGACGCGGCTTCAGGACATGGACCGCTGCGGCATCGACGTGGCGGTCCTGTCGCTTTCCATCCCCAACGTCTACTTTGCCTCCGGGGCCGCCGCCGTGGGCCTATGCCGAGCGGCCAATGACGGCCTATTGGCGCTGCGCAAGCAGCGCCCGGACCGCCTGCGCGCGCTGGCCAGCGTTCCCCTCCAGGACCCGGACGCGGCCATTGAGGAGCTCGAGCGGGCGCTGGGTGCCGGCATGGACGGCGTGATCCTGGGGACGCACATCAACGGCCGCTTCCTGTCCGATCCCATGTTCAGCCGCTTCTTCCAGGCCTGCGACCGGCATGGCGCCGTCGTGTTCCTTCACCCCATGGAGCCCCTGGCCGTGGCGCACATGAAGGACTTCGCCCTCGGCCCCCTGGTCGGGTTCGTGGCCGACACCACGCTGATCGTGGCCTCCATGATCTTCAGCGGCTTCTTGGAGCGGTACCCCAAGGTCCGCCTGATCCTGCCGCACCTGGGCGGAACCCTGCCGTACCTGGCCGGGCGCCTGGACATTGGCTACCGCGCCTACCCGGAGTGCCGCGCGAACATCCCGCACCCCCCGAGCCACTACCTGCCGCGGATGTACTACGACACGGTCAGCTTCCATCTGCCTGCGCTGGAATGCGCGATCGCCACGGCGGGCGCGGACCGGCTCGTGCTTGGCACCGACTACCCGCACGTGATCGGCGACATGGAGAAAGCGGTGGCGAGCATCCAGGCGTTGCCCATCGGCGAGGCGGGCAAGGCCGCCATCCTGGGCGGGACGGCGGCCGGGTTGTTCGGGCTGGGGTGACGGCGTGACGCGCGGGGCTTGCCCCGCGCGTTCACTGGTTCAACGGCTCGGCAACCCTGGCCCCCACCCCCAGGCGGCGGGCGACGGCGGCAGTGGTGCTGCCCTGCAGCAGCAGGGTGACCAGGGCGGCGAGGACGACAGTGCTGGAGATCAGCGGCGCGCCGGGCACGCCGCGGGAGGCCAGGATCCCAGCCAGGACGGCAGCCACCACGCCCGTTTCGCGCACCCAGATCAGAAAGCCGAGCTCCGGCCAGGTCCAGCGGGCCCGCCGGTCCGGTAGCGCGGACACCAGTACGGTCACCGGGCGGGCCAGGATCACCAGGGTCAAAGTCAGCAGCGCAGCCGGCCAGAGGTCGCCAAGCAGGGACCCGAAATCGATCTGGGTGCCCAGCAGGACGAAGATGGCCATCCGCATCAGGTGGCCGGTTACGGCCATGAAGCCCTGCTCGCTGGGTTGCACTCGCGATTCCGGCGGCAGCAGCCGAAACACCCCGCGGTTGCCATGGATGACGCCGGCGGCGAACACGGCCATGAAGCCGCTGGCGCCGACCCGATCCGCGATCAGGTAGGCGCCCAGGGCTGTGACCAGCGCCAGGATGGGGCCGCGCTCCTCCCGGATGGGGCGCGGGGCCCGGCCCAGGGCGCCGGACACGGCGAACGCGGTGGCGGCGGCGACGGCAGCACCAATGGCCAGCCCGCCGACGCTCGATGTCGCGAAGTTGAGGAAGCCCTTCCACCAAACCACGTTGCCGCCGCTCACCACGGCCAGGACCGCCACGGCGATCGTGGCCGCCGTCGCGTCATTCAGCGCCGACTCGCCCACGACAGTCTGGGCGAGCTTCGGGGTCACCGCCACATGGCGGAGCAGGGGAACGATGCTGGCGGGGTCGGTCGGCGAGAGCACGGCCGCCAGCAGCAGGGCCATGGTGAAGGGCAGGTGCAGGAGCCAGGCCCCGATTCCGGCCACAACCAACGCGCCGGCCAACACCCCGACGGTGCTCAGCAGGGTGAGGGTCAGCCAGACCCGCCGCACCTCGTGCAGGCGCATCTCGCGCCCACCCTCATACAGTAGGAGGGCCGCGCCGGCCACGAAGACCAGCTGGCTGGCCACGGACCCGGCCGGCGCCTGCAGCCAGCCGGCGACAGCGGGGCCGAGGGCGATGCCGACCACAAGGTAGACGACGATGTCGGGCACGTGCAGCCGCTCCGCCAGCCAGCCGGCCGCCAGCCCCGCGACCAGCAGCACGAGGATGGATGCGAGCACGCTCTGCGCGACGGCGGGCGTGAGCAGGGCGTGCTCGCCTCCCGCCTCATTGTCGCACCTGGGATGGAGGGTCGGAAGGCGGCCTCAGCGCGCCAGGGCGATCACGGCGACGATCACCAGGAGCACGGCGGGAACCACGGCGCGGACGAGCGGGTCATGGCCGCGGATGTGGGTGACCACGGCGCCGACCATCAGGACAGCCAGCCCGATGCCGGAGAGCGTGGCCAGGAGGGGGATCCAGATGCCGGCGATCAGCCCGGCTGCGCCCAGCAGCTCCAGCCCGCCGACGATCCGGCGGAAGCCGGGGGTGTAGCCATACTGGGGGAAGTCGTCATGGGCCACGGTGGCCGGCACCTTGCGCCCGCCGGCGAGCACGAACATGACAGCCGCGATGACCTGGAGCACGATGACCAACACTGGCGCCCCCCCTTGGTTCAGGGCTCATGCTACCCGATGTTGCGTGCGCACGCAATGATGTCGATCCGGCCGGTGTGATAGGGTTGGGCCGGATGGGGGCGCTTTTCCGCGGCTGGGCCGGACCTGCGCGACACCTGCATCAAGCTTGCGCCTGCCGAGGTCATGGCCTGGCTCGGCCTGGTCCACGTGCACGGCCTCCTGGTCAGGGAGATTGACGCCGCGCTCATCACCCGCCATGGACTCAGCCTGAACGGCTTCGAGGTGCTGTTCCATCTCACGCGGACGCCAGGCGAGCGGCTTGCCATGGCCGAGCTCGTCCGCCTCGTCGTGCTGAGCCCGAGCGGGTTGTCGCGGCTGCTGGCCCGCCTGGAGCGGGATGGGCTCGTGGCCCGCCACAGCACCCCGGAGGACGCCCGGGCCATGGCAGTGTCGCTCACGGAAGCGGGGCGCGCGGCCCTGGCGGCCGCGGCCGACACGCACCTGCAGGTGCTCCGGTCGCGCTTTCTGTCGCACCTGTCCGCCGAAGAGGTTGACCAGTTGGCTGGCCTCTGGCTGCGGGTCGACCCAACCCTGGCGGGCCTTGGCTGTGTGTAAATGAGGGGCGTCGATCTTCCCGGGGGCGGCCGCGTCGCGGCCATCGGCCAGGGCAGCTACCACATGGGCCAGGATGCCCGGTCGCGCCGGCGCGAGGTGGCGGCCCTGCGCCTGGGGATCTCTTTGGGCATGACGCTGATCGACACCGCCGAGTTTTATAGCGGCGGCCGGGCGGAGGCCATCGTCGGCGAGGCCGTGGCCGACTGCCGCGACCAGGTCTTCCTGGTCGACAAGGTGTGGCCTTCCCATGCCGGGTACGCCGAGGCCATGGCGGCCGTGCGGGGTGCGCTGGGCCGCCTGCGCACCCACCACCTCGACGCTGTCCTGCTGCACTGGCCCACGCGCTCCGCCCCGGTGTCCGAGACCCTGCGGGCGTTTGCGGATCTCCGGCGAGAGGGGCTCGTGCGCCACTTCGGGGTGAGCAACTTCCACGGCGCGTGGTTGTCGGCGGCGGAGGCCGGCCTCCCCGCCGGCGAGCGGGTCCTGTTCAACGAAGTCCGCTACAGCGTGGCCGACCGCGGGATCGAGCGGGCGACGTTGCCATATGCCCGCGCCCACGGCCAGATCATCCTCGCGTACAGCCCCCTGGGGGAGGGCCGCATGGCCCGGCATCCGCGTTACGCCGCCCTGGCGCAGGTGGCCAAGCGGCACGGGGCCAGCCCCGAGCAGGCCGCCCTGGCCTGGGTGGTCGCCGGCGGCGGCGTGGCCGCGATCCCCAAGGCTGTCTCGCCGGCCCACGTGCGGGCCAACGCCGAGGCGGGCGACCTCACGCTTGACGCGGAGGACGTCGCCGCCATCGACGAGGCCTTCCGGGCTGCCGTCGGCGCCCGCCTGCCGGCCCTGCCCCCGTACGGGGCGTTCTTCCGCCTCGCCAAGGCCACGGCCGGGCGGTAGGCCGCCGGTTCGAAATCGTCCGCCCGGGCGGTGCAAAACCGGCGTCGGCACGACGGATCGCCCAGCCGGATGCGTCCGGACTGGCCTCACCAACGCCGGGGTGTGGCGCCGTCGGCCTGAGCCCTTACCCCAGCAGCCAGTGCTGGAACCAGGCGATCATGCGCGCCATGCGGTCCTGCTTATGGCGCGGGCTGTGCCCGCCCGTGGAGTGGAACTCGCCGGGGTACCGGACCATGACCGCGGTCTTGCCCTGGCGGCGCAGGGCCACGAAGTACTCCTCCGTCTGGGCGATGGGGCAGCGCAGGTCGGCCTCGCCGTGCTGAAAGAGGATCGGCGTGCTCACGCGGGCTGCGAAGCGCAGGGCGGAGCGCGCCAGGTGGCCGTCCTCCGATTCCCAGGCGTTGCCCGGGAACTCGGTCTCACCGAAGTGCACGCCGATGTCACTGGTGCCATAAAAGGAATGGCGGTTGGCGATCGGCGCCCCGGCCAGGGCTGCGCGGAAGCGGCCAGTCTGCGTCACGGCCCAGCAAGTCATGTACCCGCCGTAAGAATACCCGGTGAGGCCGAGGCGGTCCGGGTCGGCCCAACCCGCGGCGACCGCGTGGTCGCACCCCGCCATGATGTCGAGGAAGTCCTTGCCGCCCCAATCCCCGGCGCAGGCGCTCGCGAAGGTCTGCCCGTAGCCCTGCGACCCGCGCGGGTTCACATAGAGGCTGGCGATGCCGGCGGCGGCCAGCAGTTGCATGGTGAATTGGATGGCATCGCTGTACGCGCTGTGGGGGCCGCCATGGACGTGCACGACACACGGTGCCGGCCGGCCCGCGCATCCGGCGGCTGGCATGAACCAGCCTTCGATGGGCCAGCCGTCGGCTCCCGCGTAGCGGAAGCGCCGGACAGGCTGCAGCGCCAGGCCGGCCACGTGTGACGCGTTGATGGCCGAGAGGCGGATGGCCGCCTCGCCCGGACGGAAGGCGAACAGCTCCTCGGGCGTCACGGCGTCACCACCGGTGTAGGCGACGACCGGGCCTGGACCACCGGTGGCGAAGCCGCCAAAAGTCCGCCCATTGGGCCCGGGAGTCTCCGTAACTACTTCCGGAGTTCCGTCTGGGGCCGCGCGATAAACAGCCGTAACGCCCTGGTCGAACACGGGGAAGTAGACGTGGCGTCCGTCCCATGACCAGGCGACGCTGGCCCCCACCGTGTGCAGCCGCAGGTCGGTCAGGTCCGGGTAGGAGACGGGACGGTCCAGGCTGCGGCTGATGCAGGTGGGGGTCTGCGCTGGCGCGTCCGCGCCGGCGAATGCCACCACCCAGCAGCCCGGCGAGGTCGTGCGCCCGGCGCTGGCGTCGTCGGCGACGAACGCGAGGCGCCTGCCGTCCGGCGACCAGGCGGGGTTGAGGACCGAGCCCCCGGGGCTGCAGAGGAGGAACATGCGGCGGTTGGCCACCTCACACCCCCAGAGGTCGGTATGGTTATCCAGATCCGCCTCCTGCGCTGGGCGCCGGTTCGCGGCCATGGCCAGGAAGCGCCCGTCGGGGGAGAACGCGGGGTAGCCGTGGTCGAAGTCGCCGTCCGTGACCTGGGTGGCCGGTCCGTCCCCGCTTGCGGGGACGGTGAACACATGGCTGCGGCGGTCGCCGTATTCGCCCAGTCCGTCCATCCGATAGAGGACTCGTGTAACAACCTTTACGTCTGTGTCGCCGCGAATGCCCGCCGCTTGGGCGCGCGCGCGCTGGGCGTCGCCTTCCGGCGCCCCGGCGTAGGGGGGCCACCCGTCCGGCTGCGACAGCACGCGGCCGACAAAGGCCAGGCGGCTGCCGTCCGGCGACCAGACCAGCCCCCCGGACACGGCCGGCTCGGTCGCCACCCGGCGCGCCTCGCCGCCGTCCGCGGGGATGATGTGGATCTGCGGGCGACCATCGGCCCGGTCGGAGATGAAGGCCAGGCTTTGCCCATCCGGGGACCAGCGCGGGCTGCGGTCGCGAGCGGTGCCGGCCGTCAGGGGCCGGGCCGAATCGGACGCGCCGGTGCTGGCCAGCCAAATGGCGGACCGGTCCCGGTCCGCGGCGCGGTCGCACGTCTGGACGGTGAAGGCAATGCGGCTGCCGTCGGGCGATACGGCGGGCTCGCCGAGCAGGCGGAGCGCGAAGTAATCGTCCATGTGCGGTGCTCTCATGGGGTGGTCCCCTCCCTGGGCATCAGCTGTCGGTGCCACCCGCCAGGCCCCGCCACTGGTCGTGCGGCGCCAGTTCGAGCCAGTAGCCGCGGCCGCGGCGGCCGAGCAGGACCTGGGGGTGCTCGGGGTCGACCTCGAGCTTGCCGCGCAGCTGGGCGATGTGGCCGCGCAGGGTGGCCGGCGCGCGGGCGTCGGCGTTGCCCCAGACGGCCGCGTGGATGCGCGGCGGCGGCATGGGCTCGCCGGGGTTGGCGTAGGCCTCGTCCCGCAGCAGTTGCAGGAGGTGGCATTCCGTCAGGGTCAGGGGGAGGAAGCGGTCCCCGCGCCGGATGCGGCGCCGCGGCAGGTCGATGACGTACCCGTTGGCCAGGATGAACTGCTCGTCGGCCGGCTCGGCGGACCAGCGAAAGTTCGCCAGGACCGAGCGGATCTCGTCGGATTCGTCATGGCTGAAGGCGTGCAGGGCGCCGGCCGCGAGCACGGCGCGCCGGACCTCAGGGCTCATGGCCGGAATCACCACCACGAACCGGGCGTGCGCCCCGTGCAGGGCGCTCAGCAGTTCCTGGGCCTCGCCGTCCCAGCCGTCGGCGTAGCAGAGCATGAGGTCTCCCGAGCGCGCCGAGGCCAGCGCCTCTCGCGGCGTGGCCCCCTGCGCGGCGAGGCCGCTATGCGCCGCCAGGGTCTGCAGGCCGAGGGCGGCCAGGCGGTTCTCGGAGATGACCAGGGCTCTCACTTTCCGGTGGGAACCTCCGCACAGACATACTCGGACGGGAAGCCAACCGTGCGCTCCTTCAGGGTCGTCCTCGCTTCGATGTCGCGGCCGCGAGCCACGATCTCGGCGAGAAGGTCGCGCCGGGCGGCCCAGGGGATGACCTCCAGCACCCGCTGGATCCACGCCTGGCTGCGGATCAGGAAATAGGCGGCCTCCTCGAGGTTGACGAAGACGCTCTCGTTGCGCTGGCGGTCGCTGCGCACGCCGACCAGGCCGGCCGCCTCGAACGCCTGGGCCACCTGGCCGGTCGCCAGACCCGCCACCGCCACATCCATCCCGTACCGGCCTGCGACCTTGGCCGCTGGCTGCATCCACCACCGCAGCCACTCGGGCGCACGCTGGTCGCCTCGGTACGAGCCCGCGTGGGCCACGATCCCACCTGGGCGAGCCACCCGCGCCATCTCGGCGGCAGCCTGCGGCAAATCGGTGAGGTGAAGGACCTGAACGTCCAGGACCGCGTCGAAGCTGCCATCGGGGAATGGCAGGCGCTCGGCCTTCCCAATGACGAAGTCGACCTGCCCGGCCAAATCCCCCTGGACTTTGCGGCGCGCGCGTTCCAGCATGCCGACGGCGGGGTCGAGCCCGGTCACGTGCCCTTCCGGCCCGACGGTTTCCAGAAGGCCGCCCTCGGTGAGCTGGGCGCCCGTGCCGCACCCAACGTCCAGCACCCGCTGGCCGCGCCCAATTCCGGCGAACTCAACAAAGCGCCGCCGCCACGCGGTCTCGCGCGGCACGACGCTGCTCACGATTTGGTCGTAGTCCTCGATGGCGCTGAAGTTGGACATGTGGATCAGGGCCAGGCGCTCGGTCAGGTAGCCCGTCTCGCCCAGGATGTCCCGGGCCGGGCGCCCGGCCCGCTTCCCCTTGGCGGTGGTGGTGACAACCCGCCGCCCGTCGCGGACCGCGATGCGCATCTCGCCGGTCGCCAGGTCACGCAGAAGCTCGCCATCAATCGACTCGCGCACCCAGGGCCGGTGGCGGATGGCACTGACGAACTCGCCCTCCGGAATCTCGCCATAGTACACCAGGGCGCCCTGGTTCTTCGCCGTCTCCACCAGAAGGTAGACGTTGACGGCCGCCCCAAAGCCCACGGCGCGGATGAACGCCTCCAGGCGACGCACGGCCTCCTGGGCCATGCCGATGTTGACGCGAATGCGCCCGAGCTGGCCGCTGGCGATGGTGGCGGCCGTCGAATCCAAAATCTCGCGGACGGCCTTGCGTCCCAGGGCCGGGGTGGCCGGGGTGTCCCCCAGGGTGGCCGTGATGACCGGCTCTCGCCAGTGGGTGGCCGCCAGGCCCTCGGCGGCCCGGCTGAGCAGGTCCTGGCTGTCGAACGTGAAACGCTCCCGGTCCAGGCCGGCCAGCCATGGGTCGAGCATCAGGCCCACGTCCAAAAAACGCCGCACGTGGCTGCGCAACTCCGGCGAGTCGGCTATCATGGGCGCCCTCCTGCGGCCTCGCCGCACCTGGCTCGTGCCACCACGTTCTGGGTCCACAATTCGTCTTCCTTCGTGAGGATGCGTCCGTGCCGACGGATCGCGCTCCCAGCGTTGGCAAAGCCAACCGGAACCCTGGCAGACGTTGGGCCGCCTGGACACGGGCTGCGCTACCGTCAATACGGGGCCGACACGACCCGGGATGGAGGTGGCTCGCTTGTCGACCACGGTCGAACACGAAGCAGCCCTGCGCGTGGAGAACCTGGATTTGGAGACCGCAGCCCGGCTGCTGAAGCGGATCGAGGAGCTGCGGCTGCTGCTGCACGAGCAGCACGAGGTTCTGCTCGACCTGCTGGCGCGGGGGAGCGGCCATGATGCCCGTTAGGGTCGCCCTCGGTGCCCTGGCGCTGGTGGGCGGCGTGCTCCTCCCCCTGGGCCGGCCGGCGCCCGCCGCCGCCCCGACCCCGGTCTCGGCATGCACCGTAGGGGAGCAGGTCTACGGCGGGCTGGTGGCCGGGCGCGGCCCGGCCGGCCTGGCCGCCGGGTATGAGGTGGAGCTGAACGGCACCGTCTACGGGCCAAACACGGGCCTCACGGTACCGTGGCCTGCGGTCTACGCGTGGGCGGCGGCCCACCCGGAAACAGGCGTCGGATTCTGCGACCCGAATGCTGGATACACCCTGACCGGCCTACAGCTGCGCGAGGGTTGGGCCTACGTGCTGGTTGGGCCGCGCGGCGGGATCTACAAGGTCTACCTGGCCACGCGCCCGCTGGCATGGGACTGATAGCACAGCAGTGGCTGGTGCGCGGCGGCAGCGCCCTGCGGGGCTCGGTGCGGGTGGCGGGCTCGAAGTATTCGGCCCTGGCAGCCATTCCCGCCGCACTGCTGGCCGAGCAGCCAACTCACATTGGCAACGCCCCGGACATCCGCGATACACGCGATTACTGCGCCCTGCTGGGCCAGATGGGCGCCCGCGTGCAGCGG